>CAZGBV010000043.1:0-17773 GCA_964523985.1 uncultured Paraprevotella sp.
ACGGTGTGCCTTTTCATTTTTCCAGTCTGACTCTGCCGAGTCGGACTTTGCAAAGTTTATAGGACTCGCTTGAAATGTCTGTCATTTCGATACCGGCCTCCTCTCCGTGTCAAAGGATAGGAGGCCGACTTCTTCTTTTGGTTCGCCGAACCTGTCCGGTCGCGACCTTGAGAAAGGCTCATATGTTTTCGTGATATATCCCTTGCCCCTTTCGCAATGAACCCCGCGGCGAAAAGGCACGGACACCGCACATGGCGGAAAATCAATCAAGCCGACGAAACCTGCCTTGCGCTGTCAGGAATATCTGAGGATTTGCCCGGGGCGCAACATGGAATTGCGGGATATGCCGTTCAACTTGCACAGCTTGGCCACCGTGGTGCCGTGTTTCGCGGCTATCACGGAAAGGTTCTCTCCCGACTTCACGCGGTGCACTCTTGTGCGAGGTCTGGCGGATGGCTTCGGGCGGATACCTGCGGCGTTCTCATCCACTTCAGACTGTCTCTTGCCGGAACGAAATATATAATAGTCCCCCGTCACGTCCTGCGCCACGAAGTCGAACATTTCGGCGGGGTTGATAGCCTCTCCGAGGAAGCGCGTCTCGAAATGTAGGTGTGAGCCCGTGGAACGCCCCGTGTTGCCTCCCAGGCCGATGGGTTCGCCCGCCTCCACGATTTGGTTTTCGCGCACAAGGTGCTTGGACAGATGCCCGTAAATGGTCTCGAGGCCGTTCGGATGCCGTATCACGACATATTTGCCGTAGCCTCTCCTTTCGTAATCCACGATGCGCACTTTCCCGCTAAACGCCGAGCGTATGGTATCGCCGATGTAAACCTTGATGTCGAGCCCCTTGTGCTGACGGCGGAAACTGGCACGATAACCGTAATCGGAAGTGATTCTCGTGCTTGGTGTCGGCATGCAGAAATGCCGCAAGTCTATCTTGTATTCTTCCGGCATTTCCACGTCGTAACGGTGGACGTATTGGTTATTCCAATCGGGATAAAGGCCGAACGCCGGGTTCTCAAGTTGTTCGTCGCCGATTAATCGTTGCAGGGCGACCGAGTCCACTGCCCTCATCTTCTTGTCTATCGGTGCTTGCCGAGCCAACAAGTCCTGCCCCGCAACCGGTATGCTCAACATGGCCAGCCCGGCGACCGTTGCCATCTTAATTTTTCTGCTGTCGAAAAACATTAAAATTGTTTTTATAAAGTTCGCAAATCATGTTTCGCAAATGCTTCGTTCTTATCCCCCATAGCCTTGGTCTTTCTTTTCACGACAACCGACTGCCCCCGTGAATCCCCTTGAAACGCGGACGATTTCAATGCAGTCGGGACTTTCGCCATGAGGAATGAATTCTTGTATCGGACGCTCTTCCGGAGCTTTCCGGCACATCAACGGTTACAAAGATAGCTTTTTTGCGGCAAACGTCCAAGCAATTTAACAGCCTTTTTCATTTGGTTTGTCTTTTTTCAAAACGCGGGGTTGACTGGCAAGTGCAAAATTAGAGGAAATGCTTGAAGTATTTGCGTTTCGGTGCCGGGAATTTCAGTTTGTCTCTTGCCCTTGCGTTCATTCTGGCCTGTACCTTTTCAAGAAAGCATATACCCGTTTTTAGTATCCAATCATCATAATAAATGAAAATAAACGATTAAAAAATAAGCATCAGTATGCATCAGTATGAAAATCATGCCTTCCTTCTCCCCTCCTCCCCTCCCGAACTCCCGTTTCCCAAACGAGGAAGCCCTACTTGGTGAAGGTGAGGGAATGCTCGAACAATTGTGGCTTCACATTTGCATCTATCGGGTCAAAAATAAAATCTATACTCCCTCTTCTTGCCAATTTCGCACAGGTACGAAATCCGAATCTATTTGAAAAAGAACAATTGTATCAACAAACTTTTTCAATGCCAATGAAGCTATGGCAAACTCAGATTATACGCGAGTTCGGGATAATTTATCGCTCCAATTAGAACAAGTCAAGTTGCCCTGTCCTTTCGAGATGTAGGGGCAGTGCCTCGGGTTTGTTGTCGAAGAAGCGGTAAGCGGTGAGTGCAGAGCAAATGTTCATCATGAAATTGTGTAGGCGTGTGTGTGGAAGCGGGCGAAAGCCGGATGCAACTCCCGCAGGTACGGTTTCGTGGGAAACCACTGCAAGCCGGACATGTTCCGGTGGCGCGTGGATTGGATGATTGGGGAGGAATACCGGTCTCTCGGTCAGACAGTGGGTGTGTTGCACAAGGAGGGTGTGTATGTTCGTAAGCAGGCTATCCACAATCACATCCATGCGGGATCGGAGGGGGGGAGCCGATCAGCCACCCACCGCACCGCTCTCAAGTACGCCGCCGGCTAAGATGGCTCAGGCCAGCCAAGGCAACGGGCATCACGAGCCGTACGGCATACACAACCGTCCTGCGGAAGCTGGCGGCAAACGTTTCAACGATTGGGAGGCGGATACCATCGTAAATCAATGTGGACACGCCATCTTAACCTTGACGGAACGTTCCACCGACTTCTTTCTCATGGAAAGGTTGCCGCAGGGGCGTATGGCAAGACCCGCGGCCGAGGCTGTCGTCGGGTTGTCGTTCCCGTTAGAAACTCGGTCAAGACCATAATAGTCGTCCCTCAAAAGTCCAATTCAGCGGGATGCCGTTTACTGACAATATCTCGCGATAAAACCAATCACGGGCACTGTATATCTGTCCGCTTCAAGGGAAAACTTCAAGAAGAGCAGAAGGATGCCATGGCCTGCCTGACAGCCTACGATAACGAGTATTGAATGGTACGGTAACCTTTGGCAGAACAGTGACAGCGATTGGATTGATAGCAGAACAAAAGGTAAACGCGTTGATATCGGTGTATGCCAAAGCCCTTTTGAAATAATGTTGCCGACAAACGGCGAACCGACAAACGACGAGCCAGAACCATACGTCATCAAATTTCGGCATGCGCCGCGCCCCGTTCCGGAGAATTGTGTAACTTTGCGGGAGAAACGGCGATATGAGGCCGGACGGCACGTTGGTGACATGACAGGAGCAACCGTATTCGAGAATAAGACAGCCGCGTACTTCACGCTGGGTTGCAAGTTGAACTTCGCGGAAACTTCCACAATCGGGCGTTTGCTGGGCGAGATGGGGGTCAGGACGGCGTGCGACGGGGAGCGTGCCGACATCTGCGTAGTGAATACGTGCTCCGTGACGGATGCGGCCGACCACAAATGCCGGCAAGCCATCCGCAAGCTGGTGAAACGACATCCCGGGGCGTTCGTGGTGGTGACGGGTTGTTACGCCCAGCTCCGGCCGAAGCAGGTTGCCGCCATCGAAGGGGTGGATCTGGTGCTGGGGGCGGAACAGAAAGGAGACATACTGCGCTACCTGGAAGAACGCCTGTCCCGGTCGGCGGCGGCACGGCGCAGGACGGAAGATGCCGTGCATGAGGCGCATACCGTGCCGGTGAAGGACATCCGCACTTTCGTGCCCTCCTGCTCGTGCGGCGACCGGACGCGCTATTTCCTGAAAGTGCAGGACGGTTGCGACTATTATTGCACGTACTGCGCAATCCCTTACGCCCGCGGACGCAGCCGCAACGGAAGCATAGCCTCGCTGGTGCGGCAGGCGGAACAGGCGGCCTCGGAGGGTGCGCGCGAGATAGTGGTGACGGGAGTGAACATCGGCGACTTTGGCAAGACCACGGGGGAGAGCTTCGCGGAGTTAGTGAAGGCTCTCGACGCGGTGGAAGGAATAGTCCGTTACCGCATATCTTCTATCGAACCCAACCTGCTGACGGAGGAAGTGCTGGCCTATTGCGCGAGGTCGCGCGCGTTCATGCCCCATTTCCACATCCCGTTGCAGAGCGGCAGCGACGAGGTGCTGAGGCTCATGCGGAGACGCTACGACACGGCCTTCTTCGCCGCCAAGGTGGCGAGGGTGAAGGAGTTGATGCCCGATGCTTTCATCGGCGTGGACGTGATTGTGGGGACGAGAGGCGAGACGGAGGAGAACTTCGAGGAAACGTTCAATTTCGTCAGCTCTTTGGACGTGAGCCAGTTGCACGTGTTCAGCTATTCCGAACGCCCCGGCACGGCGGCCTTGAAGATAGGGAATCCCGTCCCGCCGCGCGAGAAGCACCGACGTTGTCGGCGGATGCTGGGGTTGTCCGGCATGAAGAGGGAGGCGTTTTACCGGCGTCACGTGGGAGCCGAGGCCGAGGTGCTGTTGGAAAAGTCCAAGGCGGCGGGGGTGATGCATGGCTTCACGGCCAATTACGTGCGCGTGGAGCTGCCCGCAGCGGCAGATTTGGACAACCACGTCGTGCGCGTGCGCCTGGGGGGATTCAACGCCGACGGGTCGGCCCTGCGAGCCACATTGTTATAAAAGGAGGAAAGGAAATGGAAAAGGTGGCCGTGGTCATCCTGAACTGGAACGGGAAAGAGATGCTCCGCCGTTTCCTGCCCGGCGTGCTGGCTCACACCCCGGCGGCGGTTTACGTGGCCGACAACGCCTCCACCGACGGCTCGCTGGACTTCCTTTCAGATGCTTTCCCCGACGTGAGGACGATACCGTTCGACCGGAATTACGGCTTCGCCGAAGGGTATAACCGGGCGTTGGCCTGTATAGAGACCGAATATTTCGTCTTGCTGAACTCGGACGTGGAGGTGCGAGGCGACTGGGTCTCGCCGATGTCGCGTTACTTGGATACGCACCCCGCCGTGGCGGCCTGCCAACCCAAGGTTCTGAGCCTCCGTGCGCCGGACAAGTTCGAGTATGCCGGGGCGGCGGGCGGATACATGGACGCTTGGGGCTATCCTTTCTGCAGGGGGCGCATCATGGACACGGTGGAGGCCGACGAGGGACAGTACGACGACGTGACGCCCGTGTTCTGGGCCACCGGTGCCGCCATGATGGTGCGCGCTGACGTCTATCGTCGCGCGGGAGGCTTGGACGCCCGCTTCTTCGCCCACATGGAGGAGATAGACTTTTGCTGGCGGTTGCGCAGTCGCGGGTACGGCATCGTCTGCGTGCCGTCGTCGGTGGTTTACCATGTCGGGGGAGGCACGTTGCCCAAGGAAGACCCGCACAAGACCTATCTCAACTTCCGGAACAACCTTTATATGCTTTACAAGAACCTGCCCGACAAGCGTCTGGGGGCGGTGATGCGCCGACGCTTCTGGCTGGACAGGCTGGCCGCCTTCCTGTTCCTGCTTAGGGGAGAGAGACGTTCCTTCCTGGCCGTTTTCCGGGCGCGGGCCGATTTCAGGAGGCGGAGGCAGGATTTCGCGGCCGTGCGGCGTGAGAACCTGTCGCTCACGGTGGCGGATCCGATACCGGAGCAGGCCCGGTTCAGCATCCTGTGGGCTTACTACGTCCGGGGAATCCGCAGATATTCCGACTTGGGAACGGCACTCCGGACCGGACAAGCCTGAAAGGCGTTGCGGGGCGGGATGGCACCGGAAGCCCGCGCGAACGACACCTGCCCATACACGCGATTGTCTTTTTTTGCTTTTTTAGCAAAAAAGTTTGCCATGAACCTATTTATTTGTACTTTTGTATGCGCATTTAACGAATAATAAGTTTTGAGGCGAGCTATCTTGATATTGATAAGTGCGGCCGTGTGCCTTTCTTCTTGTCGGTGGCGGTCTGCCTCGTGGTGGACGGATAGCAAGCCGGAGAAGGGAGGGAGGATTTTCCGTTACGACCGTTTGGTGGACGAGTACGTCTCGTTGAACAGTTTCACCTCGCTCCGGCGCATGAACACGGAATACCCGGCCGCCACGCGGTTGCTCATAGAAGACGTGCTGGCCATCGGCTCCGTGCACGACCCGCGCATCGAACAACGCCTGCGGGAATACTACCTCGATTCCACCATGCAGGCGTTGCTGGACGACGTGCACGAGGAGTACGCCGACCTGGACGCGGAAGAGGAGGAGATTTCCTCGGTGTTCAGGAAAATCAAGAAAGCCGACCCCGGCTTCCGCATCCCGTTCATGTATGCCCAGATATCGGGCTTGAACCAGAGCATCGTGGTGGGCGATAGCCTGTTGGGCATCAGTCTGGACAAATACTTGGGGCGCGATTACCCCTTGTACCGCAAGTATTACCGCGACTATCAGTGCCGGGCGATGGACAGGAGTTGCCTCGTGCCGGATGCCCTGTTCTACTATCTGTCCCATGAATACCCCTTGCCAGCGGGCAAGGCGCACACCCTGTTGGAGTGCATCTCGGACTACGGCAAGATACATTGGGTGATTGCGCGTTGCCGCGACATCCCGCCGGAGCAGGAAGCGGGCTTCGACGAGCAAAGCGTGTCGCACTACCGGGGGAACGAGGCCGGGACGTGGAACTGGATGAGGGAACACGGCGTGACGGCTTCGACCGACTTGTCGACCATCAAGTTATTTACGGAGCCCCGCGAAACCGTGCCTTACATGGGAAAGGACGCGCCGGGGAGGATAGGTCTGTGGATGGGGTTGCAAATCATCGACCATTACATGAAGTCGCATCCCGGCGTGACCATCGGGGAACTGCTTCACGAGAAGGATTACGAGAAGGTGCTCCGCGAATCGGGATACCGCCCGTCTGCGACGGGCAAGGAATGATGGAACCGGCTCTTTACTTGATACCCGTCACGTTGGGCGACACGCCCCATTCGCGCGTCTTGCCGGACTACAACGCGCAGGTCGTCCGGGGCATCAGGTTTTTCATCGTGGAGGACGTGCGCTCGGCCCGCCGTTTCCTGAAAAAGGCGGACGGGGGAATCAATATCGACGAGCTGACCTTCTTCCCCATGGGGAAGTACGCCTCTGCCGAAGCGTTCGCGTCGTACCTGCGCCCCTTGGAGCAAGGCTTGCCGGTGGGCATGATTTCCGAGGCCGGCTGTCCCGCAGTGGCCGACCCGGGAGCCGACATAGTGGCCATCGCCCAGCGCAAGGGATTGCGGGTCATTCCCCTGGTGGGGCCTTCTTCCTTGATGCTGGCCGTGATGGCGTCCGGCCTCAACGGGCAGAACTTCGCCTTCAACGGCTACCTCCCGATAAATCCGGCGGAACGGGCCGCACGCCTCAAGAAATTGGAGCAAAGGGCGTTTGCCGAGCGCCAGACCCAGCTTTTCATCGAGACACCCTACCGAAACGCCAAGATGTTCGAGGATATACTCCGCACGTGCCGTCCGCAGACCCGCCTTTGCGTGGCGGCGGGCATGACGTGCAGGGAAGAGTATATCCGCACCCGCACGGTGCGGGAATGGAAGGAACACGCTCTTCCCGACTTGTCGAAGGTCCCGGCGATATTCCTGATTTGCGGATGAGCCGGACGCACGCTTCCGCGGGAGGGCGCGGAGAGGTTGTGTCGGAAACGTTGGCACGACCTCTGGCTACATGAGGGGAAAGGGGGACACGCGGCATCGAATGGACTTTCTTGTCCGCGCCGCCATGCCCGGCCAAAAGCGCGTCCCACCGGCAACCGAACGCCGCCCGCGCTTTCCTGCAAGGACAGAAAAGCCTGCGCGAGGGCTGCATCGGCCTCTTCGTCGAACCGGCGGCACTCTGTATGTTCGATGCCTTTCGGGTGAACGTGAGACGCAAGTTGATGGCCAACCGAACCGCTGACCTGCTGGAAACCGTCTCCTCGTCGCGCGGGGCGGGCAGGATGCCTCACGGACGGGGCGAGACGCGGTATGCCTTGGGCGACATCCCCATTATCTTGGAGAAAAGGCGGGAGAAGTAGAAAGAGTCCGATATGCCGAGCTTGAAGCTGATTTGCACCAACGTCATGTCCGTGTCCTTGAGCAACCCGCAGGCATGGCGCACCTTGAGTATGTTGAAATAGCTTATCGGACTGTGTCCCGTCTCCTCCTTGAACATCGCCGAGAGGTGGGAGGGCGAGAAGCCCGAAAAGTCCGCGATGTCTTGTAGCGAAAGATGCTTCTCGATGTTTTCCGCGAGGTAATGGATGACGGATTGTACCACGGGGGCATCGAACTTCCCCGTGTCCGTGCGGCGGTACCCTCTGATATACACGAGGGACGAGAGGTAATGGTGGAAAGCCCCCATGGAATAGCGGAGGCTTTCGAGCGTGAGCGAGACGTTGAGGGTGCTGAATATCTCCTCGAATAATTCGTTGCGGTCTTTTATCCTTGAGGCAACGCCGGGCGAGACGGCCTGCGGCTCGGTCTTGTTCGCGGCGTAGTGCCCGGCCATGCGTCCCCGGAAGTGCACCCAGTAAATCGTCCATGGACTTTCTTCGGAAGCGGCATACAGGTGCGGCTTCCCGGGAGGGAGGATGAAGAAGCGGTTCGGCGACACGTCGAAGCGTCGTCCGTCGAGTTCGTACCACCCCTCGCCGTCGACGCAGTAAATCAGCACGAATTGGTCGATGGGCTCTGTGCGCAGGCAGTAGTGGTGGCTCGCCTTCGGGTAATATCCCATGTCGGTGATGAAAAGGGCTGAAGCGGTAGGGTCTTCCTCCATCATCTTCACTACCACGCGGGGGAGAACGATGTAGCGTTCGCCGCAGAATCCGTTTCTGAGTCTCATGGTTTGTCGGCTTTAGTCCGCGGCAAAGTTACTAATTATCACCGGGATTTTCAAACCCGAAGCGGCAATGTCGGGGGAAATCATGCGAAAGCGGGAAAAGACGCGCCGTGCGCCGGCGTTCTCCAAATCGTAAGAAAATCCATGGAAATAAGGCCGCATGTCCATTTGCCGGCGCGGCGGACGGCGGTAACTTTGTGGCATGAAAACCGGAACGGGAATGCCATGGGAAAGAATCGTCCGGACACGATGCGCGAGAGGGCGGTTTCCGTCGCCGTCCGCGCCATGCAGGCACATCAAACCTCAAGACAGATATGGGAAAAGACAGTTTTAACAAATCGTTCATCTACTTCATTTGCGTTGTGTCGGCCATGGGCGGCCTGCTTTTCGGCTACGACTGGGTGGTGATAGGCGGGGCGAAGCCCTTCTACGAGGTGTACTTCGGGATAGCGGGGTCGCCGGAGTCGCAAGGGCTGGCGATGAGCATCGCCCTGTTGGGATGCCTCGCGGGCGCCATGACGTGCGGCACGCTCGCGGACCGTTTTGGGCGGAAACCGCTGTTGGTGTTTTCCGCGTTCATCTTTCTGACGTCGGCGTATGCCACGGGAGTGTCCGACAGGTTCGGGGCGTTCCTCTCGGCACGGTTCGTGGGCGGCATCGCCATAGGCATCGCCTCCGGGCTGTCTCCCATGTATATCGCGGAGGTGTCTCCCGGGCATGTCCGAGGCAAGCTCGTGTCGCTCAACCAGCTCACCATCGTGTTGGGCATCCTGGCGGCGCAGGTGGTGAACTACCTCATTGCCGAGCCGATGCCCGCAGGCACGGTGGTGCCGGATGCCGCCTCGTGGAACGTGTCGTCGGGGTGGCGGTGGATGTTCTGGAGCGCGGCTTTCCCCGCCGGGGCGTTCCTCCTGCTCGCCTGCTTCATACCCGAGAGCCCGCGGTGGACGGCCATGAAAGGGCTTCATGCGAAAGCCGCGAGGGTGCTTGAAGGCATCGGGGGAGCGGATTACGCGCGGCGCGAGCTGGCAGCCATCGAGAGCGGGGGCGGCGCGGTGGCGGGGGGCGGACTGCGGACGCTCTTCGGGAAGGCTTGTCTGCCGGTGCTCGTCTTGGGAATCGTGACGGCCGTGTTCCAGCAGTGGTGCGGCACGAATGTCATCTTCAACTACGCGCAGGAGATTTTCCGGGGCGCGGGCTACGACCTCGGCGAGATGCTCTTCAACATCGTGCTTACGGGCATCATCAACGTGGTGTTCACCGTCGTGGCCGTCTATACGGTCGACCGCATGGGGCGGCGCAAGATGATGCTCATGGGGTCTTCGGGTCTGGCTGTCATCTACGCCGTGCTGGGTGCCTGCTACCGCGCGCACGTGACGGGCTTCTTCATGGTGGTGCTCGTCGTGGCCGCCATCGCCTGCTACGCCATGACGCTCGGCCCGGTCACCTGGGTGCTCCTTTCCGAGGTCTTCCCCAACAAGGTGCGCGCCGTGGCCGTGGCGACCTGCACGTTCGCGCTGTGGGTCGGCTCGTTCACCCTCACCTACACGTTCCCGCTGCTTAACTCCGTGCTCGGCAGTTACGGCACTTTCTGGATATATGCTGCCATCTGCGCGGCGGGCTTCGCGTTCTTCTTCTTCCGGTTGCCCGAGACGAAGGGGAAGAGCCTTGAGGAAATTGAGAAAGAATTAGTCAAGAAACCATAAACAAAGGAGAAACGTCATGGAAACAATCAAGATGAAGGAAATGCAACCGCGCGAGGCCGGTCGGGGCGCGGACTGCAGGAAGCCAGTCCGGCCTCTTGCCAGCCTTGTCGCGGTCGCGGCTCTTTGCCTCCTGTCCTGCGCGGGGAGCGCGGTGGCCCAGACGGGGCGGACGGCCAAGCCGACGGTCTCGATACTCGGGGATTCTTACTCCACTTTCGCGGGGCATATCCCCGCAGGGAACGAGACGTGGTACGACACGCACCCGAAGAAGGGGCGCACGGACGTGAGCGACGTGAAGCAGACGTGGTGGTGGCAGGTGGTGACGCAAGGAGGTTTCGTGCTGGGCGTGAACGATTCGTACAGCGGCGCGACCATCTCTTATGCGGGGTACAACGGGGACGACTACCGCGACCGTTCTTTCATCACGAGGCTGAAGAACCTCGGTTCGCCCGATGTCATCTTGATATTCGGAGGGACGAACGACAGCTGGGCCGGCGTGGAGACGGGGGAATGGCGGTGGGAACCGGATTCGCTCGAAGAACTCGCCCAAGGCGCGACCCGCGGCGGCACGCAAGGCGGCCCTGCGGAGCTTTACCGGTTCCGTCCCGCGCTCTGCCGCCTGCTGGGCGAGGCCATCGACCGCTATCCCGGCACCGACATTTATTTCATCCTCAACACGGAGCTGAGGGAGGAGATTTCCGGGAGCGTGAAGGAAGCGTGTGCGCACTACGGCATCCCCTGCATCGAGTTGCACGACATCGACAAGGAGGCCGGGCATCCGTCGGTGGCGGGGATGAAGAGCATAGCGGGACAAGTGCTCGACGCGATACGTAAGGAATAGCCGCCCGTCTTCGCGCAATGCGATGTGCCTAATGATATATGAAAGGAGAAGAAAGATGAAGGGAAAGCGTTTGATAGTGGTGTCGGCCCTGGCGGGAGCATTGGCTGCGGAGGCGGCGGACGGACGCAGGATGACGACGCTGAACGACGGTTGGCTGTGGGGAAAGGGCGCGCCGGCCGACGTCCGGGAGTGGACAGCGGTGCGCGTGCCGCACGACTGGGCGATAGCGGGGCCTTTCGACAGGGCCAACGACCTGCAAGTGGTGGCGGTGGAGCAGAACGGGGAGAGCGAGGAGAGCTGCAAGACGGGCAGGACGGGCGGACTGCCGTTCATAGGCAAGGGCGTTTACAGGCGCAGCCTCGAGATACCCGACACGGTCGGGCGGTCGTTCTCGCTGATTTTCGACGGAGCCATGTCCGGCGCGAGAGTGAAGATAGGCGGCGTGGAAGTGGGGTATTGGCCTTACGGCTACAACTCTTTCGAAGTGAAGCTCGACGGGCACGTCAAGCCCGGGGCTAACGAGCTGACGGTGGAGCTGGAGAACCGCGAGAAGGCGTCGCGCTGGTATCCCGGCGCGGGGCTGTACAGGAACGTGCATCTGGTGGAGACGGACAGGATACACGTCGCGGCATGGGGGACTTACGTGACCACGCCTGTGGTGACGGAGGATCGCGCGACGGTCAGCCTGCGGATGAAGATAGAGGGGGCGAGGCGGACGAAGGAATGGCCATACGGCGAGAAAGTGGGGGTGAAGACCGTGATTTTCTCCCCCGACGGAAAGGAAGTGGCGTCGGCTGCGGCCGTCTATGTGGCCAGGGGGCAGGAGTTCGGCCAGGCTTTCACGGTGGAGCGGCCCGAGTTGTGGGACACGGAGCATCCGGCACTCTACACGGCGCGGACGACGCTGACCGCCGGCGGGAGAGAGGTGGACGTGTACGACACCCGTTTCGGCATCAGGAAGCTGGAGTACGTTCCCGACAAGGGGTTCTTCCTGAACGGGAGGCACACCAAGTTCAAGGGTGTGAACAACCATCACGACCTGGGGCCGCTGGGCGCGGCGGTGAACAAGTCGGCGTTGCGATACCGGATAGAACTGTTGCGCGACATGGGCGTGAACGCCATCCGGACATCGCACAACATGCCTTCGCCCGAGCTTGTGGAACTGTGCGACGAGATGGGGATGATGCTCATGGTGGAACCTTTCGACGACTGGGGCTTCCGTCCGAAGTCGGTGAACGGATACGGGGCGATATTCGGCGAGTGGGCGCGGCGCGACGTGACGGCGATGGTGGAGCATTACCGCAACCATCCCTCGGTGGTGATGTGGTCGATAGGCAACGAGGTGCCGAGCCAGTGGGGTGAGCCCGGAATGGACGAACTCGTGATGTTGCGCGACCTGGTGCACGGGCTGGACGCGACGCGTCCCGTCACGTGCGGCATGGACCAGATGAAGTCCGTGCTCGACAACGGTTTCGCCGCGGCGCTCGACATACCCTCGTTCAACTACAAACCGCAGTTTTACGACACGATATACGCCCGTCTGCCCCAGAAGCTCCTGCTCTGTTCGGAGGGCGCGTCCACCGTCTCGTCGCGGGGCGTTTACTATTTCCCCGTCGTGATGCCCGGGCCGGACGGCCGCCGGACGCAGTCGCACGAGGGGAACCAGTCGTCGAGTTACGACAACGAGACATGCCCGTGGTCCAACACGCCCGACATCGACTTGGCGCGCGACGACGACCACGACTGGGTGTTGGGGCAATTCGTCTGGACGGGGTTCGACTACTTGGGCGAGCCGTCGCCCTACGACACCGATGCCTGGCCGAGCCACAGTTCGCTGTTCGGCGCGATAGACTTGGCGTCGATACCCAAGGACAGGTATTACCTCTACCGTTCGCGTTGGAACGAGCGGGACGCGACGCTGCACGTCCTGCCGCATTGGAACTGGAAGGGGCGCGAGGGGCAAGTGACGCCCGTGATGGTATATACGAACTTCCCGAAGGCGGAGCTGTTCATCAACGGGAAGAGCCAAGGCGTGAGGGAGAAGAACGACTCCACCTGCGCCAACCGTTACCGGCTCATGTGGATGGATGCCGTTTACGAGCCGGGGGAGGTAAGGGTTGTGGCGTATGACGGCGAGGGAAAGGCGGCCGCCGAGGCCACGGTGCGCACGGCCCGGCAGGCGCATCATATCGTGCTGGCCCCGAACCGGAAGGAACTGACGGCTGACGGTGACGACCTGCTCTACGTGAAGGTGCAGGTGGCGGACAAGGACGGCAACATCGTCCCCACGGACAGCCGCATGGTGAAGTTCGCGGTGTCGGGGGCGGGCACTTTCGAAGCCACGGCTAACGGCGATGCCACGTGCCTCCTGCCTTTCCAGAAGCCGGAGATGAAATTGTTCAGCGGCGCGGCCACTGCGATAGTGCGTTCCGGCAAGACACCCGGCCGGATAGTGTTCAAGGCTTCGGCCAAGGGTGTGAGGGGAGCCACGCTCACCATCCCGGTGAACGCCGCCGCGTCGCCCGAAAGCGGTGCAAGGCGGGAGCAGGGCAAACCCTGCCCGGACTTTGCCGGGCCGCGGCTCGCATCGGGCGGAACCGAATGAAAATGGAACCAAAATCAGACAGACATGGAAAAGATGCGCAAGACGAGGGAAGGGCAAAGCCGGAAGGACGAAGCCGGAGACCCCCGCGGGAACGGGGCGGTACGGGCGTGGAGGGAAGCGGTGGTCATTCCCACCTACGAAGTAGGGAAGGCGGAGAAGAATCCCATCTTCCTGGAGAAGCGGGTGTATCAGGGGTCGAGCGGCGTGGTGTATCCCTATCCGGTGATAGAGTCCATCGCCGACGCGCCGACCGACCACGAGTGGAATGCGATATACCTGGAGAACGAGTATATAAAGGTGATGGTGTTGCCCGAGCTGGGCGGGCGCATCCAGATGGCCTACGACAAGATAAGGAAGCGCCACTTCGTGTACTACAACCACGTGGTGAAGCCGGCGCTCGTGGGGCTTGCCGGGCCGTGGATATCGGGCGGCATAGAGTTCAACTGGCCGCAGCACCACCGCCCGTCGACGTACATGCCCGTGGACAGTGCCATAGAGGAGGCGGCCGACGGGTCGGTGACGGTGTGGGTGAACGAGACCGAGCGGATGTCCCACCAGCGGGGGCAGGCGGGATTCACCTTGCGTCCCGGACGGGCGTACCTCGAGGTAAGGGGGCGGCTCTTCAACGGCACGCCGGTGCCGCAGACGTTCCTTTGGTGGGCGAACCCGGCGGTGTCGGTGGGCGATGATTACCGGTCGGTGTTCCCGCCCGACGTGAACGCCGTGTTCGACCACGGGAAGCGCGCCGTGTCGTCTTTTCCCGTGGCCACGGGCACGTATTACAAGATGGACTACTCGGCGGGGGTCGACATAGCCAACTACAAGAACATCTTCGTGCCGACGAGTTACATGGTGGCCGCATCGAAGTACGACTTCGAGGGAGGATACGAGTTTGGCGTGCGGGCCGGAATGCTGCACGTGGCCAATCACCGCGTGTCGCCGGGCAAGAAGCAGTGGACGTGGGGCAACGGCGACTTCGGACGGGCATGGGACCGTAACCTGACCGATGCCGACGGGCCGTACATCGAGCTCATGGCGGGCGTGTACACCGAGAACCAGCCCGACTTCTCGTGGCTCATGCCCTACGAGGTGAAGGAATTCACGCAATACTTCCTGCCGTACCGCGAGCTCGGCGTGGTGAAGAACGCGACGAAGGACTTGCTGATGAACATGGAGGAGGGCACCGGCGGCACCATGACGCTGAAAGTGTTCGCCACGTGGCGGCAGGAGGTGGAAGTCACGCTCGCCGTGCGCGGCGGGGACACGGTGCTACACGAGACGGTGACGCTGTCGCCCGAGGAGGTGTATGAACGGACGGTGGATGCCGGGAGCGCGAAGGCCGTCGACCTTGTCCTGAGCGTGAGGCGCGGAGGGCGCACGGTGCTTGCCTGGGAGGCCGAGCCGGACGAGATACGTCCCGTGCCCGATGCGGCAGTGGCGGCGGCACGTCCGGAGGAGGTGAAGACGGCCGACCAGCTCTATCTGACGGGGCTGCACCTGGAACAATACCGCCACGCCACGTTCCTGCCCACCGACTATTACGAGGAAGGACTGCGGCGCGACCCCGACGACGTGCGGCTGAACAACGCCATGGGACTGTGGTACATCCGCAAGGGACGGTTCGACGTGGCGGAGAGCTACCTGCGGCGTGCCGTGAAGATGCTCACGAGGTACAACCCCAACCCCTACGACGGCGAACCCGTCTACAACCTCGGTCTGGCACTGGCATACCGGGGACGGAAAAGCGAGGCTTACGACTGTTTCTACAAGGCCACGTGGAACGGGGCGTGGCAAGAGGCGGGCTATTACGCCTGCGCGCTGCTCTCCGCCGCCGACGGGCGTCTGGACGATGCCCTCTACGAAGTGGGGCGCTCGCTCCTATGCGGGGCGGACAACCCGAAAGCGCGCGCGCTGAAGGCGTTCATCCTGTGGAAGTCGGGACGCGGCGACGAGGCTCTCTCCCTCTGCGAGGAGTCGATAAGCGTGGACAAGTTCAACTACGGCTGCCTCTGGTGCAAGTACCTCGTGACGGGCGACGAGGCCGATGCCGACGAGATGAAACGCATCATGCGCGGCGATGCGCACAATTACGACGAACTGGCGCTCGACCTCTGCGCGGCCGGGCTGTACGACTGCGCGGAGCGGCTTTGGCAGGTGGCGGGGGAGGTGCAGGCCACGACGGCGATGACTTACTACTACCTCGGTTGGTGCCGTATGCTCGCCGGAGAGCGCGGACGGGCCGAAGAGGCGTTCCGCAAAGGGACGGAGAGCTGTCCCGACTATGTGTTCCCGAACCGCTTGGAGGCCGTTTTGGCACTCGGTACCGCCCTTGACGTGAATCCGGGCGACGCGGCGGCGCACCATTACCTGGGCAACCTCTACTACGACAAGCGGCAGTACGACATCGCCGCCGGGCACTGGGAAGAGGCGGCTCGGTTGCGGCCGGCCTATCCCACGACATGGCGCAACCTGGCCCTGTACTACTTCAACAAGCGGCACGACGAGGCGCGGGCGGTGGAGGCGATGGAGAAGGCTTTCGCGCTCGACGAGACGGACGCGCGCATCCTCATGGAACTCGACCAGCTCTACAAGCGGACGGGGCGCGACCCTGGGAGCCGGCTGGACTTCCTCGGGAAATACCCCGGCCTCGTGGCGCGGCGCGACGACTTGCTTCTGGAGGAGATAACCCTGCTGAACCGGACGGGATGCCACGAGGAGGCTAAGGCGACGCTCGACGGACACGTGTTCCACCCCTGGGAAGGCGGCGAAGGGAAAGTGCCGGCGCAGTACCAGACGGCGCGGGTGGAGCTGGCGAAGAAGGCCATCGTCGCCCGGCGGTACGGCGAGGCGGCCGGACTGTTGCGCGAATGCCTGGCGTATCCGCGCCATCTGGGCGAAGGGAAGCTCTACGGGGCGCAGGAGAACGATTTCTACTACCTGCTCGCCCTGTGCCACCGTGCGCTCGGGGAGGGCGGCGCGGAACGCGAATGCCTGCGGAGGGCGACGCTCGGCCCGACGGAGCCGGCGGCGGCGATATACTACAACGACGCGAAGGCGGACAAGATATTCTATGCCGGCCTTGCCTTCCGCGCGTTGGGCGAGGAGGACAAGGCGCGAGCCTGCTTCAACCGCCTTGTCGGATACGGGAAGCAACACCTGCACGAGAAGGTGCGGACTGACTACTTCGCCGTGTCGCTCCCCGACCTGCTCATCTGGGACGGCGACCTTGACAGGGACAACAGGGTGCACTGCCTCTACCTGCTGGCTCTCGGCTACCGCGGCCTGGGCGAGACGGAACGGTCGGAACGCTACTTGGCCGAGGCGGCAAGGCTCGACATCAATCACCAAGGTATCATTTCATTTAAAACTTTAAACGATGTCATTCGGAACTACAATGCTTGACGCGCCTTATTTGGACGACTTGCGGAAAGATGGCGTTGGCGCCGCTATTCCCGACTTTTCGGGAGGCTCCGTCCTGTGGACATCGGCGAGCCGGAGGTGATGCCCGAATACACGGTGAGCGTCACGCTGTAAGGAGGAGGGACGGCCGGTCGGCAAGCCCCGGCCTCGTGAGCGTGACGGGGTCGGGGCTTGCACGACTTCCGCGGCCCGGCTCGGGGGAAGGCCGTCCCTTGGCGGATTGTCGGGAACAGGCCGCCTTTTGCCTGACGGGAAGCACGGGCGGAGACGTACTCTGGCAAAACGACGATGTGTCAGAATGTCATTCCTGCCCACTCTATTTCCGCGTTTTTCCGCCCGCAGGATGAGGCGGGCGGAAAAAACCGGTTTTCGCGCAATTTCGGGAAATCAGATTGTAAGCCGGAAGCGGGCTTCGGCTTGCACCGTGCCGGACGGGGAGGCGCGCCGTGCGCCCGTCGCGACGGGGCGCGTAAGCGGAAAGGCTGTCCCGCCTGACAATCTGTCGGCAAAATCCTTACAAAGGCGGAGCGTCAAGGAGATGCCGGAAGGCCGCCTTGGGCAGTCCGCCGCCCCGCCCGCGGGCGGTTTTTCCCGGAAAGTGCCGAGATTCGAATCGCGGCGGCACGACGAAAAAAGTGTTTTGTCACGTCGTCCGGAATTTTTTCTCGGCACAAAATCGCG
>CAZGBV010000044.1:0-17002 GCA_964523985.1 uncultured Paraprevotella sp.
AAGATGGGATAAAATAGCAGAGAGCCCATTTGAGAACGGGGAGACAGGGTTGAACGGGAGTTACTTCAAGGCAAAACATGTGCGTGGCAAAAGAGGCCGCGGAGCCTTGGAGAAGACACTGTTGTTCGGGATACTGAAGCGAGACGACAAGGTATATACCCAAATAGTCCAGCATCGTTCAATCAAGGAGTTGCTTCCTGTTATCAGGGGCAGATCCGGCAGCGGGTCGGTAATCTACGGTGATGGACATGAAGTCTACGACGGCCTTGTGAACTATGACTATAAGAAGCATTACGGAGTGCAAGTTCAGGTACAATTGCAGAAACAAGAATTTATACTTAACTTTGTTCAGGAATTTTAGAGATTACCCTTTAAAGTTGTTTTGAACCTTACAAAAGGTTTGCGAGATTACCATTTTTTCGTGTATTTTCTTATCCCGAACTCGCGTTTTTATTATATTTGCGCAAGAATCAAAGGAGTGAACCCATGAGAAAGACGCTTTTGTTTTTATTGTGTGTGCCGATGCTGGTTTGTGCAAAAGAAGACAGCAAGTACTTAGCCGGTGCCGTACCCGAAGTGAACGGGCAAGTCTTGTTTAGTCAGACATTCTCCGTAGAAGGCAAGAATAGGCAACAAATCTACGACGTGATGAAAGCTTACCTCCATCAATCCATGAAAGGAGAAGAGCAAATGAAAGGGACTAAGATGGTTATGGAGGAGGACTCCACCGGCACGTTGGTAGGACGTTTCGAGGAATGGATGATATTCAAGAAGAGGCCTCTCGTGTTAGACCGCACCCGTTTCCGTTATCGGCTCATCATAAATTGTTCGGATGAGAAATGTCACATGGAACTGACGCAAATCAGTTATTATTACGAAGAAGATGAAAATGGATATAACGGACAGACATACCGCGCGGAAGAGTGGATTAACGACGCCAATGCCCTTAACAAAGCTCAGGACAAACTCTTATGGCGTTCCGCTAAGTTCCGCCGCAAGACGATAGATCGCGTGGGGGAAATTTTCGCCGTTGCTCGCGATGCTTTCGAGCAAACAGTGAAAGAACATCAAACCACGAAACTTATTGAATGAAAACGGGATGTCTCCTCTTCTTGCACGATGGACACCAACACATGGAAGGGAGCATGAAGATGGCGTGAAACCATCGCAATGGATTGTGATTACAGTCCTGCACCCGTGAGGGCATAACGAAACCTCGGACATAGACTCGCTTGTACTTCCGGAAGACAGGAAGGCGAACCATCGGTTCAAATGGTGACAACCAGTCAACCTAAAACAGAAAACTACAAAACATTCGTTTCTTGAAAAAACACGGTTTAGACGGGCGTTTTAACCTTTTGCCCGATTTTTTGTCATGAATTAGTTGAGGTTTTCCTCTTGCGGATGTGCCTCCCGATGTAGAATTGTCTGTCAATTTCCGAAACGTCTCCCTTGAAGCCGTGTTCGCAGGAATCATCACAAGATTCTCCTGAGGTTTCCCCATCAACTCGCTTGCCCGACAAATGGGCATCGCCAGAACCGCACGTTTGTGCCTCCCGGCAAGCGGCATCAGGAGATGTCAATTCTTGAAACTATGGATAGGAGCCGGTATGCGCCCCGTCCGGTTAACGAAGCCGGCGCAACCGAAAGCGTTGACCGACATCACGGGAGCATGTCCCAACAACCCCCCGAACTCCACCGTGTCCCCCACAGTCTTTCCTTCCACGGGAATGATACGCACCGCCGTCGTTTTCTGGTTCACCATGCCTATCGCGACCTCGTCGGCAATGATACCCGCAATCGTCGTGGCGGACGTGTTACCCGGAATGGCAATCATGTCCAGTCCGACCGAGCAAACACATGTCATGGCCTCCAACTTCTCCAATGTCAATGCGCCACATTCCACAGCCTCTATCATGCCTTGGTCTTCACTTACAGGGATAAAGGCTCCACTCAGTCCGCCCACGTAGGATGATGCCATCACACCTCCTTTCTTCACTTGGTCGTTCAACAAGGCCAAAGCGGCCGTGCTTCCCGGAGCACCGGCACGTTCCAGTCCGATTTCCTCCAATATTTCCGCCACGCTATCGCCTACGGCCGGAGTAGGAGCCAACGACAGGTCGATAATGCCGAAGGGAACACCCAAACGCCGCGATGCTTCCTGTGCCACCAATTGCCCCACCCGGGTAATTTTAAAGGCCGTGCGTTTGATGGTCTCGCAAAGCACTTCGAAGTTGGCTCCCCGGATTTGGCTCAAAGCATATTTCACCACGCCCGGGCCACTCACCCCCACGTTGATTATGGCATCGGCCTCGGTCACCCCATGGAAAGCACCGGCCATGAACGGGTTGTCGTCCGGGGCGTTACACAGGGTTACCAATTTTGCGCAACCCAAAGAGTCCTTGTCCTTCGTGTGCCGGGCTGTTTGCAGGACTATCTCGCCCATCAGCCTCACAGCATCCATGTTGATACCAATTTTCGTCGACCCAACGTTCACCGAGCTACAAATACGTTCCGTTTCTGCCAAAGCCTGAGGTATGGAACGTATGAGCAATTCATGGCTACGCGTCATTCCTTTGGAAACCACGGCCGAATAACCGCCCAAGAAGTTAACGCCCACTTCTATCGCTGCCCGGTCCAAAGCATGAGCCACCCTGACGTAATCTTCCGTCGTGTGGCAAGCCGCCCCTCCCACCAACGAAACGGGCGTGATGGAAACACGCTTGTTCACTATGGGAATCCCGTATTCTTTGGAAATATCCTCACCTGTCTTCACCAAGTCTTTTGCCAGGCGCGTTATCTTGTCATAAACATTCCTGCAAAGCGAATCCAAATCCGCATCCACGCAGTCCAACAAGTTGATACCCATCGTGATAGTACGCACGTCAAGATTCTCTTGCTCAATCATCTTGTTGGTCTCCAACACCTCGTATAAATTAATCATACCTCGGGAAAATTGTTAAATACGATGCATTTTGTCAAAAATCTCCTCGCGCTGGCATTTCACCTGAACTCCCATCGATTTGCCGACTTCGGCCAACTCGGCCGCCAACACCTCGAATGGTTTTTCCACTTCGGACAAGTCGACTATCATCATCATGGTGAAATACTCTTGCACAATGGTCTGAGATATATCCAAAATGTTTGCATTGTTCTCCGCCAGATACGTACAAACCCTCGCAATAATGCCTACTGCATCCTTTCCCACTACTGTAATAATCGTTTTGCTCATAACCATTCATTCGGGACATTTACTCCGTAAAAGAAACTGTCTGTTCAATGGCGCAAATTTAAAAAAAATTGCCGAATAACAAGATGTACGGATGCCAACAATCTGGCTTGTGCCTTTATCTGCGAACAAGCGTAGATTGGCGACAAACGGAAGCAAAGTTTTTTGGACGTTTCTGAAGAAGCGAGGTTCATACGAACAAATCTGTATGGGTTCACGAACAGAAAGTCCCTATTTTTCAACACCGTAGGAACATTTGTCTGCTTCGTTGGTTTTCCCTTGTCCACCGCCCGTGAAACCTATGATGCCTTGAAAAAATAATACGAGCCGCTTCACAACGACCCGTATTCTTTGGTTTTTAGGTATTAGTTTTGTTTAAGGTAAAAAGATTGTTTTTAGGATAACGATACAAAGGTAAGGGCATTTTCAGGCATATGCAAATGAAAAGTCATGTTATAAAACATATTTTGTAAAAATTGCGTTCCTCTTATGAATTTTTCATGGCTCGTCACTAAAAAGCCAATCGACTGTTTCCTATTTGATTATTCGTATAAATATTTATAAAATTAGCGATTGTGTGGATTTTCAAAAGGTGTTGACTCGGTTGGATGGCATTCCTAAATCGAATTGACCCTGTCCCCGAAGCGGATTGCCTACTGAAGAATATCTTTGACGGAATCGAAGGACACATCCCCACCTATCTATCCACATGGACGACCAACGGCCACGTGCGTGTCCGATGGATGCCGCGATAAAGACACGATGTTTACTTCGCTCAAATTGAACACGATTTTTTCTGATACGAGGCACGTCCGCAAGGGTGAAAGGCTGATTACAAATCCCGTTATCCGATACGGGGAAAGAGTACTACTCCTTCCTTCTTCATCCCGTCCACTTTGATGACCACGGGAGAGGGGAAGCGCACGTGGCGCACGTGAGCCGTTTCCTCCACTGCCGACTGACAGTTCAAGAAAGTTTGGTTGTACACCCCGTCGCCCAAAAAATCATTCACCGTGAAGTAACTCACGCCGAAACTAGTCAGGTTCTGAAAGAAGTGCGTGCCCTGACTGGGATCCACGCGGTAGTTCGTCAACCCGGACTCCACTATGACACGAGCGGCAGAAATGTTGGGCCACTTCACCGGGATACCCAGCCACGGGTCGCTACTCCCCCACCGACCGGGGCCTACCAATACATAATTATGCCCCTCTTCCAGAAAGCGGCGGTTGATGCGGTCTATCTCGCTGGCTATGGTTATGTTGTCGCGGGCAGAATATCCGTCGGTCTTCACATAGACCACGTCGCACACTTCGTTGATTACCCCGTGTCCAATGGCATTATGAGAACGTATCAGCGTCTTCTCGTCGGGAATTTCTGTCAAGTCTTCGTCGAGTACCATCTTGTTGTCCACCATCGGTCGTATCTGTAGTAAGTAGAACGTCCCCGTGCGGTCGGGATTCAGCTTCACGGCAAATTCTATCTCAACCTCGCGCCGCATGCACTCACGTCCGAGTTTCAGTATCAACCTTAGGAGTTCCGGAAGCGGGAACACTCCCTGTTGCAACACGCCGCAGAAGGTGACGAGTTTGCGTCCGCCCTCATAAAAGCCGTCACGGATTATCATGTCGTAGGGGTCATACGTGGAAACGATGAACCGAAGTGAGCCGTCCTGTTCGGCCTCTTTCACGGGGAGTTTCAACAAATTGAAACCGTCGTCTACCTTGATATTCTCCTCTGTGCCTTTCATCCTGAGGGCATAAAACCACGTTTGCGTCTCGCGCAGAGCCATTTCCATCTCGCTCGTTTGCAACACCTTGTCGGGATGTGCCGGGCATACCCGCAGGTTCATCCCGCCGTCCACGATATATTTTCCGAATCCGAGAGCCAGGTTCACAATTCCCTCCTCGCCTCTCTCGTCGCCTATGGGGTAATAGTTCACAGAGCGAGCCACGCCGGATATGTTGGGGTAGAAACGGTCGCCGTAGTTATTCCCGGCCACCTCCTGCAAGATTACCGCCATCTTTTCTTGGTCTATGACATTGCTCGTGGCCGTCATGTAGGCCTTGCTGTCGCGGTAGAAAACCGAGGCGTACACCCCCTTTATGGCATCTTGCAACATCCTCAGCCTCACCTCACGGTTCTCCACACAGGGTATCATATAGGTGGAATATATCCCGGCGAAAGGTTGGTAATGGGCATCTTCAAGCAAAGAAGAGGAACGAACGGCAACGGGGTCGCGCATGACATCCAGATAGACTTCCAAATCTCTAGCCAAACGCTTGGGAAGCCGTGCCTGCAGGAACGCACGCAGTATCTCCTCGTCCGGGATGTCTGAAAGGGCAACCTGGTAAAGCTCGTTCGCGTCCATGAACTCGTCGAAGATGTCTGTGCAGAGGACTACCGTCTTGGGTATCATGACATCCGCATTGTCGAAAGCGTTCAGTTCGGGATGTTGCTTGATGATATGATCCAAAAAGGCCAGCCCGCGTCCCTTTCCGCCCAACGAGCCTTCGCCGATACGCGCGAAATTGCTGAAACGGTCGAAGCGGTCGCGGTGGAACACGGCCACCACGCCTTGGTTCTTCATCCGGCGGTAGCTCACGATGGCATCGTATATGATTTGACGGTGTGCGTCCACGTCCTGAAGCGAATGCCACGTGATGTGTTTCAGGAACTCGGATATGGGGAACAACGCCCTCGAGCATAACCATCGCGACACATTGTTGCGCGTGATATGGTAAAGGAGCGACTCCTTGGGCAGGGTGAAGATGTTGTTCTGCAAGTCTTTCAAGTTCTTGATGCGCGCCACTTCTTCCTTCGTTTCCGGGTCTATGAAGACGAAATCGCCGAACCCGAAGTGCCGCCGCACCAAACGCCGGAGGTCTACCCCTATCTTCTTGGAATTCTTGTCGATGAAATGCGCCCCGCATTTCTCCACCCATTCGCTCTTGTCAGTCTCCGTGGACTCCATGATGAGCGGCACGAACTCGTCCTCGGCGCGGATAGCCGACAACAACTCGTAACCAGCCATCTCGTCGACTTTCCCGCCGCGGGGGAAACGGCAGTCGCTGATTACGCCCAGCGTATTCTCCTTGTAGCGGGAGTACAAGCCCCACGCTTCCTCGTAATTGCGTGCCAGCACAATCTTCGGGCGTCCCCTCATGCGCAACGTCTCGAGCTGGGCGTTCAGTGCTTCGGTGGAGAACTCCAGACTTTGCTGGAGCACAAAACGGTAGAGGTTGGGCAGTATGGAGGAGTAGAAACGGATGGAATCCTCCACCAGAAGTATCATCTGCACCCCGGCGTTCACGTCGTTCTCCAAATTCATCTTATCTTCTATCAGCTTGATGATGGAGAGTAGCAAGTCTGTGTTTCCCAGCCAGCAGAACACATAATCGAAGATGGAAAAGTCCATGTCCTCCATACTCTTTCGTATGCCGTGACTGAACGGGGTGAGCACAACGGTGGGCACCGTGGGATTATCGGTCTTAATGCCCCGCGCGATGTCGAACACATCGTTGCCCTCCGTGCCGGGCATGCAGATAATCAAGTCGAAGCTGTTCCTTGCCAACTCCTCTTCGGCCTCCTCCTGCGAGGCCACCTGAAAGAAACGGGGAGGGTAGCGCAATCCCAACTTCACGTATTCGTCGAAAATCTTCTCCTCCACCCGTCCGTCGTCCTCCAACATGAAGGCATCGTAGGGATTGGCAACGAGCAACACGTTGAAAATCCGTCGCTTCATCAAGCTCACGAAAGCGGTGTCCCGCAGAAGCGGACATTCTTTGTTCTTGTCGTCCGTCATAAATCTCTCCGTCTAAAGGACAAATAAACGCGAAAATCCGCAGACGTGCAAAAAAGAGGCGCGGAAAAACGTTGTCGGAAACGATGCTCCCTTTCCTGTAACACGCCTCTCCCTTTCACTCCCGGCAGGGGGTCTTCTATACCACGCCTTGAGCCATCATGGCCTTGGCCACCTTCATGAACCCGGCCACATTGGCACCTTTCACATAATTGACGTAGCCGTCCGGCTCCGTGCCGTATTTCACGCACTGCTCATGGATGCCGTGCATGATGGCGTGGAGCTTGCCATCTACTTCTTCTGCGGGCCAGCTGAGGTGCATGGCATTTTGGCTCATTTCCAGTCCTGACGTGGCCACTCCGCCGGCGTTGACGGCCTTGCCCGGGGCGTAGAGCATCTTATGGGCGATGAACTCGTCGATGGCCTCCGGCGTGCATCCCATGTTGGAAATCTCGCCCACGCATATCGTCCCGTTGTCGATAAGACGACGGGCATCGTCGCCATCCAGTTCGTTTTGCGTGGCGCACGGCAAGGCGACATCGCACTTCACCTCCCACGGATGGCGACCTTCCACGAATTCAGCTCCCGGGAACTGTTCGGCGTAAGGGCTGCAGATGTCGTTCCCGCTCGCCCGGAGCGTCAACAGATAAGTTATCTTCTCTTCGTCGAGCCCGTCTTCATCATAGATGTATCCGTCAGGGCCGGATATGGTCACCACCTTGGCTCCCATCTGCGTGGCTTTCCGAGCCGCACCCCATGCCACGTTTCCGAACCCACTGATGGCCACTCTTTTGCCGCGGATATCGATGCCTTTGTCGGCCAACATTTCGCGCACGAAATAAAGTCCGCCGTAACCGGTGGCCTCGGGGCGTATCAGCGAACCGCCGTACTCGAGGCCTTTCCCGGTGAACACGCCGCTCCAGTCACGCGTAAGTTTTTTGTATTGCCCGAAGAGGTAGCCTATCTCCCTTGCCCCCACACCGATGTCGCCTGCCGGAATGTCGATTTCCGGGCCGATATGACGGTAAAGCTCGTTCATGAAAGCCTGACAGAAACGCATGACTTCGGCATCGCTCTTCCCGCGCGGTGAGAAGTCGGATCCTCCCTTGCCACCCCCCATGGGTAGCGTGGTCAGCGCATTCTTGAATGTCTGTTCGAAGCCGAGAAACTTTAATATGGAAAGGTTCACGGAAGCGTGGAAGCGTAGCCCTCCTTTGTAGGGACCTATGGCACTGTTGAACTGTACCCGGTAACCCAGATTGACATGGATTTCCCCCTTGTCGTCTACCCAGGGCACTCTGAACATGACAATTCGCTCCGGTTCCACCAGCCGTTCTATCAACTTGACCCGCTCGAATTCGGGATGTCTATTGTACACGTCTTCAATGGAGATGAGTACTTCGCGCACTGCCTGCAAGTACTCTTCCTCGCCGGGATGCTTGGCTTCAAGCTGAGCCATTATCTTCTGAATATCCATAACCTGTAATTTTAGAGACATCTAACACATATTGACTGATATCGGGGCAAAACTACAAAAAGAAACCAACAAAAGGAAAAAACAAAGGCTAATTTATCCTACGCGGATGTCAATTTGTCAAAAAGCGGAAGTCCATGAAAAAAACATGCCGTGAGCGCGTTCCCCTTCGCCACAAGCAAAGCATCACACACTCACGACACCTATACTTGCCGGACGGCAATAGTTCCCTGTCACTTCAAGGAAAACACGGGCTCCTTTTCCGTTCCCGTCACAACCAGTTTGTCTTCGCGGAGCAACCAGCCCAAAGCGAGATACAACTCTTTCTCATTCTTCGCGCTTGTCGCTTTCTTCAAATCCTTCGCACTCAAAGGCGCACCTCCATTCAAGGCATTCCATACGCGGCCTGCCGTCTCACCGATGTTTTCAAACATAATACACAAATACTTTTAGTTAATAAACGCAATCCTCTCAAAGGATTCTCTCATAAAAACCGTGCAAAGGTAATATTTCTATCTGCACGTTTCGTAATAAAAATTAAAAAATCAACCGTTTTATATGTTATTTTAACGCAAGAAAGGCTTTTTAGTCGCGCTCATGGCACGGTAGAGCCTGTCTTCATCGGCCTGCTGACTCCAGATAGTCGGCGATGATGCGAGAGGCTGATGCTATCATCTTCGGGCAGGGACGCCTGACGTAATAATCCGCCGTGCGGACTTCGGCTCGACTACTAATTGGGATGTCGCGCCTCAACCCCAACAACTCACGACAGGTAATGGAACCATTTTCGGCCTTGAACCTTGCCGCAAGTTCCTGCACGATGGCGTAATTACGCGATTTCGTCTCGTAGTCTGCACCTTCCAAGGCGGCTGTCTCCAGTCCCACAAGCATGAACATCCCGCATACCGCGCCACACGTGAGCCGCATACGGCCTATGCCTCCGCCGAAAGAAGCGGACATACGCAGAGCCTGTTCACGTGTGAAGCCGTACAAATCGGCAAAAGCCGCCACCACGGACTGCGAACAATTATAACCTTCCTTGAAATTTGCCACCGCACGGGCAATCCTTTCCTCTTTGTCCTTCATGCCTTTTTCAAAAGACCGGCTTGCAAAATTATGAAGAAAAAATTAAATTCGCGCAAAAAACCGTCGGATATGAAAAAGATACATACCATCCTGCTATTCGGTTCGCTGTCGGGGCTTTATGCCTGTCGGCATTTTGAAAACTTCGACGAACGTTGCGCCCGCGAAGCGCGGGAATACACGGAAAAGCAATGCCCCCGCAAGACAGACCAATATACGTTTATGGACAGCCTCACATACGATGACCGTTCGCGCACACTCAACTATTATTACACACTGGAAGGCATACTGGACAACGACACGGTGATGGATGCCCAAGCCTGCAAATCTTTCAAGGAACTCCTGCTCAAGAACGTGGCCAATTCCGTGGAACTGAAAACCTACAAGGAGAACGGCATCAGCTTTTCCTACTGCTATTATTCCAAGACATCGGGCAGGGTGCGCCTCCGGGTGCTGTTCACCCCTGCAGATTACGGCGGCAAACGTATTCCTGCTCGCCGGGAATGAAAGGCACGTTGCCCGGCCAACGTTGCAATGCACTCCCCAACCTTATATAATATGGGTGCAAGCAAGCGGAGAGACCCTTGTTCATGCCGTCAATGCCGGGAAATGGCTTGGCGCAGAGCCAACGTGAGCTGGTCGGGGCATGATGTGGGTTTCATGCCGCAACGGATTCCGCCCAGGCGGCTTATCACGTCCTCCGCGCGCATACCTTCCACCAGCCGGACTATCCCCTGCAAGTTTCCGTGGCAACCGCCCAGAAAGCGCACGGATTTTACCACACCACCGTCCACCTCCAGCTCTATCTGCTTACAACAAGTTCCATTCGTCTGATAAATCGTTTTCATTTCATTCTCCTTCGGGCTTCATGTTCGTGTAAACCGTTTGCACGTCGTCGAACTCTTCCAACTTTTCCACCATCTTGTTCAGCGTTTCGCGCACCTCGTTTGACACGTCTTTCAGGTTGTTCGGGATATAGGTGAATTCACCGCCCACGTCCTCGAAACCCCGCTCCTCCAAGTGTTTCTGGATGGCACCGTAGGCTTTCGGGTCGCCGTACACCGTAATCGTGCTTTCCTCTTCGTCCACGTCGTAATCCTCTTCCACCCCGAAATCTATCAGGTCGAGTATCAATTCGTCCATGTCTATCGCGGCCGGTTTCCTGAACGTGAACACGCACTTATGATCGAACAGGTAAGCCAGCGACCCCATGGTGCCCAGCGTTCCGGAGAACTTGTTGAACACCGAACGGACATCTGCCACCGTGCGTGTCGGATTGTCGGTCAAGGTGTCCACGAATATGGCGATTCCGTGGGGACCGTAACCTTCGTAAGTCATTACCTTGTATTCGCTCTGATCCTTTCCCATGGCATTCTTGATGGCGCGTTCGATGTTGTCCTTCGGCATATTTTCGCGCTTACACGTGGCGATAATCGAGCGCAACGTGGGGTTGTTGTCCGGCTCAGGCCCGCCCATTTTCACCGCTATGGCGATTTGCTTGCCCAGTTTCGTGAATGTCTTGGCCATGTGTCCCCATCTCTTCAGCTTTGCAGCCTTTCTATATTCAAACGCTCTTCCCATTGAATTTTAATTTTATTTAAATGACGATTTCTAATCTATTTCCTTTTCCTCATCTCGTGGTTAAGTACCAATCCATATACGACGAGTGTCACGGTAGGTAGCACCAACGCATTCGTGTAGCCTTGGAGGGCGACCTGCAACAACCAACAAAACACCAGCACGTAATACACTACCTTGGCCACCATCAAGCCTTTCATGTCGCATGTCACCTCTGTTTCGCGCCCAACTTGGTTTGCAAGTTAGCCATTAGTTTGTTCATGACCGCGTCGATTTGCTTGTCGTTCAACGTCCTCGTCTCGTCCTGTAGCACGAAGTTCACGGCGTAACTCTTTTTCCCGGCTTCCAAATTCTTCCCCTCGTACACGTCGAAGAGCGTCACTTCTTTCAGCAGTTTTTTCTCCGTGGAATAAGCCACCTTTTCTATCTCGGCGAACTCTACGCCCTCGTCGAGCAAGAGTGCCAGATCGCGGCTTACGGCGGGAAACTTGCTGACCTCGGCGAAGCTGACCTTGTTGTTACGGATGGCTTTCATCAGGAGTTTCCAGTTCAAGTCGGCGAAATAAACCTCGTGTTCCACGCCCATCCTCTTCCGTATCTCGCGGTTCACGATGCCCATCATGGCCAAAAGTTTCCCACCATGGTTTCGTATCTCCACGCTTTTGGCGTAGATGTCATTGTTTCCCAGTGCGAAGGTCAAGGCATCAAGGTTCACGCCCAGACGTGCCAGTACGTTCAGCACGTAAGCTTTTAGTTCATAGAAAGAGCTGTCTTCATCGGGATGCGCCCACGAACCGCTCACGCGCTTGCCCGTCACCCACAGCCCGAGGTGGCAGTCTTCCGAATAAGCATCCAGCACGTGGCGGACGACCTCAGAATCCCGCCCGTTGCTCACGCCCGGAATGATGGCGGGACATTTATCTTCTTCGCGGAAGTAGTAGCAGTTCCCGAACTCGAAGAACTTCAAGTCTGCGTTCTTGCGATTGGCATTGTGCGCGATGCTTTCCAAGCCGCCGAACAGCAACGTTTGGCGCATTGCGTTCAGGTCGGAACTCAACGGGTTCAGCAACTTCACCAAGCGTGCGGCCGGATAGCTTTCGAGCCCATCGTAATAGGACGCACGTTGTAAGGAATTGTTCATGATTTCGTTGAAACCACACCCCACCAACTGTTCCGCCACCATATTCTGCAACTTGTGGCTCCTATCTCCCTCGCCTTTGACGCTCAGCGTAGATTTCATTGACGAAAGGATTTCCACGTTGTCATACCCGTATATACGCAAGATGTCTTCCACCACATCGCACGCCCGTCGCACGTCCACGCGGTAAGCCGGTATCTGTAATTTCAATCTTTCAATCGTTTCCTCCAAGACCTTCATCTCCAAACTCGTCACGATGCTTTTCACCGTATCTTTCCCGATGTCCTTCCCCATCAAGCCGTAGGCGTACTCGTAATTCAAGTCTACCACGAAGTCGGGGAGCGGATCAGGGTACACGTCCTTTATCTCCATGGCTATCTCTCCGCCCGACAATTCCTTGCACAACATGGCCGCCTGCTTCAGGGCATAAATCACGCCGTCGGGGTCAATACCCCGCTCGAAGCGGAAAGAGGCATCGGTGGACAGGGCGTGGCGACGGGCACTCCTGCGTATCCATGTCGGGTTGAAACAGGCACTTTCCAACAATACGTCACGCGTCGTCTCATACGTCCCGCTTCCCTTTCCACCGAATACCCCGGCGATGCACATCGGTTCTTCCGCGTTGCAGATGGCCAAGTCACGGGCACTCAACGTGTGCTCCACGCCGTCGAGCGTCACGAAAGGCGTGCCTTCGGGCATGGTCTTCACCACCACCTTACCTCCCTTAATCATTTCGGCATCGAAACAGTGCAAGGGCTGCCCGTAAGCATACATGATGTAATTTGTCACGTCCACGATATTGTTGATGGGGCGCAGACCCACCATGCGCAATCTGTCCTGCAACCATTTCGGGCTTTCTTTGACTTCGCAGTTGCGGAGCGTCACGGCGGCATAGCGGGGACAAGCCTCCGCGTCGAGCACTTCGATGTCAATGTCCAACTCGTGGTTGTCCACCTTGAAGCCGTCGCACATCGGGCGGTGCAAAGCCGTCTTGTAGCCGTTCCGCACTAACCAGGCATACAGATCGCGAGCCACGCCGTAATGCGAACAGGCATCCGCACGGTTGGGCGTGATGTCCACTTCGATAAGATAATCGCTCTTCAGATTATAGTATTCTGCGGCCGGAGTCCCAGGTACGGCCGTCGCGGACAACACGATGATGCCGCTGTGGTCTGTGCCGACACCTATCTCGTCTTCGGCACAAATCATTCCATGGCTTTCTACCCCGCGTAGCTTGGATTTCTTGATAGTAATGCATTCGTCCCCGTCGTACAATTTGCAACCTATCGTGGCCACCATCACTTTCTGCCCGGATGCCACGTTCGGTGCGCCGCACACGATTTGCACCGGTTCTCCATTGTCAAGGTTCACTGTGCAAATGTGCATGTGGTCTGAATTGGGATGGGGCACACAGGTTAGCACCTCACCGACGACCACTCCCTGCAAACCGCCCCTTATCGGTTGCACTTCCTCCACGTTACCTACTTCGAGCCCTACCGATGTCATTGCATCAGCCACCTCACGGGCCGTCAATTCAAAATCGACATACTCTTTCAGCCAATTATAAGAGACATTCATGCCTTTATTTTATTTTTTCCGAAATGACGCGTAAAATTACGTTTTTCCGGGCAATCTGCCAAGTGGGATGCCGACAAAGCCGCCCGCCGCCGAAGAGTTTCGTTCCCGTAACTGCCTCGCACCGCCGGAGTCAGAACGGGACGGGAAATTCCGACAAAGGCACGTCGTCGAAATGGGAATCCAAGTCCGACGGGGACTCCACGTCGCCGCTGGACGAAGGCACGTCTATCCGCCCAGTGTCGAAAGCGACGGTCTCGCCTGGCATGGGCACGTAGACATCCTCGTCCGGATCCTGAAAACGGGCGTATTCCGCGCGGAATTTGAGCAACACGTCGCCCACGGCTCCGTTGCGGTGCTTGGCGATGATGAATTCGGTGAGGCCATGCATGTCGCGCCCTTTCCCGTCATCATAAATCTTGTAATATTCGGGTCGATGGATGAAACAAACCATGTCGGCATCCTGCTCTATGGCACCGGATTCGCGCAAGTCGCTCAACTGCGGGCGCTTGCCCTCAATGCCTTCACGACCCGCTACCCCGCGGTTCAGCTGGCTTAGCGCGACGATAGGTATGTTCAGCTCCTTGGCCAACCCCTTGAGCGAACGCGAGATGGTGCTGACTTCCTCCTGACGGTTGCCGAACGACATACCGCTGGCATTCATCAGTTGCAGGTAGTCGATGAGGATTATCTTGACCCCGTGCTCGCGCACCAACCGTCGAGCTTTCGTACGCAACTCAAAGACAGACAACGACGGTGTGTCGTCCACGTAAATCGGAGCGTTGTACAACTGGGTAATCTTGTTGTCCAGTTGCGACCATTCATAGGGTGCCAATTGCCCGCTCCTCAGCTTGTCGCCGGGAATTTCGCACACATTTATAATCATGCGGTTCACCAGTTGTACGTTGCTCATTTCCAACGAGAACATGGCCGTGGGAATTTTCATGTCCACCGCCATTTTCTTGGCCATGGAAAGCACGAAAGCCGTTTTTCCCATGGCAGGACGAGCCGCAATGATAATCAGGTCGGAGTTTTGCCAACCGGACGTAATCTTGTCCAACTTCTCGAAACCGCTACTCAGGCCGCTCAGCCCGTCGTTACGCGCCGCCGCTTTCTGCAACATTTCGTATGCCTCACGTATCACGGGGTTGATTTGCGTATAGTCCTTCCGCAAGTTCTGTTGCGAGATTTCGAACAGTTTTCCCTCAGCCTCCTGCATTAAGTCGTCCACGTCCACCGTCGCGTCAAAGGCTTTCTTCTGTATCAGGCTGGTAAACGTAATCAGCTCACGCGCCAAGAACTTCTGCGCGATGACGCGGGCGTGGTACTCGATATGGGCTGAGGAGACTACCCTGTCGCTCAGTTGCGTGATATAGAAAGGGCCTCCCGCTTCCTCCAGATTGCCCGTGGAATTCAGTTGTTCCGTCACCGTCAGAATGTCCACCGGCTTCTGCCACAGGTTCAGCGTGCGGATGGCCTCGTAGATGAGTTGGTGGCGGTGGTCGTAAAAGCTCTCGGGGCGCAAAATCTCGCTCACCTGCGAATACGCGTCCTGTTCCACCATCAACGCGCCCACCACGGCCTCTTCCAATTCGAGAGCCTGCGGTTGCACGTGTCCGTAGGCATCCTCTTCCGGCACGTTCACCTTGGAACGCACGGAAGTGCGCTGTCCCGTTTTTCCTGATCCGGCCATACCAAGTCTGATTTTACGTGCAAAGATAACTTTTCAGTCCTAAAAAAGATTTCCGGAGGATATTCTTTTATGAACATTTTATTTACCGTCGTCAAACAATGATTACCTTTGCAAGCAAAACAAACGACAGCATGATTTGCCATCCCAACGCCAAAATCAATCTGGGACTGAACGTCACGGGACACCGTCCCGACGGTTACCACAATCTGGAAACCGTGTTCTATCCCATTCCGCTGTGCGATACGTTGCGAATTGAGGCAGTCTGCGACACGAGAAGCCTTACGGATTGCGACTTTCCTTCAGAAGCTGTCGCGCAAAGGCACGCCACAGAAGGCTACACGCTTGCGACGGACGGAATCGACATCGGTTGCCCGCCGGAGAAAAACCTGCTCGTCAAGGCTTTGCGCCTGATACGGGAGCATTATCCGCTCCCATACCTATTATATATATACTTGAATAAGCAAATCCCGCCGGGCGCGGGGCTGGGCGGCGGTTCGTCGGATGCGACGCACACGATGAAATGTCTCAACCGGATGTTCGCCCTCGGCCTGTCCGACGGAGAACTTGAAAGATTCGCGGTTTCCTTGGGCGCTGACTGCCCTTTCTTCGTCCACAACCGACCGGTATTTGCCACAGGAATCGGCAACATCTTCACCTCTGTCGACCTTTCCCTCTCCGGCTGGCATCTTGTTCTGGTAAAGCCCGATGTCTCCGTGTCTACGAAAGAGGCCTATGCCCAGATTAGCCCCCGAAAAACCGGAACACCCATAACGGACATCATCCGCCGCGACGTGGAGGAATGGAAAGGCATCTTGACGAACGACTTCGAGAAAGGAGTTTTCGCCCTCCACCCAGAAATCGCCGACATCAAGGCGCGACTGTACGCTTTGGGGGCGGCATACGCTTCCATGAGCGGTTCGGGTTCGAGCGTGTTCGGCCTTTTCCGGCTGGCACCGGAAGAAACAAGCCTACGCAAATGCTTCCCGAGAACATATTGGTTCCAAACCTCACTTTGAATGAATACCACGCAAGTCCATTCGACAAGCCTTTGCTACAAAGGTACGCGGAAGCCGTGAACCGAGAGGGAGAAAAACGGGAAAGGCTTCCGGCCTGTGCGCTATATCTTTAGATTCAAAATCGAAGTGCAAAAATCAATCGGCAATACAAAAAAAGAAAAGAGGAGGCCGACCCCCTATGAAATTACTGATTTTGTGTTGCCATGCACTACCGTCAATAACTTTGGAATAAGGCTCGCGGGATAGCCATGGCGTGGCACAGGCGCACCATGGGGAATGGTCGCAAGGACAGTCCGGTCGTGCGGGAGGTACTGGAGCATGTGAGGCGGGACAATCAGTCGCCGAAGTGGGTCACGGGATATATAAAAAGAGAAAGGCAGACTCATGTCGCACGGACTGACATGCCGGTACGTGCGG
>CAZGBV010000045.1:0-16637 GCA_964523985.1 uncultured Paraprevotella sp.
TTGATAAAGCGGGTGCGGTTGGTCCGATATGTGGGAGAGGTTGCTGAACAAGCAAGGGGTGTCATTTGTCTTTTTAATCATAAAATCTGCAAGTTTCTTGACCCAAAGATAAGAAAGCTTGCAGATTTATCAAAGCCTATTATAAATCAATCCCTTGAAATTCAGTAAATGAAAAATATTTTTAAGGGACGACTATCTAATGTCAACATATAGTGAATTTATATATCTTGTTACCCAAAAGTTCTTGCTGTGTCGGGACATGGAGGTTATGGCCGTCGGATTCGTGATGGCAAGGTCGCCGTGCGGCCATAATTTTCAAAAGACACGTTTCAGTTGACATTTATTCTTATGGAAATCCGCCCGGAGGAAAGAGGGAGGGGGGACGGAATGCCCCGGATTTTCAATACGGCAGGACAGGCAGAGGAAAGATTGCGGAAAGCGGGGAGAGGCAATGGCTCCCCTCCGCTTTCCGTCCGCCGCCGGGGGGTGGTGCGGCTTACAGTGCCGCCAGTTCGACGAACTTGTCCACGGCCGCGCTTAGCCCGTCGGCATCTTTCCCGCCGGCCGTGGCGAAATGTGGCTGTCCGCCTCCGCCGCCCCGGATGAGTTTGGCCGCCTCGCGGACGATTTTGCCCACGTCCATCCCGTGTTCTTTCACCATGTTGTCCGAAGCCGCCGCCGTCAGCGTGGGTTTCCCTTCGTGCAGGCTGCCGATGATGACCAGCGTGTCGTCCGCCTCGTTCCGGAGTTGGAAAGCCATGTCTTTCACGAGCGCGGCAGGCATGGGCAGCACGGCCCGGAAGAGTGTCACGCCGTTCATGACGGCGGCCTGCGAGACGATGCGTGCTTTGGCTTGCGCGGCTTTCTCTCTCATGCTTTCTTCAATCTGTCTCTTCAGGGTCGCGTTTTCCTCGATAGATTTGTGAATGGCGGCCTTCACGTCCGGCGCGTTATTGAACATGGTTTTCAGCTCGTCCGTCAGGTCTTGCAGGGCATAAAGCATGTTCTCTACTTTTTCGCCCGTGATGGCCTCTATGCGACGGACACCGGCAGCCACCGAACTTTCGCCCAGTATCTTCACCATGCCGATGCGCCCCGTGGACTTGGCGTGGCATCCGCCGCAGAACTCCACGCTGTCGCCGAACTGCACGACGCGCACTCGGTCGCCGTATTTCTCGCCGAAGAGCGCGATTGCCCCCAGCTCCCTGGCCTTCTTTATCGGTATGTCGCGGTGGTCTTGCAGGGGCAGGTCTTCGCGTATCTTGGCGTTGACGATGCGCTCCACCTCGCGCAGTTGCCCGGCGGTCACTTTCTGGAAGTGGGAAAAGTCGAAGCGCAGGTATTCCGGGGTGACCAACGACCCTTTCTGTTCCACGTGTTTGCCCAGAACCATGCGCAGGGCTTGGTCGAGCAGGTGCGTGCAGGTGTGATTGGCCTCGCTCGCGGCACGCAAGGCCCCGTCCACGCAGGCCGTGAAGGCGGCTTCCGGGTGTCGCGGCAAAGTCCTTGCCACATGCACGGGAAGGTTGTTCTCCCGCTTGGTGTCCACTATTTCTATGGTCTCGCTTTCCGAACGGAGCAGGCCGCGGTCGCCCACCTGTCCGCCCATCTCGGCATAAAACGGCGTGTAGTCGAGCACGATTTGGTAGAACGTCTGTTTCTTTTGCGTCACCTTGCGGTAGCGCAGGATGCGGCATTCGTGTTCCGTACAGTCCCATCCCTTGAACTCCGTCTCCCCTTCGGACAACACCACCCAGTCTCCCGTTTCCACTGCGGCGGCGTTGCGTGCCCTTTCCTTCTGCTTTTGCATTTCCTCGTGGAACGTTTCTTCGTCCACGGCCATGCCGTTTTCGCGGCAGATGAGTTCCGTCAGGTCGAGCGGGAAGCCGTAGGTGTCGAAGAGCGTGAAGGCTTGCACGCCGTCTATGACCGTCTTGCCGGCGGCGCGTGTTTCCGCCATGACGCGGTCGAGCAGGCGGATGCCGGTATCCAAGGTGCGCAGGAACGCCTCCTCTTCTTCTTTCATCACCTTGGAGATGAGTACCTTTTGCGCTTCCAGCTCGGGGTAGGGTTTTCCCATTTCCTGCACGAGTACGGGCAGGAGCCTGTACATGAAGGCTTCTTTCTGCCCCAGGAACGTGTAGGCGTAGCGCACGGCGCGGCGCAGGATGCGGCGGATGACGTAGCCGGCCTTGGCGTTTCCCGGAAGCTGGCCGTCGGCGATGGAGAAGGCGATGGTGCGCAGGTGGTCGGCCACCACGCGCATGGCCACGTCTTTTCTCGCGTCCTCCCCGTAGCGGCAATCCGCCAAGTCGCCGATTACCTTGATGATGGGCTGGAACACGTCGGTGTCGTAATTGGAACGTTTTCCCTGCATGACGGCGCACAGGCGTTCGAACCCCATGCCCGTGTCGATGACTTTGGCCGGCAGGGGTTCCAGCGTGCGGTCGGCCTTGCGGTTGTATTGCATGAACACGAGGTTCCATATCTCGATGACCAAGGGGTCGCCCTTGTTCACCAGCCCGCTTCCGGGCACTTCCGCCTTTTCCTCTTCCGGGCGCAGGTCGATATGGATTTCGGAGCAAGGGCCGCAAGGGCCCGTGGCACCCATTTCCCAGAAGTTGTCGTGTTTGTTCCCGTTGATGACGTGGTCGGCCGGGAGCAGCCGTCTCCAGTAAGCGGCCGCCTCGTCGTCGCGTTCCAGCCCTTCCTCGGGCGATCCTTCGAAAACGGTGGCATAAAGGTCGGCCTTGTCTATCTTCAGCACGTCCACCAAGTACTCCCAAGCCCATTCGATGGCTTCTTTCTTGAAGTAGTCGCCGAAGCTCCAGTTGCCGAGCATCTCGAACATGGTATGGTGGTAAGTGTCGTGCCCCACTTCTTCCAAGTCGTTGTGCTTGCCGCTGACGCGGAGGCATTTCTGCGAGTCGGCGCAACGTTTGCTTGCGGCGGGGCGGTTGCCGAGGATGACATCCTTGAACTGGTTCATGCCCGCGTTGGTGAACATCAGCGTGGGGTCGTCCTTGATGACCATCGGCGCGGACGGGACGACGAGGTGCCCCTTCGACTCGAAGAATTTGACGAAAGAGTCGCGGATTTCGTTTGCTGTCATTTGGTTCTATTTTATGCGTTACTATTTCCCGAAAAGTCTTGCAAAGATAGTCCGTTTTGCCTACTTTTGCAAGCTGACGCCTTGAAACGGCCGATAAAAGGATTGGATTATGGCGGGGGGATCGAACAAGGACTTGAAACTTTATTACTCCATCGGGGAAGTGGCGGAAATGCTCGGCGTGCCCGAAACCCTGTTGCGCTACTGGGAGAAAGAGTTTCCCACGATAGCTCCCAGGAAGTCGGGGCGGAACATCCGCCGGTACTCGCGGGAGGACATCGCGCAAATCCGTCTCGTCCGCCATTTGGTCAAGGAAAAGGGCATGAAGCTGGCGGCCGCCCGCAAGGCCTTGAAGGACAGCAGGGGAGAGGCGGAGCGCGACTGGGAAATCATAAGCCGCCTGCAAGCCGTCCGCGAGGAACTGGCGCAAATAAGGAAGGAACTGGACGGGTTGGTCTGATGCCCTCCCATGGCGGAAACTCCTCAATCTATCCGGGTCACTTCTTCTATGCCGGCAATGTCCTTGAGCTTGTTGCAGATGGTTTTGACATCCCCGACATCGTGCACTTCCAGTTGTATCTCGCCGTCGAATATGCCGTCTTTCGTCGTGACGGTCAGCTTGCTGATGTTGATGTTGAGCCGGCCGGACAGCACGTCGGTCATCTCGTGCAAGATGCCGAGGTTGTCGATGCCGCTGACCTTGATGGTGGTGGGGAAGGAAAGCGTCTTATGCACGTCCCACGTCGCCGTCAGGATATGGTTGCCGTCGCTGATCTTGAGCTTGGCGGCCGCGGGGCATTGGCGCTTGTGGATGTAGATGTGCCCCTCGCTGTCGAGGTAGCCGAGCACGTCGTCGCCCGGGATGGGGCGGCAACAATCCGCGATGATGAAATCGTGGATGTTCTCCTCGTTCAGGACGATGGTCTTCGTCCGGCCTTTCCGCGCGGGTTGCTTCTTCTCCTCCTCTCCTTTCGGCTTCGCGGAAGTCGACTTCTTCAGGAAGGGGATGAAATGCGTCCAGCCGTTGCCCTTGTTCTCCGGCTTGTCGCGAAGCACGGCCAGGTCGGCGGCACCCAGCACGATGGTGTTGCTGCCTATCCCCTGGAAGAGTTCCTCGCGCAACTTGACGTGGTGCAAGTCGCATAGCTTGTCCATGTTCACGCTGTTGGGCTCCACTTCCGCTTTCTCGAAGAAGTCGTTGAGCATTTCCTCCCCCTGCTTCTGCCTTTCGCGCTCTTCGCGGCGCAGGATGGCCTGTATCTTGCCCTTGGCCTTTGCCGTGGTGGCAAAGTTGATCCATTCTTTCTGCATCCGCTGGGTCTTCGAGGTGAGGATTTCCACTTGGTCGCCGCTCTTCAGCTTGTGGCTGAGCGGCACGAGCTTGTGGTTCACCTTGGCGCCGATGCAATGGCTGCCGAGGAAGGTGTGGATGCTGAAAGCGAAGTCGAGCGCCGTGCAGTCGGCGGGCATTGTCTTGAACTCTCCCTTGGGCGTGACCACGAATATCTCCGAGGCGTAGAGGTTCAGTTTGATGGCGTCGAGAAAGTCGAGGGCGTTGGGCTGGGGGTCGTCCAGTATTTCCTTGATGGTGTGGAGCCATTTCTCCAGCTCGTCCTCGCTGTCCGCCGTCGTCTTGCTGCCCTCCTTGTATTTCCAATGTGCGGCGAAGCCCTGCTCGGCCATCTCGTCCATCCGCGTGGATCGAATCTGCACTTCTATCCACTGTCCGGTCTTGCTCATGAGCGTGACGTGCAGGGCCTGGTAGCCGTTGGCCTTGGGGTGGGTGAGCCAGTCGCGCAGCCTTTCGGGGTGCGGTTTGTATATGCGGCTGGCGCACACGTAGATGCGGAAGCATTCGCTGATTTCGTCTTCCGCCCTTTGAGGCTCGAAGATAATCCTCACGGCCAGTATGTCGTAAACCTCCTCGAACTCGATGTGTTTGTTCTGCATCTTGCACCAGATGGAGTAAGGCGTCTTGACGCGCGCCTTGACGGTGTAGGCGACCCCCATCTTGTCCAGTGCCTCGCGGATGGGGCGCGTGAAGTCCTCGAAGAGCGTCTCGCGGTGGGCGCGGGTCTGCGCCAGCTTGTCGATGATTTCACGGTACTCTTCGGGGTGTTCGTAGCGGAAGCTCAGGTCTTCCAGTTCCTCCTTTATCTTGTTCAGCCCGAGGCGGTTGGCCAGCGGCGCATAGATGTAAAGCGTTTCCCCGGCTATCTTGTACTGCTTGTTGGGGGGTTGCGAGTCCAATGTGCGCATATTGTGCAGGCGGTCGGAAATCTTGATGAGGATTACCCGTATGTCGTCGCTCATGGTCAGCAACAGCTTCTTGAACGACTCGGCCTGTGCGGAAGCCTTGTCGCCGAAGATGCCTCCCGATATTTTCGTGAGGCCGTCCACGATTTGCGCTGTCTTCGGGCCGAAGATGTTGGAGATGTCCTCCACGGTGTAGTCGGTGTCCTCCACCACGTCGTGGAGCAGGGCCGCGCAGATAGAGGTGGATCCCAGCCCGATTTCGCCGCATACTATTTGGGCCACTGCCAGCGGATGCATGATGTAAGGCTCGCCGGAGAGGCGGCGCACCCCCTTGTGCGCCTGCCTGGCGAAGTTGAAAGCCTTTGTTATCAACTCCACCTTCTTGCGGTGGCGCGATGTCAGGTAAGTGTCCGTCAGATGCCGGAAGGCATCGTTCACCATTTTGTCCTCGTCAAGTTGTTTCCCGTCAGAATCATCCATGGTCGTCGCCCCTTGTCCTTCGCAATCGTCCTATCCCACTTTCAGCTTCTTCCCGGCCTGTATGCCTGTGCCCCTTATGCCGTTGAGGCGTTTGAGCTTGGACACGGTCGTGCCGTAACGTCTCGCAATCGTCGAGAGGGTTTCTCCCCGGCGTATGGTATGCGTCCGTCCCTTTCCGCTCCTGCCGCCGCGCGATCGTTTCCCCCGCGAGATTTTGGCGGGCTGGTTCACGGTCACCTCGCTGCGGTTGGTGAACAGCTCGTCCGACATGTATGTATAGACGGAGTCCCCGGCGGCGATGAACGCGCTGATGCCGTGAGTGGGCAGGCGCAGGATGCAGCTTTTCTTGGAGCCGGGGATGAAGCCCGTGCGGTATTGCGGGTTCAAAGCCTTGACCTCTCCCTCCTTCACGTTGCAGACGGCCACGATCTGGTCGAAGTGCACGTCGCGGTTCACGATGATGGTGTCCGTGCCGGGCGGCAAGGTGGTGGTCATCGGGCAAATGTTATGTTCGCAATAGTAGTTCATGACGTAGTTGGCGGCGATGAAGGCTGGCACGTAGCCTCTCGTCTCCTGCGGAAGGTAGGGGTAAATCTGCCAGTAGTCCTTGCTCCCTCCCGCCCGCCGGATGGCCTTGTTCACGTTGGCCGGCCCGCAGTTGTAGGCGGCGATGACCAGCGTCCAGTCGCCGAAAATCCGGTAGAGGTCTTGCAGGTAATGCGCGGCGGCGTAGGAAGACTTGACGGGGTCGCGGCGCTCGTCTATCAGGCTGTTGACATCGAGGCCGTACAGCTTTCCGGTGGAAATCATGAACTGCCACAGCCCTGCCGCGCCGGCACGCGAGGTGGCGGAGGGGCTGAGCGCGGACTCGATGACCGGCAGGTATTTCAGTTCCAGGGGCAACTGGTAACTCTCCAACGCCTCCTCGAATATGGGGGCGTAGAAGTTGTTGGCCGCTAAGATGTAAGAGACGGAATTCCTCAGCCGCGTGCAATATTGGTCGATGAATTTCCGCACCACCTCGTTATAGGGCATCTCTATCACGTTGGGCAGCCTGTTGAGGCGCGAGATGTACTCTTCCTTGCCGTATTGCGGGTTATCTTCCGAGTTCACGCACTTTTCGTCTTCGCCCAGATAGTTCTTGGCGTTCCATTCCTGCAACAGGCTGTCCGTCTCGAATGTCATGCCCTCGGGGAGGCCGATGACCTCGTCTTTCCCCGTCCGGTCGTCGTACACGGTGATGTCGCTTTGTGCCTCCATCCTCGCGACCGTCAAGGCCGCCAAGCAGAATAATGCGGTTTTCTTCATCATGGTTCAAAAGTTTAAGTTGCATTGCACGCCGACCGACGCGTCCCGTTTCCGCCCGCCGATGTCGAACACCGCCGGCTCGAGGCGCAGGCTCAAGTCCTTGGAAATGTCGAACGACGAGAGTTCCGCGTCCACGTAGGCGTCCACCACCGACAGTATGTAAACGGCAATCATGGCGAATATGCTCATGTCCCGGTACTTGCGGTAATAGTTCTTCTTGTTCTTGAATATCTCCTTGTATTGGTCTTCTCTCCCTTCGATGTTGAAATTCAGCGGGAGCATGTTCTCGTAGCTCTTCGTCTCGGGGTCGTCGTCCATGATGTCCAGGTAGGCTTGCGAGTAGTCGCCATACATCTGGTTGTTCCACGTCAAGGCGTAGAGGCATCCCAGGAAGCCGCCGTAGACGATGGGGATTTTCCACAGCTTGCGGTTGTAAATTTGCCCGGCGCCCGGGATAATCAGGGACAGCCACAACGCGCGTTGCGGATTGGGCACGAATCGCTTCTGCGCGAGAGGGGGAGCGTTCAGGAGCAGCGAATCGCTTTCCTGGCCTATGGCGGTGGTGTCCAATGCGGTGGAGGCGGTGTCGGCAAACGCTTCGGCGGGAGGAAGGCTGTCGGCGAGTGCTTCGGCGTTCCCCGGCGCGACGCTGTCCCTTGACGTGACGGACGGGACGGCGGCGGATGCCGGAGTAGCCTTGGCCGCGACGCTGTCCCTTGCCGTCTTGGATGCCGGGTCGGGCGCGGAGTTGTCCCTTGCCGTGACGGACAGAACGGCGGCGGATGCCGGAGCCGCCTTGGTCGCGACGGGCGCGACGCTGTCCTTTGCCGCCTTGGGTGCCGGGTCGGGCGCGGAGCCGGCCGGAATGTCCGCCGCCGGGGGCGTTTGCGATTGTGCCGGAACCGTTCCGGCGGTCATGAGCAGGATGCCGCACAGGAAGAGGGAAAGGCGATATGGGAGTTCGTTGCGCTTCAACTTTTCAGGCGGTCAAACAGTTCGATGATACGTTCCAGTTCCCCCTCGTTTGCGAAAGGGATGCTGATTTTCCCCTTTCCCTTGTTAGAGCAAGTGAGTTGCACCTTGGTCTGGAAGAATTTGGAAAGGCTTTGTTTCAGCGCGTCATATTCTTCCGCAAGGCGCGCCCCTTTCGCCGTGAGACTTTTCTTTCCATCTTTCACGCCTTCGCCCGCAGAGAGAGCCCTGACCATTTCCTCCACCTTCCGGACGGAAAGTTTTTCCCTGATGATTTGCCGGAACAGCTTTATTTGTAGCGCGGGGTTGTCCAGGGCGAGCAGGGGGCGCGCATGCCCCATGTCCACTTCCTTGTTTTGCAGGGCCATTTGGACGGGAGCGGGCAAGCGCAGCAGGCGCAGGTAGTTCGTGATGGTGGTGCGGTTCTTGCCTACGCGGTCGCTGAGCTTTTCCTGCGTCAGCCTGTATTGTTCGATGAGATGCTGGTAGGCCAGTGCTATCTCCATGGGGTTCAAGTCCTCGCGCTGGATGTTTTCTATCAAGGCCATCTCCATGACGTTCTCGTCGTCTGCCGTGCGGATGTAGGCGGGTATGGTGCGCAGGCCGGCCTGCTTGGAAGCCCTCCATCGCCGTTCCCCGGCGATGATTTGGAACGTGCCGTCCTCCATCTTGCGGAGCGTGACGGGTTGCACGATGCCTATCTCCGCGATAGAGCCGGCCAGCTCGCGCAGGCTTTCGGGGTCGAAATCCATTCGTGGCTGGTTGGGGTTCGGCGAAATCCTGTCCACGTCTATCTCGTTGATGGTGGAGGAGCCGTCGGTGTGCACTTCGCCGGTGGAAATCAAGGCGTCCAATCCTCGTCCCAGGGCGGGGTATTTCTTGTGTGCGGTCATTCTTGCTTTCCCTTATTCGTTCTTCTCGATGATTTCCTTTGCCAAGGCCAGGTGGTTCTTGGCACCGGTGGAGTCTGTGTCGTAGAGGATGACGGGGAGGCCGTGGCTCGGTGCCTCGCTGAGCTTGACGTTCCGTTGGATGACAGTCTTGAACACCAGTTCCCGGAAATGTTTCTTCACCTCTTCGTATATCTGGTTGGCCAGGCGCAGGCGGCTGTCGTACATGGTCAGCAGGAAGCCTTCTATTTCCAGTGACGGGTTGAGCTTGTACTTGATGATTTTTATCGTGTTGAGGAGCTTGCTGATTCCTTCCAGCGCGAAGTACTCGCACTGCACCGGGATAATCACGGAGTCGGCCGCCGTCAGGGCGTTTACGGTGATGAGGCCCAGCGAGGGCGAGCAGTCTATCAGGATGAAGTCGTATTCGCCTTTCAGCGGGGAAAGGATGCCCTCCAGCACTTTCTCTCTGGCGGGGAGGTTCAGCATCTCTATTTCGGCCCCCACCAGGTCGATGTGCGAGGGAATGATGTCCAATCCGTCGATGTCCGTGGTGTAGATGGCATCGCGCGGGTCGGCGTGGTCGATGATACATTCATATATGGAGCATTCTGTCTCCGACACGTCCACCCCCAAGCCGGACGACGCGTTGGCCTGGGGATCCGCATCGACGAGCAAGACCTTCTTTTCCAGGGTCGCCAGGGAGGCGGCCAGATTCATCGAAGTCGTGGTCTTTCCCACTCCTCCCTTCTGGTTTGCTAAAGCGATAATCTTTCCCATTTCCCAATGTTTGTTTGCACAAAAGTAACGCATTCCCCACTTCCGTGCCTTGTCCGGATGCGGGCGGAAACGTCAATTTGTCGAAAGCTCGGCCATATCGTCGATGGCCATGAGCGGGCAATATCTTGCAAAGATAATGTTTTTCGGTGAAAACATAGGGCTTTTAAACCTTTTTTCGTACTTTTGCGGGAACAAACATAGGTGAAAATGAACGACATCAAGCCGCTTATACTGCTTTCCAACGACGACGGGGTGGAGGCAAAGGGGGTGAACGAGCTGGCGGAAATGCTGTCTCCGTTGGGCGATGTCATCGTCATGGCTCCCGAGGGTGCGCGTTCCGGATCCTCCTGCGCCATAACGTCGCACGCCCCCTTGCGTTACAGGGTGGTGAAAGAGCGCCCGGGAATGAAGGTCTGCGCCTGCGACGGCACTCCGGTGGACTGCGTGAAGCTGGCGCTCGAAATGGAAACCGCCCGCAAGCCGGACTTGGTGGTGGGTGGCATCAACCATGGGGACAACGCTTCCGTCAACGCGCATTACTCGGGCACCATGGGCATCGTGCTGGAAGGCTGCATGAAAGGCATCCCGTCGGTGGGCTTCTCTTCGTGCGAAACCCGCCCGGATGCCGACTTTTCCCCGCTCGCTCCTTACGTGAGGGCCGTCGCGGAGCGTGTGCTGAGGCAGGGACTCCCGTCTGGCGTATGCCTGAACGTGAACTTCCCTCCGGCGACGGGGGAGGGCTACCGGGGGACGAAGATATGCAGGATGGCCCGCGGGGTATGGACAAACGAGCTGTACGCGGCACGGCATCCCCGCGGCGGGAAATATTTCTGGCTTACCGGAGTGTATGTCAACGAAGAACCGGAATGCGCGGACACGGATGCCTGGGCTCTGGCGCACGGCTACGTGGCGGTGACACCCGTCACGACGGACGTGACGGCTTATGGCGCCTTCGACGGGCTCAGGGACTTGGAAACTCCATGAGGTATTATCTCATCGCCGGAGAGGCCAGCGGGGACTTGCACGCGTCACGCCTGATGAGGGAACTGAAAGCCGGGGACGCCGCCGCGGAATTCCGCTTTTTCGGGGGAGACTTGATGGAAGCGCAGGGCGGTGCCCTGGTGCGGCATTACAAGGAGACGGCCTACATGGGCTTCGTTCCCGTGCTGCTCCACGCACGCACGATATTGCGCAACATGAAGGCCTGCAAGCGCGACGTGCTGGCGTGGAAGCCCGACGTGCTGATTTTGGTGGACTATCCCGGCTTCAACCTGCCCGTGGCGGAGTTCGTGCACGCGCACAGTCCCATACCTGTTTATTACTACATATCTCCCAAGATATGGGCGTGGAAGGAGTATCGCATCAAGAACATCAGGCGGGACGTGGACGAGCTCTTTTCCATCCTCCCTTTCGAGGTGGACTTCTTCGAGGGGAAGCACCATTTCCCCGTTCATTATGTGGGCAACCCCACGTTGGACGAAGTGGAGGCTTACAAGCAGGAAAACGGAAGGGACTTCGGGCGTTTCGCGGAAGACAACGGGCTGGGGGGAAAGCCCGTGCTGGCTCTGTTGGCCGGAAGCCGGAAACAGGAAATCAAGGACAACCTGCCCGCCATGGTGGAGGCCGCTTCCGCCTTCGGAGAGCAATGCGAGCCGGTGGTGGCCGCGGCTCCCGGAATAAGCCCCGGGTTTTACGGCGAGGTGTTGCGGGGCACCCGGGTGAAAGTCCTGTACGGGCAGACCTATCGCGTGTTGCACCATGCCTGCGCCGCTTTGGTCACGTCTGGGACGGCCACGCTGGAGGCCGCCCTTTTCCGGGTCCCGCAGGTGGTATGTTACCATACGGTCTGCGGGAGGTTGGTTTCTTTCCTGCGCCGACACGTGCTGAAAGTCCGTTACGTCTCGTTGGTCAACCTGGTGGCCGGGCGCGAAGTGGTCAGGGAACTGGTGGCCGACGGGATGACCGCGGAGAACGTGCGGGATGAACTGTCCCTCGTCTTGCCGGGGGAAGGCGGGCGCGCCGCCATGTTGCAGGGCTATGAGGAGGTGGCGCGGAAGCTGGGCGACACCGGGGCGTCGGCGAGGGCGGCGAGCCTCATGCTTCGCCTGTTGGGACGCGGCGTGGGGTGTCGGGACGTTCCCGGGGTCACTCCGTGATGCCGTTGCTCCCGCGAACGCAAGCCGCCCTCTTTCTCGGGAAAAGGTCTTGTCCGCGTCCGTTTTCCCGGAAGCGGGGGAACGATGGCCTTTTGGTTGCCTTTTGCTTCAAAAAAGCGCGGTTTTGTTTGCCACGCGGGGAATTATGCGTATATTTGCAAGTGAAAACGAGAGATGTCGCACAAGGCGGAACGGGAGCGGGGCGGATACGTCGAACCCAAGGCGAGACGGAAATGTTCACGAATGAAGATTCACATAGGCGGCGGCCGCGGCGCAGGGCGGGAAAGCCGTGAGGAGCGAGCCTCGCATGCATCGTCTGCTCGCGTCCGGAAGGAAACGTCATGGAGGCCTGTCGTGCTTGCGGCAGTCCTCTTTTTTATGTTTTTCCCAAGAACGAAAGGACTGGAATTCAAATGGAGTCGAAAACTTATCACGTGGACGAGGAAGGCTATTACGGCGGGTTCGGCGGTGCATACGTCCCCGAAATACTGTATAAGACCGTGGAAGATTTGCGCAAGGTGTACCGCCGAATCCTTGAAAGCGAGTCGTTCCGCGCGGAATACCACGCCTTGCTCAGGGATTACGCGGGCCGCCCCTCCCCCCTGTACCACGCGCGGAGGATGAGCGAGAAATACGGTTGCAGGATCTACCTGAAGAGGGAAGACCTCGACCACACCGGGGCGCACAAAATCAACAACGCCATCGGGCAAATCCTCCTGGCGCGGAAGATGGGCAAGACGCGCGTCATCGCGGAGACCGGAGCCGGCCAGCACGGCGTGGCCACCGCCACGGTATGCGCCCTGATGGGCGTGCCTTGCCGCGTCTATATGGGGGCGACGGACGTGGCGAGGCAACACGTCAACGTGGAACGCATGAAGATGCTGGGCGCGGAGGTTTGTCCCGTGGAAAGTGGCAACAAGACATTGAAAGATGCCACCAACGAGGCCATCCGCGACTGGTGCTGCCACCCGCAGGACACTTTCTACATCATCGGATCCACCGTGGGGCCGCACCCTTATCCCGACATGGTGGCCCGCCTGCAAAGCGTCATCAGCCGCGAAATCAAGGAACAGCTTCTGGAGAAGGAGGGGCGCGACTACCCGGACTACCTCATGGCCTGCGTGGGGGGAGGGTCGAACGCCGCCGGCACCATCTATCACTACATCGACGACGAGCGGGTCAGGATATGCCTCGGCGAGGCGGGAGGCCGCGGCATCGACAGCGGGGAGACGGCGGCCACGATACACCGCGGCTCGCCGGGCATCATACACGGAAGCCGCACGCTGGTGATGCAGGACGAGGACGGGCAGATTATCGAGCCCTATTCCATCTCCGCAGGCCTGGATTATCCGGGCATAGGCCCCATGCACGCCAATCTGGCGCGGCGGCACCGCGCCACGGTCATGGCCGTCGACGACGACGAGGCTTTGCGCGCCGGCTACGAACTCACGCGACTGGAGGGCATCATCCCCGCCTTGGAGTCGGCACACGCGCTCGGCATGCTCCCGAGGATGAAATTCAGGAAAGAAGACGTGGTGGTGCTGACCGTCAGCGGGCGGGGAGACAAGGATTTGGACACCTACCTGGCGCGGCGCGGCGACGCGGACTTGGAAAAATAAGGATGTATCATACGAAAACACGAGAAACCCCATGAACACGTTTCGTTACGGCACGGCTTGCCGTCAAATCCTCGCCGACCTTTACACGCCCGTCGGCACTTACCTGAAAGTGCGCGACCTTTACCCGCAAAGCGCGTTGATGGAGAGTTCCGACTACCACGGGCGGGAAAACGGCCGCTCGTTCATCGCCCTGGACCCGATAGCCAGCATCGATGTCGGACACGGCATCGCCACCGCCCAATATCCCGACGGCTCCCGGGAAACCCGCGAAATCGGAGAAAGCCACACCGTGGGGCAAGCCATCGACGACTTCCTGTCGCGCTTCACCGTGACGGGCGACAGGAAAGAGTTCTGCGGCCTCTACGGATACACGTCGTTCAATGCCGTCCGCTATTTCGAACACATAAGGATAAAGGATTGCATACAGGAAAAGAACGACGCGCCGGACATCTTGTACATATTATACAAGTATGTCATCGCTTTCGACCACTTCGACGACACCGTGACGATGGTCGAACTGGTGGAAAACAACGAGCCGGACACCCTCGGCGAGTTGGAACACGTCATCCGGAACCATAACTTCGCAACCTACGACTTCCGTCCCGCGGGCGGAATCGAAAGCACGCTCACCGACGAGGAGCACAAAGCCAACATCCGCCGGGGCATCGCGCACTGCCTGCGGGGCGACGTGTTCCAGATTGTGCTGAGCCGCCGTTTCATGCAACGCTACGAAGGCGACGATTTCAAGCTCTACCGCGCCCTGCGTAGTATCAACCCAAGCCCTTACCTGTTCTATTTCGACTTCGGAGGCTTCCGCATCTTCGGCTCTTCGCCTGAGACGCACTGCCGCATAGAAGGACGGTGCGCTTACATCGACCCGATTGCCGGCACGACGAAACGGACAGGCGATGCCGAGACGGACGCGCGGAACGCCGACTACCTGAAGAACGACCCGAAGGAAAACGCCGAACACGTCATGCTCGTGGACCTGGCACGGAACGACCTGAGCCGGAACTGCCACGACGTGAAAGTGGACTTCTACAAGGACATGCAATATTACAGCCACGTCATCCACTTGGTGAGCCGCGTGAGCGGCACGCTGGACGACGGGGCCGGCCCCGTCGGGACGTTCATCGACACCTTCCCGGCCGGCACGCTCTCCGGTGCCCCGAAGGTACGCGCCATGCAGCTCATCAGCGAGATGGAGCCGCACAACCGCGGTGCCTACGGTGGCTGCATCGGCTTCATCGGGATAGACGGATCCCTGAACCAAGCCATCACCATCCGCACTTTCGTGAGCCGCGACAACGTGTTGTGGTTCCAAGCCGGCGGCGGCATCGTGGCCAAGAGCGACGCGGATTACGAATTGCAGGAAGTGAACAGCAAACTGGGGGCCTTGCGGCGTGCCATCCGTATGGCGGAACGCCTGTGACTCCCCGCATACGTCCGAAATCATGAAAGCAGTCATCATCGACAACTACGATTCCTTCACCTACAACTTATACCACCTGCTGCGCGAAACCGGCACGGAAACCGCCGTGCTCCGCAACGACGCGTTCTGCCTGGCAGACCTCGCGCAATACGACAAAATCATCCTGAGTCCGGGGCCGGGCATCCCGGAAGAGGCCGGGTTGCTGCCGGATGTCATCCGCGCCTATTCGGGACGGAAGCCCATGCTCGGGGTATGCCTCGGGCATCAGGCGATAGGCCAAGCCTTCGGTGCGCGGCTCGTCAACCTGGCCGAAGTGTTCCATGGCGTGCAGACCCCTTGCCTCCGGACGGTGGACGATTACCTTTTCCGCGGTGTCCCGGATCGGTTTCCCGTGGGGCGGTATCATTCGTGGGTGGTTTCGGGCGAGAACCTGCCTTCCTGCCTCGAAGTGACGGCTGTCAGCCCGGAGGGGCAAATCATGGCCTTGCGCCACCGCGAATACGACATCCGCGGCATACAGTTCCATCCGGAGTCCGTGCTCACGCCGGACGGACGAACCATCGTGGAGAATTTCGTGAACGGCCGGGATTGACAGTCCTCTCTCGGCAGTCATCCGGAACAGTCGGGCTTTGCCGAGACGGGAAACAGGGGAGGGGAGGGATGCCCTGCGCGAAAGAAGACAGATTGTCAAAATGTCATTTCCGCCTCTCGGTTTCCGCGTTTTTCCGCCCGGGGGAGGAGGCGGACGGAAAAAACCGGTTTTCGCACGGTTTCGGGGAAATCAAATTGCAAGCCGGAAGCGGGATTCGGCTTGCACCGTGCCGGGCGGAGAGGCGCATGGTGCGCCTGTCGCGACGGGGAGCGCAAGCGGAAATGCCGTCCCGCATGACAATCTGTCGGCAAAATCCTTACAAAGGCGGCACAGCAAAGAGATGTAAAAAGACCGTTCCCGGCAGACTGTCGCCCCGTCCGCGGGCGGTTTTTCCCGGAAAGTGCCGAGATTCGAATCGCGGCGGCACGACGAAAAAAGTGTTTTGTCACGTCGTCCGGAAATTTTTCTCGGCACAAAATCGCGGCGTTTAGGTTAAAGGACGTGAAAAACGAGGCCGGACTGCAAAAATATGTATCCGGAAAGGGTCGGATTTCCCTCTCTTTGGAGATTTTTTCACCGGGTGCCGGTTAGCGGAAACGGCTTGTTCCCGGCAAGAAGACAGCGAAACCCGCGTTCCGGCGGCAAAATGACATTTCGGCGGAACGCGGATTCCGCAGGGTCAATCCCTCGTCAAATGCCGGCCTTGAACGAAAGGGGGAAAGCCCGCCGGAGTGCATCCCGGAAGACGCATCCGGCGGATATTCCTCTTCAGGACTGGCACACTCATGCCTTGCCGCTCACGTACTCCGGTGGCAACACAGGCATCGCTCCTTTCTTCGTGCAGACGAACGCAGAGACCCGCACCGCCGCGGCATGGGCTTCCGCCACGCTCTTCCCCTTGAGGATGGAAGAGATGAAGGCCGCCGTGAACGAATCGCCGGCGCCCACGGTGTCGGCCACCTCCACGTGCGGCGTGGGCAGGAACGATATGTTGCCGGGGGTGAACACGTAACTGCCGTTCACCCCGCAGGTGAGAATCAGCA
>CAZGBV010000046.1:0-16095 GCA_964523985.1 uncultured Paraprevotella sp.
ACACGTTGAGCGAAAGGGCGTTGTTCGGCTGGTCGCCGGCGCGGTAGGTCACGGGGATGCCTGCCTTGAGTCCCAGTTCGCGGGCCGCGTCCCGCGTCACCCTTCCCTGCTCGCCGAATGTGGGCCGTATCTCGGGTATCAGGCTCTCGTCGAAGCCGTAGTAATCCATGAGTTCCTTGCAGACACGGTTTTCGCGGAAGTCCCAGAACATCCCTTCCGAGAGGCCGGAGACCGTGGTGCATGCGGTGCCGGTGAGGCGCAGGGCGGCGTAGTCGCCGGGGAGCATGATTTTCTCCGTCTTCCCGTATGTCTCCGGCTCGTTTTCCTTCACCCACGCCAGCTTGCTGGCGGTGAAGTTGCCCGGCGAGTTGAGGAGGCGGCCCAGGCAGAAGTCCGCTCCCAGTTCCTCCATGGCTTTCCGGCCGTAGGGCACGGCGCGGGAGTCGCACCAGATGATGGCGGGGCGGAGGGCTTTTCCGTCGCGGCCCACGCATACCAGTCCGTGCATCTGGTAACTGATGCCCACGGCGGCCAGTCCGTCCCTCACGGTGTCCGCCGGGCGGCCTGCCTTCTCCGCCGCCGCGGCCATGGCTTCCGCCGTGGCGTGTTTCATGTATTCCCACCACGATGCAGGGTCTTGTTCCGCCCATCCGGCCTTCAGGCTCGTGATGGGAGCTTCCCTCTTGGGGTAAAAGGCCGCGCCCATCGTCTGTCCCGTCTGCGCGTCCACCACGCAGGCCTTGACCGAAGAGCTGCCTATGTCATATCCTATCAAATACATGACGAAAAAAGTGTTTTGTTTTTACAGTATCGTTTACGGATACAAAGATAAGCGACTTTTCCGTTGTATGTTTCGTGCCGGGTGAAAAAAAATCGCGTACCGCGGGGGAGCAAGGGGCTTTTTTCCAGTCTGCCGCGCCGTGGCGCGGGACGGCGCGGCACGGGCGGCTTAATTGAGGAGTGCCGTCTGCGGGTTGCGCACCCCCTTGGCTTCCGTCAGGAACGCCTTGGCACTCCCGAAGCGCAGGAACATGTCCAGGCGCACGGGCAGGTGGTTCTTGTCGTCGGTGACGTAGAACGTCACCACCTCCTTCTCTTTCCCGTCCTCTTGTTCCACGAAAGAAAAGACGAGGCAGCGGTATTTGTTCCTGCTTTCCTCCATCTTGAATTTCTTCTTTCCCCGGTAGATTAGCGTCCGCATCTTTACTTTGCCGTTGTCCACCATGGGGAAGAGGATTTTCTGCCCGGACTTGTAGTCTGAGGCGTCGAAGGAACGCGCGTAAAGCATCATGGTGAGCATGTCGTGCACGCATTCCTCTTGTTCCTCCTCCTCCCGCGAGACTTCGCCCTTGTGGTTCCTGAAGCGGATTTTCACGTGGCTTTTGCCTTCGGGGTAGCTGTACCATGCCTCGTCCACCGTGTAGCGGTCGCCCTCCATCGCCCCCTTGCGGTAGTAATAAGGCACGAGGCGGTCGTCCACGATGCCCACGAGCGTGTCGCGGAGCACGAAGAGGCGGTCAGCCATCTTGTTCCCGCGCGTGATGAGGTGGCAGTTGTACATGTCCCGTCCCTGGTATGAGGTGCGCTTGACGCTCATCTCCGCGGAACCCACCGTCACCCAGATGAACTTCCAGTTGAAATAGAGGTTGTACGACAGCTCCTCCCCGGCCGAGAAGGCCACGTTCTCCCCCGGGCATTGGGCCGCGGAGGGATTGAAGGATGCCGCCCACGCGAGGAGCATGCATGTCAGCGTAAAAAGTTTCTTCATCGCCTCCTGTTTTTGTTGTTCCGCTCCCTTTCGGCGTTGCGTTGTTGTATTTTCTTTTCCGTGTCAGGCTTCTGCTTGGTGATGGCCGCGGGCTTCTGCTTCTCGCGCGGGATGCCCCTCACGTCCCAGTCCTGCTCCACCTCCCACCGCGCCTTGACCGCGAGGGGTTTGGGGAAGTAGAACACTTCTTCCGGCGGGCGGCGGGCGGCATAGTCGCCCGTGGTCCATTTGCCGTCGCCGTCGCGGTCGATGAAGAGCCGCAGGTAATAGTCGCCGGGCTTGAGGTAGAAGAAGTCAGCGCGGTTGTCCACGGCCTTGGCGCTTTGCACCACCTTGTCGCCGTTGTCCAGGAGCTGCACGTAGGCGGCGGAGTCGGCCGGCATGACGAGGTGTATGAAGAGCGAACCGAATTCCTCGTCCGTGGAGACGGGGATTTCTCTCTTTATGGCCGTGCTGACTTTCCCCATGACGCTTCTCACGGCACCGCTGTCCACCTCGAACTTGTATTTTTCCCCCGGATGCCATTCCGCGTAGAGCACGTAGTCGCGTATGCTCCCTTCCACCGGGAGGAAGAGGTAAGGCTCCTCCGCCCACAGGCTGTCCACCTGCTTGTGGAAATGTAGCGCGGCGGTGTCCAGCGCGGCTATCGGTTCGTCGAACGTGAACCTGATGTTCTGCGTGGGCGCGATGCCTCCGGACGGTTGCATCTTGTAGGTGAAGTCTTCTTTAAGGTAAGGGTTGGGCTGGGGGGCGTAATTCTCCTTCTGCCGGCGTTTGTCCTTTTTCTGTTGCTTCTCCCATTCCTTCGTTTTCTCCTCCAGCTCTTTCAGCTGTTGCTTGCGGGTGACTTTCGATACCATGTCGAGCGTGTCCGTGCGGTAAACCAACTGCCCCAGCGTGTCGGTCTCCGGGTATGTCATGCTGAAGGAGAGCGTGTCCTTGTAGGCTGTCAGGGTGTCCGGGATCCAGTACGTCAGCGTGTCGTTGTGCGGCGAGCGTTCCAGCACGATGCCGTCCACCCCGTCGAAGTTCAGAGCCTTCAGGACGGGCACGGTGTCCGAGGGGCAGGTGAAGTAGATGCTGAACGTTTCCGGGACGAGGCGTTCGGCCTTCAGGAGGTGCAGGTCGCGGTAGTCCTCCGTGAAAGCCCGCAGTACGACGTCGTCGGGGTAGAAGTGGGTGAAGGGCACGGTCTTGATTGTGTCGATGTGCGTACTGTCAATCCACGCGGTGTCCTGCCGCGTGTCGGGCGCACAGGATGGTTCGATGACGATGGAGTCGAAGGCAATCTTCTCCGCCTTCTGGCTGAAGCAGAAGTCGCCGTCCATGTCGTTCAGCGCGTAGATGCGGTATTTTCCAGGGGCCACGCCCTTGATGACGAACTTGCCCCGGCTGTCGGTGCGTGACACGCGGGCGAAGGATTGCGTGGTGAAGGCGGTGTCCGACAAGTTGGAATGAAGCCCCACCAGCATGCCCTTGACGGGTTCGAGGTTTTCTGCCTCGAGCAGCGTGCCCGAGACTTCCATCGTGTCGATTTCCGTGCCTGTGGAGAAGGCGTAAGTGAAGTTGCCCAAGGGGTTGCCTTCGTTGTTGTCCACGATGGCATCGGAGAAGTCCACCGTGTAAGTGGTGTTCTCTTTCAGCGTGTCGTGCAACGTGACGTGTATCTTTTTCCCGGCCGTCCGGATGTCCGGCATCTCCTTTTGCGGCGGCGACACGACCACTTTGTCCGTCGCGTTCTCGAGCACGATGAACTCGTCGAACTCGAGGGTCAGCTTCTTGCCCCTGTTGTTCACCGTCATGTTGGCCGGCTTGCACTTGACGACCTTTGGCGGGGTCTCGTCGTATGCGCCGCCGTCCGGACTTCCGATGCTGGCGCAGGCCGCCGGGACGAGGATGCAGAAGATTGCGGCGAGGGGGTATAGGGCGGATTTTCTTCGCATGGGGCGCATTCTTTACGGTTCTTGGGTTTCTCCCGGCTTCGCGGGGCGGTTCATGGCCAGCATCTCGTCGATGTACGTGCGCGTGTTGCTCAGGCGCGGAATCTTGTGTTGCCCTCCAAGCTTTCCCTTCGACTTCAGCCAGTCGTCGAAGAGGCCTTCCCGCGCCGGGACGACCTCGGGGGGCTGCAGGGTGACGTCGCCCGAACGCTTGGCCTCGTAGTCGGAATTGATTTCCTTCAGCTTTGAGTCGAGGACGTGTGCGAACGCCGCGAGCGATGCCGGTTTCCTCGCGAATTCCACCAGCCATTGGTGGCGGCATTTCCCGTGTGCGTCCATATAGACGGGAGCCGCGGTGTATTCCCGCACCAGCGCGCCCGTGGCTTCGCAGGCGGCCTTCATGCCGTTTTCGGCGTTGTCCACGATCAGCTCCTCGCCGAAGGCGTTGATGAAGGATTTCGTGCGTCCGGTGATGATGAACTTGTAGGGCGACTTCTGCGTGAACCTCACCGTGTCGCCTATCATGTATCTCCACAGCCCGCCCGATGTGCTAATGACCATTGCGTAGTCCTTGCCCGTCTCCACGCCCCAGAGCGGCACGGCGGACGGGTGTTCGCGGCCTGTCTCGTCCGTCGGGACGAACTCGTAGAACACGCCGTAGTCCGCCATCAGGAGCATGGCCCTGTCTTGCGGGTCGGTCTGCAGCCCGAAAAAGCCTTCGCTGGCGTTGTACGTTTCCATATAGTGCATGTCGGGGCGGGCGATGACTTGCCGGTATCGTTCGCGGTAAGGCGTGAACGACACTCCTCCGTGGAAGAACACTTCGATGCCCGGCCACACCTCTTCTATGTAAGTCTTGCCGGTGACATCGAGGACGCGCGCCAGCACCGACAGCATCCACGACGGCACGCCGCTCAGGTTCGTCACGTTCTCCAGGGCGACGGCCCGTGCCATCTTTTCGCGTTTCTCCTCGAAGTCGCTCAGGAGCGCGATGTCCTTCGGCGGGACGCGGAAGCGGTTGACGAAAGCCCCTGCGTTTTCTATCAATATGGCGCTCAAGTCTCCCGCCAGGCTGTGGGGGAGGCCGTAGTCGGGCGCGTGGCTTCCGCCGAGTATCAGCGCCTTCCCGTCGAACATCCTGCTCCAGGGGTTCAGCCCCAGATACACGGCCACGGCGTCCGCGCCGCCCCGGTAATGCGTGTCGCGCAGGCATTCGCGGCTGACGGGGATGAACTTGCTCCTGTCGTTGGTGGTGCCGGACGACTTGGCGTACCACCTGACTTGCCCGCTCCACAGCACGTCTTTTTCCCCGCGCCGCATGCGGTCGATGTAGCCCTTGAGTTCTTCGTAGGTGTTCACTGGGGAGCTTTTCGCGAAAGAGCCGTAACCGTCGACGTACGCGAACCCGTGCGCCCGGCCCCATTCCGTGTGGAGGGCTTGGCGCACGAGCCTTCGAAGAACCTTGGACTGCAGTTCTTCCGTCTGGTTTTCGTATTTGGATATGCTTTTCAGCCTGCCTGAAAGGAAGCGGGCGACAAACTTCGTCTTATTCATCTCGTATTTCCGCGGAAATCATCCTATTTTTCCGCAAAAATAGTTCAAAGTTATCAGAATAACGAACTTTATACAGATTTTAATGGGTCGTGCGCCCCGCCGTGCCTTTCCCGCCTTTGCCTCGCCCTCGTGCGCCGCGCCCTCATCCGTCCGCTTTCCCGGGACGGGGATTCTCCGGGGCGGGGAACTGGCATCCCGGTTCGGGTTCTGCCGTCTTGTCGTGCCGTCCGTCGTCTTGTGCGTCCGGCGCGGCGGGCAAGTCTTCCGCCTGCCTTTTGGCGGACAGTATCTTGTCGACCGTTCCGGGCGATTTCCTCAATAGCGACAATGTGCGTTTCGCGGCCATCTGCTGGCTCTCCTTCTTGGAATATCCGCTTCCCTTTCCGCATGTCACCCCCTCGATTGTGATTTGGGTGGTGAAGACGGGCGTGGTGCTTCCTTCCATGCCCTGCCTTACCAGCTTAAAAGAGATTTCGGCCCGCCTCTTTTGCCCCCATTCCAGCAGCTTGCTCTTGAAGTTGACTTCCTTGTAGGCCAGCTTGTCGATGTCGATGAGCCTGGCCATGATGCGCTTGCCGATGAAGCGCATGCAGTAGGAATACCCGCGGTCCAGGTAAACCGCGCCGACCAGTGCCTCGAAGGCGTTACCGCACACGTGGCTGTTGTGAGTAGGGGATTGGGTCGAAGAGATGACGAGCTTGTCCAGGCCGATTTCCACGGCCAGCCTGTTCAGCGTCTCGCGTTTCACGATTTTGCTGCGCGTGTCGGTGAGGAAGCCTTCTTTCTTGCCTTCGAAATGGCGGAACACGATGTCGCCCACCACGGCATCCAGAACGGCATCGCCCAGGAATTCCAGCCGCTCGTTGTTAATCTGCCCTCCCGGCTTCCTTATCGACGAGGATTTGTGGTGCAGGGACAGTTCGTAGGGGCGGATGTCGTGCGGGTAGAATCCCAGTATCTTGTAAAAGGAAGAATAAAGCTCCCTGTTCTTCCTGAACGGGAGCCTTATCCTGTCTATGACGTTCCGGACAGACAACTTACTCGGCGTATTTCTTGAAAATCACGCACGCGTTGTGTCCGCCGAAACCGAAGGTGTTGCTCAATGCGGCACGCACGATGCGCTTCCGTGCGGTGTTGAAAGTGAAGTCCAGCGCGTAGTCTATCTCTTCGTCCTTGTCGTCCTCCTCGTGGTTGATGGTGGGAGGCACGATGTCTTTTCCCACGGCCAGCACGCAGGCCAGTGCCTCCACCGCGCCGGCGGCACCGAGCAGGTGGCCTGTCATGGACTTGGTGGAACTGATGCTCAGCTCGTAGGCGTGCGGGCCGAACACGTCCTTGATGGCCTTGGCTTCCGAGATGTCGCCCACGTGGGTGGAGGTGCCGTGCACGTTGATGTAGTCGATGTCCTCCGGTTTCATTCCGGCATCCTCGAGTGCCCTTTCCATGACCAGCCTCGCGCCCAGCCCTTCGGGGTGCGAGGCCGTGATGTGGTAGGCGTCGGCCGACATGCCGGCACCGGCCATCTCGGCGTAAATCCTCGCCCCGCGTGCCTTGGCGTGTGCCAGTTCTTCCAGTATCAGGCATCCGGCGCCTTCGCCCATGACGAATCCGTCGCGGCTCGCGCTGAAGGGGCGCGAGGCACGAGCGGGGTCGTCGTTCCGGGTGGAGAGGGCTTTCATGGCGTTGAAGCCGCCCACGCCGGCCGGCCAGATGGCCGCTTCCGCCCCGCCGCTGAGTATCATGTCCGCCTTGCCCAGGCGGATGAGGTTGAACGCATCGGCCAGTGCGTTGGAGGAAGACGCGCACGCCGAAGTGGTGGTGTAGTTCGGGCCGTGGAAGCCGTACATGATGGAGATATGGCCGCTCGCGATGTCCGCAATCATCTTGGGGATGAAGAACGGGTTGTATTTTGGCCCCAGTTCCTTTCCCGTGAGCGCGTATGCCCCGGCTTCTTCCTCAAAGGTGTGTATCCCGCCGATGCCCACTCCGAAGATTACGCCTATCCGGTTCTTGTCCACGGCCTCCAGGTCTGTGCCGGAATCGTCGACGGCCATTTTGGCTGCGGCCAAGGCATACTGGGTGTATAAGTCCATCTTGCGCGCTTCCTTGCGGTCGACGTAGTTGTCCGCAAGGAAGCCTTTCACCTCGCAGGCGAAGCGGGTCTTGAACAGGGACGCGTCGAAATGCGTGATGGAACCCGCGCCGCTCACTCCGTCCACCAGGTTCCTCCACGTTTCCGCGACATCGTTCCCCAGCGGAGTAACGGCACCCATGCCCGTTACCACGACTCTTTTCAATTCCATTGTCCGCGCTTGGGGAAAATGTTATTTCGCGTTGTCCTCTATGTAATGGATGGCATCGCCCACGGTGGCTATCTTTTCAGCCTGGTCGTCGGGGATGCTGACGCCGAATTCCTTTTCGAACTCCATGATCAGTTCTACCGTATCCAGTGAATCAGCTCCCAAGTCGTTGGTGAAACTTGCCGTGTCTACCACTTCCGCCTCATCCACGCCTAACTTATCCACGATGATGGCTTTTACTTTTGATTCGATTTCAGACATAATTGCAATTTTTTGATTGTTATTAATGTGGTTGCGTAATTTGGATACAAAGTAACTCTTTTTCCCTCACTTATGCAAGTAAACAAGCAAATAATTACAACTTTTTGCACAGGAACGTGCGTGCTGTGCAACTTTCCGCGCCCCTTTATTCTGGAATTTCCCTCCTTAGCGGGTAGTTGCCTCTCAGCTCCTCGAACCGTTCCGGACGGGCTTTCAGCTTTCGGCTGTCCGTGCGCGGGTCGTACAGGGCCAGGGCGCGTTCCTTTTCCGGCAGGGGGCGTTTCGCCGGGTGGCCGTCGGGAAGCCGCGGCACGCGGATTCGGAAGTCGGCCGGGAGGCGGAAATGTCCGCACAGTGCCTCGAGTGCCATGCGCGTCGCGTTGGCTTTCCCGTCGGCGGAGTAGCCCGCCACGTGCGGCGTGCCTATATATATAAGGTGGAGGAGTTCCCGGTTGATGTCCGGCTCGTTCTCCCAAGTGTCGATGACGGCATCCCGGATGAGGCCGTCCTTCAAGGCCTGTAGCGCGGCCGCGTCGTCCATGACCGCTCCCCGGCTCGTGTTGATGATGACGGGTCGCTTCCTCAACGCGCCGAAGAACGCCCCGTCCGCCAGGTGGAAAGTCGGGTGGGAGCCTTTGGCGGTCAAGGGAGTATGGAAGGAGATGATGTCGCATTCCTCTTGCAATTCCTTCATTTCCCGGAAGATGCCGCAGGGCTTCCCCGCTTTTTGCAGGGCTTCCTTCCGCGGCGGGTCGTTGAGGAGAATCCTCGCTCCCAACGGGCGGATGGCTTCCGCCACGGCGCGCCCCACGTGTCCCACCCCTACCAGTCCGACGGTGGTGTCGCGCAGGTCGTATCCTCTTTCTTTCTCCAGAAGCAGGAGGCAGGAGCGGACGTACTGCCCCACGCTCCCGGCGTTGCAACCGGGGCAGTTGGCCCACGCGATGCCGGCGTGCTCCAGATAGTCCACGTCGAGGTGGTCGTAGCCGATGGTGGCGGTGGCGATGAACGACACCCTGCTCCCTCGCAGGAGAGCCTCGTCGCAACGGGTGCGCGTCCTGACAATCAAAGCGTCGGCATCGCGCACATCGTCCGGCCCGATAGCCGCTCCGGGCATGTAAGCGACATCGTCGGAAATCCGTGCCATGGCCTCCCGGATGAAAGGGATTTTGTCGTCGACGACTATTTTCATGGCGCGAAAGATGTTTCCGGCAACAGCCAAGCAGTCCCGGCTTTCCGCCTTCCGTCAGCATCAGCAGGGCGGGTGCCGAGAGTAGGGAAGGTCATTTCTGTCGGGGAGAGAATGTCAGGTCGATGACTTTCGCGTCCCCGAGAAACTTCTTGGCGAAATCGCGCACGTCGTCGGGGCGGATGGAAGCCACGAGGTTTTCCATGTTCTCCGGGTCGTTCAGGTTCACCCCCGTCTTGTAATATGTAATCAACGTCGTCAGCCAGTAAGTGTTATGCAGCTTGCTTTGTTCGGTCTCTTTCAGCGTGTTCTTGATTACTTTGTCGAGTTCTTCTTCCGTGACGCCATCCCTGATGACGTTGTCCACTTCCTTATAAAGCAAGGGTTTCAGTTCGGTAGCCTTTCCGGGGTCGCACTCGAAAGTCATATATATGCTATAATTGTTATATGGTTCGCGCGAGGCCGATCCCCTTACTCCCACGCCGTAAGTCCCGCCTTGTTCTTCGCGGATGGTCTTGATGTAGCGGTTGGTGAGGATTTCGCCCAGCAGGCTGACGGTGTAAGCATCTTTCAACGTGTACTCCATTTCCTTGTTGAACAAGACGATGACCGTGGACTTCGGCACCTCGAGAGGTATTTCTATGTTCCTTTCCACCTTGCCTTTCGGAGTCCTGACTTGACGGTCTGTCCACTTCTCTTTCCGGTAGAGGGATGGGATAGAGCCGATGTATTTCCGCGCCATGGACATGGCCGTGTCCTTGTCCACGTTACCGACGATGAAGAAAGTGAAGTCGGCGGCATCGCAGATGCGATCGCGGTAAGCTTTCTCGATGCGGTCGAACGTCAGCTTGTCCACGTAAGCATCGTTGAACGGTTGTACGCGCGGGTTATAATCGTTGGTAATCAACGTGATGGAGTCGCGCATCATGGTCTGCGGCTGTCCGGCAATCTGCTTGGCGTAAATGTGGTTGCGCTCGATGACAACCTTGTGCGCCAGCGTGTCGAAACGGGGAGCCGTGAAGCGGAGGTATGCCAGTTGCATCATCGTCTCGAAGTCCTTGGGCGTGGAGCTGCCGTTGACGTTTTCATACAGTTCGCCGATGGAGACTTCGCATCCGGCATTTTTTCCCGTGAGCAGTTTTCCCAAAGCTATCTTGTCGTATGCCCCCAGACCGTAGTTCGATGCGAACTGCCCTGCGTTCGACGCGGCGGGGAGAAAATCGATGTCATCATACGAAGATGTGCCTCCCGGACTGTAAGCAGACAGTGTCACGTTGTCCTTTTCATAGTCGGCCTTCCGGTAAACCACCTTTGCCCCATTGCTTAGGGTCCATTCCTCGGCTTGGAACTGAGGAAGTTCTTTCACGTTGGTGACGGCTCCCCCGGTGAGTTCCCCGTCGATGAGAGCGCCTTTCACTCCGCTATCCTCGTATGCGGCCACTTCCTTTCCCTCCGTTCCGGCGAGGATGTCGCGCGCCTCCTGTTCCGTCAGGTGCGTGATGCTTTCGCTCGGGCCGCTGACGACGATGGTGCGGTTGTCCGTCTTCCACCATCTTTTGACCTGCCCGGAGACCTCCTGCGCCGTGATGGTAGGGAGAATTTCCTTGACAGCCGCGGCATAATCCTCAATGTGGATGATGGCTTCGTTGTCCAGGAAAAGGGATTGTATCTCTTTGGCGTAGGAATCGTTGGATGTCTTGTCCTTGTCTTTCACCATCGACTCGATGCGGGTCAGCAGGTTGGCTTTCGCGCGGTTCAGCTCGTCCTCGGTGAAGCCGTGCTGGGATATGCGTTCGTGTTCCTCCAATGCACCGACGAGCGCTTCTTTTTCCTGGTTCGGCTTGGCCGTCGCGCTGACGGAATAAGCGTAGTATCCCCTTGCCATGCCGAGAAAGCCGACGGAAGCGTTCACGTAGGGGGCTTGTCCGCGTTGGATGATTTCACCGATGCGTTCGCCCGCCATGCTGTTGTAGAAGTCCATCATCAAGCCGTTCTTCACGTCTTGGTACGTGGAATATCCCTTCCCGTCGTATTCCGGTTCGCGGAAGACGCGCACCACCTGCACGTTAGACGAAGTGGCTTCCTTGTCGGTGGCCAAGCAGAAATACGTCTCGTCGTGGGAGGGTATCTCGAAGAACGGGCGTGGCTCCGGGTCGGGAACGGCGGGAATGGACGAGAACACCGTCTTGATCTTTTCTTCCATCCGATTGATGTCGAAGTCCCCCACGACGGCGATGGCCTCCAAGTCCGTGCGGTACCATTTGTGGTAGAAATCGCGCAACGCCTCCGGTTTGAACGTGCGGACGACATCCATGTTGCCGATTACGTCGCGCACGGCATACTTCGATCCTTTGTAGATGACGGGCATTATCTGCATGCCGAGGCGTCTGTCGCTGTTGTTGCGCGTGCGCCACTCTTCCGTGATGACCCCTCGCTCCTCGTCGATGTCTTTCGGGTCGAGGGTGAGATAGTACGACCAGTCGTGCAGGATGAGCAGGCAGGTGTCCGTCAGGCTCTCGTCGCTCGTCGGCACGTCGCTGATGTTATATACAGTCTCGTTCTGCGTGGTGTAGGCGTTCAGGTTTCCGCCGAAGGAGATGCCGTGGCGTTGGAGCGTGGAAATCATGCTGTTGCCCGGGAAGTTCTTGCTTCCGTTGAAGGCCATGTGTTCAAGGAAATGCGCCAGCCCGTCCTGATCGTCGTTTTCGAGCAACGCGCCCGCGTTGCGGATGATGAAGAAGCTGGCTCTGTTTTTTGGTTCCTCGTTGTGCCGGAGGTAATAAGTGATGCCGTTCGGCAACTTCCCCGTCACGACGTGCGGGTCTGCCGGGAGCCTCTTGTTCCAGTCGATGGGCTGTGCATGCCCCGTCATCAGGCAGAGAAGCAGGAACGACAGCGATAGAATTTTCTGTTTCATGTCTTGAAAGTATAAAAATTAAACTGTATGGGCGGGTCGCGATGGGGATTTCCGGTCGTCGTCCTTGCCGCGGGATTCCCGCCTTCCGGGGATACCGCCGTCGGCTTCGCGAGACCCGCTTGCAGACCCTGCGGCTTTCGGTGCGGTCGTGGCAGACGGCATCCGTGGCGTAGCCGCCTTGCGGTGCGAACGCCGTCTCGCTTAAACGTCTCTCCGGCATACCTCCCTTCTTAAAGTCGCGATACGTACTTCGTCCGGTGCAAATTTAGACATAAATAGCGATTTATATGCCGGTGTCGTATGAAAAAATCAAAGGCATCCCTGTCTTTATGGCGTGGATGCCCGGCGAAACGGGTCGAAACGTCCGACGAGTTCTTGGCCTCAAAAGATAACGGCCTGTGCGGATGGCATGGTGCATTTACGGAAAAAATCACTATATTCAAGTATTGCACAAACCGCGGAATGCAAGTAATTTTGCACGCTGTAATTACTTATAAGTATCGAGATGAGATTGTCGGATGCGCGTACTGACGAGACCGTGTTGATATCGCACATAGAAGGTAGCGGGGCTTTCAGGGCTCGCCTGGGCGAAATGGGGTTCGTCAGGGGGAAAGCCGTCAAGAGGTTGTTTGCCACTCCCGTGGGGAATCCCGTCGTGTTCGAGCTGATGGGGAGCCAAATCGCCTTGCGGAGGAGTGAAGCCGAAAAGATACAAGTCATCGTCGCGGGGGAGACAGACGCTCATTCCCCGACGGCAGAAGCCAAGCCCTCTGCCCCGTTGGGTAACGGAATCCCAGACCGGGAACATTGCCCCGTCCGGTACGGGTGGCAAAGCCCGGGCGCGGCACTTCCGCAGGCACAAGCCCTCTGCCCTTGTTGCAATCCTTTCTGCCACCGCGTCGCCACGGATACGCCGGTCGCCGACGGGGTGATAACCATAGCCCTCGTAGGCAATCCCAACTGCGGCAAGACTTCTCTTTTCAACGCGGCCTCCGGAGGACACGAGCGGACTGGCAACTACAGCGGGGTGACGGTCTCCGCTGTAGTGGGCGAGATGGTCTTCCGGGGGCGTAAAGTCCGGCTTGTCGACCTGCCGGGGACTTACTCGCTCCGGGCTTTCAGTCCCGAAGAGGCATTCGTGGCGCACGAGCTGGAAAGCGGGCGCATAGATGCCGTCATCAACGTGCTTGACGTGACGAACCTGGAGCGTAACCTCTTGCTCACCATGCAGTTGAAAGAGCGTAATGTGCCGATTGTGGGAGCCTTGAACATGTACGACGAGTTCGAGGAAAGCCGGAGCACGCTTAATGTCGAGGAGCTGAGCCGCCGCCTGGCCATGCCCCTTTGTCCCACCGTGGCACGCAAGCGCGTGGGTGTCAGTGCCTTGTTGGAAGAAGCCGTTCGGCTGGCCGACTGCCATGTCGCGCTCCATCGCGCCGGCGTACAGGGACACACCCACGAGGCCGCCTGTTGCAACGACCCGGACTGCTTCTCGCGGTGCGGCGCGGGAGGGACTCTCCCGGAAGTTCGGGACGCGGACGGCGGGAGCGACGCTTCCTGCCCGTGTCCCGAACGCGAGCAGGAAGACGCGGAGCGTTACGCCCACATCGCCAGCATACTCGACGGCATATACGTCAAGCGGAGCGGCTTCGCCCGGCGCGTCACCGCCGCGCTGGACAAGCTTCTCGCCGTGCGCTGGGTGGCCTACCCGCTTCTCGTGGCCGCCGTGTGGTTCATCTTCTGGGCCACGTTCTCCGTCGGGCAGTATCCCATGGACTGGATAGACGACGGGATGTCGTGGCTCATTTCCCTCTGCGAGGGTCTGATGCCGCAAGGGACGCTGCAGGCCTTGGTCTGCGATGGCATATTGGGCGGCGTGGGCAGCGTCATCGTATTCCTGCCCAACATCATGATACTTTACTTCTTCATCTCCATCTTGGAGGATTCGGGTTATCTCGCCCGCGCCGCCATGCTGGCCGACCCCTTGTTCGCCAAATTGGGGTTGCACGGGAAGTCGTTCATCCCTATGTTGATGGGCTACGGATGCAACGTGCCTGCAGTGATGGCCGCCCGCACGATAGAGAACCCCAAGAGCCGCCTCGTCACCATGCTCGTCACCCCGATGATTTCATGCAGCGCGCGCATTCCCGTCTATGTGGTTTTCTCCGGCGCGTTCTTCCCCCGCCACGCTTCGGCCGTCATGCTTTCGCTTTACGCTTGCGGCACGCTTGCGGCCTTGTTCGCCGCGTGGCTGTTCGGCAAGGTGTTCATGCGCCGCCGGGAGAGCCACTTCGTCATGGAACTCCCTCCCTACCGCCTCCCCAAGCCGCGTGGCATCCTGCGCCACACGTGGGAGAAGGGGCGGCAATACCTGCGCAAGATGGGGGGCATCATCCTGACGGCTTCCATCATCATCTGGGTCTTGGGGCATTTCCCGGAGGGGAGGGACGGAATGACGGAAGCACAACGCCAGGAACAGTCCTACATGGGCAGGATAGGGCACGCCCTCGAACCCGTCATCCGCCCGTTGGGGTACGACTGGCGCATGGGCGTGGGCATCGTTGCCGGTGTGGGCGCGAAAGAACTGATGGTAGCCACGCTCGGCGTGCTCTATGGTGGCGTGTCCGAAGAGGCCGGAGTTTCGGAAGATGCCGCCCAGACCCGCCTGACGCGGGTACTGAGCGGCCATACCACTCCGGAGGCTGCATTGAGTTACATGGTGTTCGCCCTGTTTTATTTCCCTTGCATAGCCACTCTCGCCACCCTTAAGGCGGAAAGCGGATCGTGGAAGTGGCTCTTCTTCACGGCGGCGTACACCACCGTGCTGGCCTACGTGATGGCTTTCGCCGTTTACCGCGTGGCCTTGTTGTTCTAAGCCTGCCCGTAAGGTTTCCCCTTGGGGAGCAAGGCCGCTTCCGCCCCCGGCAACGCCAAGAGGGGCGGGACGCGCCCGTAGTCAAAAAAACATTCTTGCGGCATGAAATCCCGCCGTTTTATTGTAATTTTGCAAGCGAACCGCAAAGACAAGGATGTATGACAGACGCTGCCCCTTCCGTGTTGCTGATTTACACGGGTGGTACCATCGGAATGATAGAAAATCTGGAAACGGGAGCATTGGAGAGCTTCAACTTCGACCACCTTCTCAACTTCGTGCCGGAACTGAAACGCTTCAATTACCGCATCAACGCCTACTCTTTCAACCCCCCTCTCGACTCTTCCGACATGGAGCCTTACCACTGGGCCAGGTTGGCGCGCATCGTGGAACGGAACTATGAGCGGTACGACGGTTTCGTCATCCTGCACGGGACGGATACCATGGCTTACACGGCCTCCGCGTTGAGCTTCATGCTCGAGAACCTGTGCAAGCCGGTCATCCTGACAGGGTCGCAGCTCCCGATGGGCATGTTGCGGACGGACGGCAAAGAAAACCTGATTACCGCCATCGAGATTGCCGCGGCCAAGCATCCCGACGGCACGGCCATGGTGCCGGAAGTCTGCATCTACTTTGAGAGAGACCTCATGAGGGGCAACCGCACCACGAAAATCAACGCGGAGAAGTTCAACGCCTTCAAGTCGTATAATTACCCTTGTCTGGGACACAGTGCCATCGACATCAAATACAAACCGGAACGCATACGGCGGCCGCGTCCCGGCCTCTTCCTCAGGGCGCACTACCTGTTCGACACCAACGTGGTGGTGCTGACGCTTTTCCCGGGCATACAGGAAAGCATCATCACTTCCGTGTTCAACATCAAGGGGCTGAAAGCCGTGGTCATGAGGACGTTCGGCTCGGGTAACGCTCCGCAGACCCCTTGGTTCCTCAAACTTGTAAAGGAAGCCTCGGAACGCGGCATCGTCATTGTCAACATCACGCAGTGCCAGTCGGGAAGCGTGGAGATGGAACGCTATGAGACGGGGTTGCGGTTGCTGGAAGCCGGTGTCATCAGCGGATACGACAGTACCCCGGAGTGTGCGTTGACCAAGTTGATGTTCCTCCTGGGGCACGACCTGCCGCCCCGGGAAGTGAGGCGGCTCATGAACACCAATCTGGCCGGAGAAATCACGTTGGAGTGACTCCGTTCCGATTCTTCACGTCGAAACTGGGTCGACAACACGCGAATGTTTCATAAACCCAATATAATATGCCTGTTGGAGTCGACATATTG
>CAZGBV010000047.1:0-16066 GCA_964523985.1 uncultured Paraprevotella sp.
GGCTGTAAAGGATACTTCGGTGAGAACCTGTTTGACAGGCTTGCGTTGACGGTGTCCCGTACAAAAATGAGCTTAAGTATAACATTGATTTAATCATTTAATAAATATTTGATTGATAATAAATCCAAGCCCGATGCCGCCGCGCGTCTGTCGCCATGCGCGGATTTTCGTAATACAAAATCAGGAAACTCTCTTGCCGTCGGATATACTTACTTTGACGGAAACACTCATTTTTCTTGACCTTTTCCGAAAAGACGTTGCCGGACGGACAAAGCGCAGACCGTCCGGAATGTCCGCCGCCATGAAAGCATAAAAATGACGGATTGTCAGAATGTCATTCCGACCCCCTCTATTTCCGCGTTTTTCCGCCCCCGGGAGGAAGCGGACGGGAAAAACCGGTTTTCGCGCGGTTTTGGGAAATCAAACCGTAAGCGGAAAGGCGGTTCGGGCTTGCATCGTGCCGGGCGAAGAGGCGCACCGTGCGCCCGTCGCGACGGGACGCGCAAGCAAAAAGGCGGTTTCGCCTGGCAAACTGTCGGCAAAATCCTTACAAAGGCGGAACGTCAAGGAGATGCCAGAAGGCCGTCCGGGGCAGTCCGTCGCCCCATTCGCGGGCGTTTTTTTCCGGAAAGTGCCGAGATTCGAATCGCGACGACACGACAAAAAAAGTGTTTTGTCACGTCGTCCGGAAATTTTTCTCGGCACAAAATCGCGCCGTTTTGGTTAACGGACGTGAAAAACGAGGCCGAATTGCAAAAACGTGTTTCCGAAAAGACCCGGATTTCCCTCTATCTGGGGATTTTTGAATCGGGCACCAGTCAGCGGAAACGTGTGTTTCCAACCACGAAGACGGCGAAACCCGCGTTCCGGCGACAAAATGACATTCGCGCGAGGCGAGCCTTCCGGTCGCATACCGCACCGTAAGGGAAAAGGCACGGGGAGGGGCGGATCCGCCCGGGACGGGACAGCCGCGGCGGCACTTTCGGGGTGAAGCCGTTCCCCCGCGCCGTTTTCACGCAAGGGCTTCCACGCAGGACATCCCCGCGGGGGAAGGAATTCCGGCAAAACCGGCGTGCGGGAGGCCGCGCGGAGGGCGACCGTGCTGCCGCCGGAGCCTACGCTTCCCTTTCCGCGGCCTCTGTCCCGCGGCAGGAAGAACGGTATTCCAGCGGAGTGGATCCCACGTGTTTCTTAAACAAGGAGAAGAAATGCTCGGACGACTTGTAGCCGAGCATGAAAGATATTTCTTTCACTGACTGGGAGGTGCCCGCCAGCAGTTGCCTGGCCTTGCGCAACTTCAATTCCTGGAAATACCTCGCGGGGGAGAAGCCCGTATAGTCCTTAAAAACCTTACGGAACCATGAATAGCTGATATTCAGCCTCATGGCCAGTTCTTCCGGGTTGATGTCCTTGAACACGTTCTCGTTCATGATGATTTTGGCCTGCTCTACCTTCTGGTTGACGTCGCCCATTCCGAAAATCTTGTTCTTGGTGATGAACAATATCTTCCCTATCATGTGCAACACGATGCCCGCAAGGTATTGCTGGGAAGAGGCCTTTTCGGCATTCGCGACTTCCTGCGCACGGGAAAAAAGCGAGACGAGTTCCTCGTTCAGCCCCACCTCCAGCACCTGGCTTTCTCTCGGGAGGAAACCGCTTTCCGCCATATCGTCGATTACGCCCCCGTCGAACCCGATGTAGTACTCGTTCCAGCCTGTCTGCGCACAAGGGCGGTACGTATGCCACTGGCCGGGGAAAAGCACCATCAGGCATCCCTTCCCCACCGGCCTCTCCGGCGTGGTTTCCGAAGAAAACGTCCCCCTTCCCTCGGTGATATAGACCAGCTGGTACTCGTGCAAGACGCGTCCCTTCCGCGCGTTGAAGAAGTAGCCGGCGGGGTGATCTTTCAGCGGATAAGGTGAATTGGGGCGGATGGACTGAAAGCCCACGGTGTTTACCCACAGGCCATACATCCGGTCCGTGTCGTTTACGATAAGATACTTGAAATCGACTCCCGAATCATCCTCGTTCCTTGCCATGACGTGCGCCCTTTGTGATACTCCGGGACAAAGATAGGGATTATTCGCGAAAAAGCTCCCGCCCGCGGGGAATATTATTCTCCGCGGGCGGGAGCGGGCGTGCCGGGGGGGTCACCGTTTCTCCGCCCCGATTTTGTCGTATTGTTCTTCCGCCTTGATTTCCGTGTATGCCGGCGCGTCCATCATCTCCACCAACGCGCGGAGCACCGGCCCCTCGCCCATCGGGTCGTTCTTTTGCGTCGGGCGGTTGTAGTAGTAGGCCGAAGACGGCATGATGCCCGTGCCCACGCAAATCGCGGTCACGTCGCCGTCCTCCGAAATCTTGCTCATCATGCCTTTCAGGCCCTGCTCCGCCACATAGATGAAGTCGGGATGTAGCCAGCCGCGCTTCACTCCCCGGGCTATGCCGAAGACGAACATGGCGGTGCCGGTTATCTCCTCGTAAGAATCCTCCTTGTCGAGGAGCTGGTGCCAGAGGCCGTTTTTGCCTTGGTAGCGCGCCACGCCGCTGCATTGGCGCCTGAAGCACTCCAGCACTTCCGCGCGCAGGGGATGGTCTTCGGGCATGACTTCCAGCAAGTCGGCGGTGGCCATGAACACCCATCCGTTGGCGCGGCTCCAATGAGCCACGCCGTGTTCCTTGTTGTCGGTGTGATAGCAATGGTAGAGGATTTGCTTCTCCGGGCACCAAAGATACTTGTGGTATTTGACCACCTGGTTGGCCGCGTCGTCGATGTACCTGACCTCCCCCGTCATCTTGCCCATGCGCGACAGGAAAGAGATGGCCATGAAGGCGTCGTCGGCCCACACCGTGTTGACATGCGGCCAGATGCGTGCTATGGTGCCGTCTTCCAGGCGGGGCTCGGCGTAATTCAGGTGGTCGGCGGTGGCGTTGATATAATCCAGGAAAGCCTTGTCGGGGTGCTTCGTCTGCAAGTCTATCAGGCTGGCTCCCATGGGGCCGTTGTCGTCCAGCCGCTTGCCGCGGAACACCATGTGCCAGCTGTGCTTGCGCACTCCGTTCCAGCCCTCGTCCTCCATCGCCTTGTCGTATTGTTTCTTGAAGAACTCCAAGTTCCCCTCGTTGAATACGAAGTTCATGTTCCTGAGGACATAGTCGTCATACTTCCGGTCTCCGGTCTTGTCGGCCAGTTCCATCAAGGCGATGTGAGTGACCCCGTTGGTGTAATGCCAGTTGTTGTACTTGCAGGCGACCCCGACGTTCATGTCCAGAGGCAAATCCTTGACCGACTTGTAAATCTCGCCCGTCTTTGAGTTTTTAAACTCATAGGTGGTGCTGGCCAAGATGCGGTCGGCTATCTTCACGGCCGCTTCCGAGGCCGAAATTTTCGCCTCGGCGGCAGTCCTCTTTTCCGCCTGCGCGGGAAGCGCGGCGGCGGCCGCCAGCATGCAGGATAAGAAAGCTCTTCTCATGGTTTCATTCCCGGACGGCGCTTTAAAAGGCCTTGTGATACAACGCTTCGATCTCCTCCACGGAAGTGGGTCTCGGATTGCCGCCGGTGCAGACATCGTTGAAGGCATCCACCGCTAACTGGTGCAAATCCTCCTCCTTCACGTCTATCTCGTGCAGCCGTTGCGGGATGCCTATGCTCAGCGACAACTTCCTGACGGCGTCGATGGCGGCGCGCACGCCCTCGGCTTCGGTCATCCCCTCCGTGTCCACGCCCATCGCCTTCGCGATGTTGATGTACTTGGGAGCGGCCGGCGACTCCGCGTTGTACTCCATCACGTAGGGGAGGAGAAGGGCGTTGGCCACGCCATGCGGGGTGTCATAATGAGCGCCCAAGGGGTGGGCCATGGAGTGGACAATGCCCAGCCCCACGTTGCTGAAGCCCATGCCGGCTATGTATTGTGCCTGCGACATGGCCTCGCGCGCGACGGGATCCTTGCCGTTGTCGACGGCTGCCTTCAGGTTATTGGCAATCATTTCCATGGCTTTCAGCTCGAACATGTCCGACATGGCCCACGCGCCCGGCGTGACATAGCTTTCGATGGCATGGGTGAGCGCGTCCATTCCCGTTGCCGCCGTCAGTCCCTTCGGCATGGAATACATCAGTTCCGGGTCGATGATGGCCACCGCCGGGATGTCGTTGGGATCCACGCACACCATCTTCTTCCTGGCGTCTTCGTCGATGATGACATAGTTGATGGTCACCTCGGCCCCGGTGCCCGCCGTGGTGGGCAGGGCGAAAGTAGGCACTGCCTTCCGGCGGGTGTCCGCCACGCCCTCCAGCGACTTCACGTCCGCGAAGTCCGGGTTGTTCACCACGATGCCGATGCCTTTTGCCGTGTCGATGGAGGATCCCCCGCCCAAGGCCACGATGAAGTCGGCCCCGGATGCCTTGAAGGCCGCCACCCCGTTCTGCACGTTGGCAATGGTGGGGTTGGCCTTCACGTCGCTGAAAAGCTCGTAAGGGATATTGTTCTTCTCGAACACCTCAATCACTTTCTCTGCCACGTTGAAACGTATCAAGTCCTTGTCCGTCACGAAGAAAGCCTTCTTGAAACCTCTGCGGGCCGCCTCCGTGGCTATCGTCTCGCGGCAACCGGCTCCGAAATAGGAGGTCTCGTTCAATATCATTCTATACATAATGCTGATGAATAAAAGTTAATGGATAAAACTATGGCTGACAAATAATCATTTGGGCAAACCAAAGGCCTCGGACATCTCCCTCATCTGCGCTCGGCTCATGCCCTCGGGCTCAAATCCCATGTTCTTGGCCGCGATGTAGATAAGGGCGGACTTGTTGAGCACGTCCACTTGGTCGAAGGCGGCCATCACGTCCGTGTCCACGGCAAACACGCCGTGCTTCTCCCACATCACCACGTCGTAGTCGTCCAGTTCGCGGATGGTGGCCTCCGCCAGTTCCACCGAGCCGGGGAGCCTGTAGGGGATTATGCCCAGGCCGCGGGGGCAGAACGCCTTCGTTTCCGGTATCATGCTCCAAAGCAGGTTCGAAGCCGCGTCTTTTTCCAGGAACTTCCTGCCATGCGTCAGGGCCACCAGCTCTATGGGGTGCGTGTGCACCGAGGCCTTGTAAGGAGAGCCTTTGGCTATCAGGTAATCGTGCACGCTAAGGTGCGAGGGGAGTTCCGACGTGGGCCGCACGGGATTGTCGGCGATGATGACATAGCTCGCGCAGTCGTCCAGGATGCGGATTACCGAACCGTTCTCCATCGGCCTGCACGCGAGGTCGCGCATGCGCTTGTCGGTGCCCTTGCAGTAGAAATAGCAGCCTTTCAGGTGAGGCAGGACGGCGCCGATTGGCCTCGCCTCGCTGATGGCGGGCATGGCCCTGACCTCGTCGTCCACGAGCCCGGTGACGTTCACCGTGATGTTGCCTCCGTTACGTTCCGCCCAACCTTTCTGCCACAGGTAGCCGGCCACCTCGGCCACTTTGCCCACTTCCGCGGCCAACGCCGGGCGGTTCTCAAGAATTGATTTCATGTTCCCGGATATTCGTTTTTTCGTTCCCGTCATGACACCGGCGTTTCAAGCCTGTCCCAGCAACTGCGGGAGGAAAGAAGAGACAATCAAGACCACCAACCCCGCGACGAGCACGGCAATCGTCTTGGGCGTGCAACCTTTCCATTCCTTCAAGATGATGCCCCATACGTTGGAGAACGTCACGTTCAGCGACATCAGGATGCACCACGAGAAAGTGAGCAACACCGGCGAGGCGGTCAGGAACCCCTTGCCCAGGCTCAGCCCGAAGAACTGGCTGTACCACAGCACGCCGGCCAGGGCGCAGAACAGGAGGTTGTTCGCATAAAGCGGCTTCTTGCCATAATCGCCCCAGCTGCCGTTCTTGGAATTCTGATAGAAGCAGTAGGCGGCATTCGTGATGAAACCGCCCAGCGTCACCATGAACGTGGCAGGCAGCGTCTTGAAGATGTCCGCGCTCCCGGCAAAGCAGAGTTCCTCGCCGAAGCCCAGCCCGATGCTGAAGCACGCGCTCATGAAGCCGGCAAGGAGAGCCACGATGATGCCCTTGGTGAAGTTGAAGTCCTTCACGGCTTCCTTCTTCTCCTCTTCGCTCAGCCCGGCGGACTTCATGCTGCCCGCGAAGCCGATGATGCCGATGCCTATCAACGTGACCACCACGCCCACGACGACCGGTACGGTCAAATCATCCGTCTTCCCGGTGAACACCGGAGTCAGTATCGTTCCCAGCCCGGCACAGGTGCCCAGGGCGATGGACTGCCCGAGAGCCACGCCCAGGTAGCGCATGGACAGCCCGAAGGTCAGGCCTCCCACGCCCCACAGGATGCCGAAGAACACGGTCCAGAGGGTGTCGGCGGGATGGCTCGCATAAATCTCGAACAGCGAATTGCCGGCAGGAACCGCCAGCAACGCGCCCAGGAAGGGGAACACCAGCCAGGCGAACACGCCTTGCACCATCCAGTACGACTCCCAGCTCCAATCCTTGATGCGGTTGATGGGCACGTAGCAACTGGACTGGCAGAACGCCCCGGCGGCGATAATCAACAATCCTAATACTATTTCCATTTCCGTTGGTCGTAAGTGTGTCCTTATCCTCTCTTCGAGGTCACGTCGGCCTCGTATTTCTCTATCTCAGCGATGAAGTCCCCGCCTGCCGGGACGCCGTTCCGCAAGCAGAACATGTCCCAGACGGCATTCCATGGCAGCGACTTGGCCTCTTCGAGCAAGGCAAGGCGTTGGAAGCCCCGGCCCCCGGCCTCGTACTCGCGCAGTTTCGCCAACGGCTCCAGGAGCGCGCGCAACATGCACTTCTGCGCGGCGCGGGCGCCGACCACGTAAGCGCCGATGCGGTTGATGGAAGCGTCGAAGTAGTCGAGGCCGATGTGCACGCGGCCCAGCGCGTCGCAGCGCACAATCTCCTGGAAGAGGTCGAGCGTGGAATCGTCCATGATGGTCACGTGGTCGGAATCCCAGCGCACCGGGCGGCTCACGTGAAGCATCAGTTCGGGAACGAAGAGCAGCATGGCCGACACCTTGTCGGCGGCGCTTTCCGTGGGATGGAAATGCCCCGTGTCGATGGTGACAAGTTTCTGGTTCTGCACGCAGTAGCCCACGCAGAACTCGTTGGAACCCACCGTATAGCTCTCCAGCCCGATGCCGAACACCTTGGACTCGAGGCAGTCTTTCATGTTCTCGTATTTCGTCGCGAAGATGCGGTCGAGGGAATCCTTGAAAAGCTCGCGGTACTTCATGCGGTTCACGGTGATGTCCTTGCTGCCGTCGTGCACCCAGAGGTTCATGATGCAAGGATCTCCCTGGCGGCGTCCCATTTCCTCGGCGATAGCACGGCAACGGCTGGTATGTTCTATCCAGAAGTCGCGGATGCCCTCGTCGGGATTGGCAAGGGTGAGGTTGCCGCTCTTCGGGTGGGAGAAGGAGGTGGAGTTGAAATCCAGCTTCATGCCGTTCTCCGCCGCCCACTGCATCCAGCTTTCGAAATGCTTCGCTTCCACTTGGTCGCGGTCGACGAAACTGCCGCCGAAGTCGCCGTAAATCTCATGCAGGTTCAGGCGGTGCTTGCCGGGGACATAAGAAGCGGCTTTCAGGATGTCGGCACGCAGCTCTTCCATGTTGCGGGCTTTGCCGGGGTAGTTTCCCGTGGCCTGGATGCCGCCGGTCAGCGAACCGGCCGATTCGAATCCCTGTACGTCGTCCGCCTGCCAGCAGTGGATGGAGATGGATACCCCCTGAAGCCGCTCCATCGCCTCTTCCACGTCCAGCCCGAGAGCCGCATAGCGCTCCTTGGCAATCTCGTACGCCTTGTTTATCAGTTCTTCTTTCATGATATGTGGTTTGATTGTGAATTATGGTCGGGGGAAAGCGTCCGCCGTCTGCAAAGGACATCGCCCATGGTAATTAGTTTTGGTCTCTGTTTGATGTCACAAATTTAAAGGATTGTTCCCCGCTTTCATGTACAGTTTTTGACTGAAAGGGTGTCTGATTTGACAATCCGCGACGGGAAGACGCTCCGGCATCCGGATGCCGGGCCGTCTGGTTCCGTCGCGGGAATCGCGCGGGAAGGCGCATGGCCCTCCCCGGCTTCCCTCGTGGCGACTGCGGATGCCGGGGGCGTTCACGGCCTCCACCCGCGGGAACAGGCCGGACGGAACGGGCAATGCCCCGCGCACTTTCCGCGGGCGGCATGGCCGTCCGGCAACGGCCGCCGCGGCCTTGCCCGGGAAGGAAGCCGGACAGGGCCGCTCCGCGGACGCATGAAAAAACTCCCCGCGGCCCATCCAAGTGGCGGCAGGGAGTTTTCCGTCCTATTCCTTTTTCGGGAAGCGGCGCGCCCAACCCTCTTCCGGGAAATCCGGCCCTCCTCCCCCGTCCTGCGGGGCGAAGAACTGCTTCCAGTCGTCTTTCGTGTATTTCCTGCCGCGCGGCGCGGTGTAGCCGCGTTCCTCGCGGGAAGGCTTGGCCGCCTTTTCCTCCCGTTTCCTGCTTTCCGCGGCCCTGTCCTTCCCGCCTCTCGTGCCGCCGGGGCGGGCTTCGGCATAAGTCCTACCCTCCCCATGTCTCTTGCGGTCGCGCCCGCCCCAGCCGTTGCGCCCTTCCCATCCGTTGTGGGCGGGACGGCGCGACGGCTTGTTGTCCCCGGCATCCTCGCGGGTCTCTCCCGAAGCCACTTCCACGTTGATTCTCCGTCCCTTCACCGGCACGTCGCAAAGCCCGCGCATCACGCGGTCGGCCTCCTCCTCCGGCACCTCGAAGAAGGAGAAGTTCTTCATCAGGTCTATGCGCCCTATCTCCACCTTTCCCTGCACGTGGTCGTTCACCAGCTTCATCACCTCCTTGGCGTAGAAGCCGTCTATCTTGCCCACGTTCAGGAACAGGCGCGTGTACCCCGCCTCGGGCTTGCGTCCGCCGCGCCTGTCTTTCCTGTCGCCTTTCTCCCCGCGCCCCGCCGGTTCGCTGATTTCGGGCGCGTTGGCGTAATATTGCAGGAAGCGTCCGAACTCGCGGCTCACGACGCGCTTGATGAGGTCTTCCTTGTCGAGCCATTCCAGCTTGCGGTACACTTCGGGCAGGAACTGTTCGATTTCCTCCTCGTCCACCTCCACGCGCTCGATGTCGTCTATCACCTTGTACAGCTGCTTGGCGCAGATTTCCTTTCCGCTGGGCAGTTCGGCCTTGACGAACTCCTTGCCGATGACCTTCTCTATCTCGCGTATTTTGGAGCGTTCGCGCGTGTGTACGATGCAGATGCTCGTGCCCGTCTTGCCGGCCCGCCCCGTGCGCCCGCTGCGGTGCGTGTAATTCTCCAGGTCGTCCGGCATGCCGTAGTTGATGACGTGCGTCAGGTCGTCCACGTCGAGCCCCCGCGCCGCCACGTCGGTGGCCACGAGGAACTGCACGCGCCGCTGGCGGAACTTCTGCATCGTCAGGTCGCGCTGTTGCTGCGAGAGGTCGCCGTGCAGGGAGTCGGCGTTGTAGCCGTCCTGTATCAGCTTGTCGGCCACCTCCTGCGTTTCCATGCGGGTGCGGCAGAAGATGATGGCGTAAATCTTCGGATAGTAGTCCACGATGCGTTTCAATGCCAGGTACTTGTCCTTGGCATGCACCACGTAGTACACGTGGTTCACCGTTTCGGCGCCCTCGTTGCGCGAACCTATCACGACTTCCTTGGCGTCGCGCAGGTATTTCTTCGAGATGCGCTCTATCTCGCGGCTCATCGTGGCGGAGAAGAGCAACGTGTTATGGTTCTCGGGCACGCCTTCCAGTATCCTGTCGATGCTCTCCGAGAAGCCCATGGAGAGCATCTCGTCGGCCTCGTCCAGCACCACGTTTTCCACATGCTCCAGCGAGGCGACCCCGCGCTCCATCATGTCGATGAGGCGGCCGGGGGTGGCCACGATGATTTGCACGCCGCGCTTCAGCGCACGGATTTGCGGTTCGATGCCCGCGCCGCCGTACACCGGCAGCACGCGCACGCCGGGCAGGTATTTGGAGTAGTTCTCCAGATCGTCCGCTATCTGCAGGCACAGTTCCCTCGTGGGGCAAATGACCAGCGCCTGCGTTTCTTTCCGCCCCACGTCAATCTTCTGCAACACGGGCAGGCCGTAAGCCGCCGTCTTGCCGGTGCCGGTCTGCGCCAGCGCCACGATGTCGTTGTTCACTCCCAGCAAGTAAGGAATCACTTCCTCCTGTACCGGCATCGGGGTCTCGAACCCCATTTCCTCGATGGCTTGCCTGATTTCCGCGGAAACGCCAAGCTCTTCAAAAGTCTTCAATGCTCTAATCGTTAAGTTAATACCCCAAAGGCGGCACACGACACCTGTTGCACACGCAAACAACCCTCCGGTGTATCACAACGCACGAAAACCGCCCCTTGTCTAAATCAGGGCGCAAAGTTACGACAAATCAGCCACTCCGCTTGCACGCGCCGCCCTCTTTTATGATAATTTTATATAATATTCACATTGACGGCCCGCCGCGCGGACTTTCCGCCCTGCCCCCTTCCTCTTCATCTCAAACGGTCGAGCGAACGGACGAGCAGTTCGTCCTTCATGATGTTCCGGAACGCCAGATAGCCCAGTATCAGGGCCACGGCGGGGAGGGACGCAGTCCAGGAAACGGTGAAGTCTGCCGCGTAACGCGACTTGAACACGTAAACGAAGAAGCCGAACACGATGTAGTAGCCCACAATGACGAGGCAGCTGAACACGGAAAGGCGCACCTGCACCATGCGGCGCTTGTACAGGAATATGGCCGTGAAAGAAGTTAACGCGGCAAAGGCCAACAGCACGAACATGGCCCAGGGGGAAAACACCCGCCCCCCGCCGGCCGTCGCAAGGCACAAGTTATAGAAGTCTGCCACCCCGATGCCGTCCTGGTGGAAATGCCCCACGGGCGTGAACAGGCACGCCGCCGAACACGCCGCGACCAACAAAAGATAGACTGACTGGATTCTTTGTATCATGCAATCTCTACGATAAAATAACGGGGTCTGTCAATTCGTCACGTCGCCCGGGAAACGGGCGGCGAACCCCTTTTCCGCCTGTCTCCCGGTGTTTTTGCATCACGAAGTTAGCGTTTTAATCCTTATCCTCCGCAAGGTTTAACACGGCTTAACCAAACGCGCCTTTTTGTAAGGATGCCCCGAAGGCTTCATCGGCTCTTCGGGCGAAACTCCCCTGCAGGGAGCAGTACCCTTTTCCCGCGAGACGACTCCAATCACGCACCGTCTTGTAGGGAAAACGATTGGAAGGCATTGGGGGGCGGGGCTTGTAGCGGAACGCAAGGCCGATGGAGAAACTCAAGTTCCCGCCGCCGGGACGCGGGTTCTCCGGACGTTTCCCCTGGTTTTGCGCCCCGCCGGTTTACTCCGGCAGGGCTCCGCGCCGCGAAGTTTTCCCCGCGCCGCCGCAAATAAGTCGCGATTTATATCTAATTTTGTGCCGTCTAAAAAACGGAACGGGAATGCGGTTAAGGCTCTTTCTCATCATCATGTTGTCGTCATGTCTGTCCGACGCCGCGGCACAAGGCAAGCGCAGGCACGTGGCAGACACATTGTCGATGAACGCCGTGGCGCGAAGGTACACGGAAGCGTTGGCCGCGCTCGTGCGGGAAACAGACAGCCTGCGGGCGGATCCGGACGCGAGGCTCGCTCCACGTTATTTCAGGTTGTTCGCGCCGGGGACGCTTTACGGGGCTCCCCTGAGGCAGACGTTCGGCATCGGGTGGGAGCCGACCCTTCCGGGACGCGGGACGGACATCCCCTCCCTGTGGGACGACGAGGACGAGGAGCGGGCGACACTGGAAGAGGGGGACAGGATGCTGATGCAGGCCTACGTCCGGACGCCGTGGCTGTTCCGGACCACGGAAGACGACCTGGAAAAGGCGGGCGGGCTGCAGGAGAAGCCCCTGCCGGAACCGCCCGCCGAGACGCACCTGACGGAAGACGAGACAGACATAGACCTGACAGAGGACGTGGATGCCGTCCGTCTGGTGGTGCGGCATCCAAACTTCTGGCGGTTCAAGGGCGACTACTCGTTCCAGTTCACCCAGAATTACTACTCCGACAATTGGTTCCAAGGCGGCGAAAACAATCACACGATGCTGGCCTTGGCGACCATGGAGGCGAATTTCGACAACAAGCAGAAGATACAGTGGGACAACAAGCTCGAGATGCGCCTGGGCTTCCAGACTTCGAAGACGGACGAGAGGCACAAGCTCAAGACCAACGACGACCTGCTGCGCCTGACCACGAAGATAGGCTACAAGGCCACCAAGCATTGGTTTTACACCCTGCAGGTACAGGCCTACACCCAGTTTTATCCGAGCTACGGCGCGAACAGCGACAAGGTGGTTTCCGACTTCCTTTCCCCTTTCAACCTGGTCGTCTCCCTCGGCATGGACTACAAGCTGGAGCTGAAGCGTTTCAAGGGTTCCGCCAACCTGTCTCCCGTGGCCTACAACTTCCGTTCCGTGGAGCGCAGGTCGCTATACGGCAGTTTCGGGTTGGACCCCGGGAAAGGCAGGTACAACAATTTCGGCCCGGACATCACGGTGAATTACAGTTGGGAAATGTGGAAGAACGTCAGGTGGGAGGCCCGCGTGTATTGGTTCAGCAACTTGAAGACCACCGACATCGAATGGGAGAACACGTTCACTTTCACCATCAACAGGTTCTTGAACTCCAAGCTCTTCCTCTATCCGCGCATAGACGACGGCTCGGAGGACTACAAGGACGAGGACAGGAAGTTCCCCTACCTCATGTTCAAGGAATGGTTCAGCCTGGGCTTCAACTACTCGTTCTGAGGCTTTCCCGTGCGTAGCGAGTCGTTGATGCTTCCTATGTAGTCCAGCAGTTCCGCGCGCCCGGTCTTGTCCTCCGACGAAGTCACGAAGTAGGGAGGGAGTTCCTCCCATTGCTCCTTCAGGGCTTCAAGGTAGGCGGCGATTCTGGATTTGAGCACGGACGGCTTGGACTTGTCGGCCTTCGTGAACACGATGCTGAACGGGACGCCGTTCTCCCCCAGCCACTCGATGAACTCCATGTCTATCTTCTGCGGCTCGTGCCGCGAGTCGACGAGCACGAACAGGTTCGTCATCTGTTCCCTGCGCAATATGTAGGAGGCGATAATCTGCCGCAACTTCTTCCTCTCTTCCTTGCCTACCTTGGCGTAGCCGTATCCCGGAAGATCCACCAAGTACCATTCCTTGTTCACCAGGAAATGGTTGATGAGCAACGTCTTCCCCGGCGTGGAAGATGTCTTGGCCAGCTTCCTGTTGTTCGTCAGCATGTTAATCAGGCTGGACTTGCCCACGTTGGAACGCCCCGTGAAAGCATACTCGGGAGCCTTGGTGGAGGGGCAATTCTCCACGGAAGTGTTGCTGATGACGAATTCTGCCGACTTGATATCCATGCCTCTCCGTGTTTTTTCGGGCAAATATACGCTTTTTATCCGGTTTTTGGCTACCTTTGCGCATATTTATATGTGTTGCTGATGGACCGACAATACCCCTCAGTGTTGCTGGAGAAAGCCGTGAACGAATTTGCGAAGCTGCCGGGGATAGGCTCGAAGACGGCCATGCGGCTGGTGTTGCATCTGTTGAGGCAGGACATGCAGGCGGTGGAGCGCTTCGGGTTGTCGCTGATTGCGTTGAAGCGCGACGTGAAGTATTGCTCCGTATGCCATAACATCTCCGACACGGACGTCTGCGAAATATGCGCGGACGCGAGCCGCGACCATTCCACGATATGCGTGGTGGAGAACATACAGGACGTGATGGCCATAGAGAACACGCACCAGTACAAAGGCGTTTACCACGTGCTGGGCGGAGTGATTTCCCCCATGGACGGCATCGGCCCCTCCGACCTCCAGATACGGACACTCGTGGAGCGGGCGGCAGGCGGGGGCGTGCGGGAGGTGATACTGGCACTCAACCCGACGATGGAGGGAGACACCACGAACTTTTACATCTACAGGAAGCTGGAAAACGGGGTTGCACGCATCAGCGCGATTGCCAGGGGAATAGCGCAGAACGACGAACTGCAATACACGGACGAGGCGACGCTCGGGCGTTCCATCGTGAACCGCGTGGCCTTCACGGGACAAATGTAAGGAGGCCGGGCGGGATGGAGAAAGTGATAAGGAAACTCCGGCTGGAGTTCTGCCTCGTTTTCGCGGGGGCGGCCGTGCTCGCGGGGCTGTTCGAGTCCGGGGTCTGGCCCGCGGGATGGGCGGCGGGAAACGCGGCGGCATGTTACTACCTCGACCTGGCGGGGATTGCCGCGGTCGTCACGCTGGTGCCCGCGGCCTTGAAAGTGATGTCGTTGCGGACGGTGAGGCGTTCCTTTGCCGAAGGCTCCGCGGGGTGCTCCGACAAGGAGCGCGGCAAGGGGTACGGGCGGTGGAGCGCGGCGCGCTTGGCCATGCTCGCCGCGGCGGGGTGGACGAACATCGCGGCCTATTATCTCACGCTGGACACCACCGGTTCCTTCTGCGCGCTTATCGCCGCCTTGGCCTTGTGCTTCTGCTGGCCCTCCCGCGGAAAGTTCCTGCACGAGGCGGGTGCGGATTCCAATCCGGGCGGCACGGAAGGGGAAAAACGAGGAGGGGCATGAAACTCTCAATCGTAATCGTCAGCTATAACGTGAAATATTATCTGGAGCAGTGCCTGTACTCCGTGCGGAGGGCGTGCCGGGGGCTGGATGCCGAAGTCCTGGTGGTGGACAACGCTTCTTCCGACGGGTCGGCCGGCTACATACGCTCCCGTTTCCCCGACGTCCGCCTTGTGGAAAACGGGGAAAACGCCGGCTTCTCACGCGCGAACAACACGGCGATAAGGAAAACGGGCGGCGAATACGTCCTGCTGCTTAACCCCGACACGCTGCTGGGAGAGGACACCCTGGCGGGATGCCTCCGTTTCATGGACGAGCATCCGGAGGCCGGGGCCGCCGGGGTGGCCATGCTGAAAGAAGACGGCAGCTTCGCCTGGGAATCCCGCCGGGGACTCCCCTCCCCTTTCACTGCCTTCTGCAAGATGGCCGGCTTGTGCGCCTTGTTCCCGCGTTCGCGGACTCTGGGGCGGTACTACATGCGGTACCTCGACAAGGACGAGACGAACCAGATAGACGTCGTGTCCGGCGCCTTCTGCATGGTGCGCCGCGCCGCGCTTGACAAGGCCGGGCTCCTGGACGAGGACTTCTTCATGTATGGAGAAGACATCGACCTCTCCTGCCGGTTGCTGCTATGCGGCTACAAGAACTATTACCTGCCGCTGAGAATCCTGCACTACAAGGGGAAGAGCACGGACAAAAGTTCCTTCCGCTACACGCACGTCTTTTACGAGGCCATGCTCCTCTTTTTCGACAAGCACTACCGCCGTTCCAACCGCTGGCTGGCACCCTTCGTCCGGACGGCCGTCGCCCTCCGGGAGGCGGCGGACTTGTTCCTGCTGCGGAAGCGACGCCTGTCGGGGCGGGCCAGAAGAGGGCGGAACCGCAAGGCCGGCGAATCCTACCTGTTCCTGGGACGCGCCGAGGCCATGGAGACCCTGCGCCGGGTGGGACTTGAAAACAAATTGAAGATAGACTTCGTGGAAGCGGACGAAGCGGACAGGCCGGACGGCCACCTCGACCCCTCCCTCCCGACGGAGAAGTACGATTATGTCGTGTACGACACGGGGGCCTACAGTTTCGCGACGATGCTCCGCCTGTTGTCACGGGGCGCGGGACGCGCCCGGATACGCCTGGCCGTCTTTTCCGCGGAAACGTCTCGGCTGATAACGAAAGACGACACTTACGGCCCGCCGCAAACCGGCGGAACGGGCGGCTGACGGGAAGAGCGGGCGCGGACGGAAGAAGCCCGCGTGCGGACATCCTCGCCGGGAAGACGGGAAAGACGGGGCGGACGCACACGAAAAAGGCGGGGAACCTCGACGGTTCTCCGCCCGGCCGTGCGGCCATCCGGGTTGACAGGCATCCCCTTCCCCGTTCCGGGGGAGAGCGTGGGGACTACCTTTCCGGTCTCAACCCCAGGTTGCCGCCGTCCTT
>CAZGBV010000048.1:0-15788 GCA_964523985.1 uncultured Paraprevotella sp.
CGGGCGGCTACTTCGCCTTCGAGGCCGCCCCCCGCCGCTGGGGTGTCATCCGCCCGGACGGGAAGGTCGTCGTCGAGGCGCACTACACGGACGTGGAGATAGGGGAGGACGGCACCGCCCGCCTCACCACGATACCCGGCAAGACGAGGACGGTGGACTTGCGCGGGCGCGACTGACTGGGGTCGGAACGGCGCGACGGCACGCAGGCACGGATACCGAGAAAAGCCCCTCCTGTCCCTTGCCTTGCGCCGACACCCGTGAAGCCATCCAACGCTTACGGACTTTTCGTAACTTTCAGTACCCCATAGGGAGTTCCCTATGGGGTACTGAAGGTTATACGATATACGTCAACATCCCATGGTTTCGCGATAAAAGTCCAGCATATTGAAAATTTCTTCTTTCCCGGCCGTGCGGTTGATGCGGATGTCCCCCACCTCGCCCAATAGAGTGAAGTTGACTTCCCCCGCCGTGTTCTTCTTGTCGTGGGTCATGAAGCGGTACAGCGTTTCATATTCCTTGCAGTCGAAAGAAAACACGCCATAGTGCCTCTTGACGAAGTCTGCCGTCTGGCGCATCTTGTCCTTGGGGAAATTTTCGCGCACGCAACTCAGATATAGTTCGCACACCAACCCCCAAGCCACCGCATAGCCGTGCGGCACGGTGCGTCCTTCCGTCAACGCCAGGCTCTCGATGGCATGTCCGGCCGTATGCCCGAAGTTCAGGGCCTTGCGCAGGCCTTGTTCGTGCGGATCCCTCGTCACGATATCCTCCTTGACGGCCACGCTCTTGGCCACCATCCCCTGCAATTGATGGTAGTCGACATCGTCCAAATCGAACGCCAACAGCTCCGTCCAATGCTTTTCGGTGCTGATAAGTCCGTGTTTCAGCATTTCGGCGTATCCGGAACACAGGTTCTTGTGGTCCAGCGTTTTGAGGAACCTTGTGTCCAGCAATACGCTTTCCGCCGGGGCGAAAGCCCCTATCTCGTTCTTCAGGCCGTTGAAGTTGATGCCCGTCTTTCCCCCGACGGCGGCATCTACCATGGCCAGCAGGGTGGTAGGGATATTGACGTAAGGGATGCCCCTTTTGAAGGTGGAGGCCGCGAACCCCCCGAGATCTGTCACCATCCCCCCGCCCAGATTGACGAGCAAGGACTGGCGCGTGCCACCTTTCCGGCTCAACTCCGCCCACACTGCGGCGAGGGTATCCAGATTCTTGTGTTCATCGGTGGCACCTACCACGATGTGTACGGGCTGCCGCATGTACGGGAAGTCGGCGACCACTGGCAGGCATTTTTCGTGCGTCGTCTCGTCCGTTAGGACGAACAGCCTGTCGTGAAGCCGGCGGGACACGGCTCGTTCCAAACTCTTTTCCAAATCCTGCGATATGATGATTTCCTGCTTGTGCATGGCTTGTCCACGTCAGTTCGTTTGCAAAGTTAGTTCTTTTGCGGCATAGTGTCCCGTCTCGCCGCCTTTTTCTCGAAAATCGCATGATTTCGCAGGAAAACAGGCTGGCCGCTATCCGGCCAATCATATCAGATTTCTTGCCCGGAATCTGCCATTTGTTTTGGCCAGATTGTTATTTGCTTATGGCGTGAGTTAGAGAATCCCTATCAACCCGGCAAAGGAAGGTCAACGCGGCTCTTGCGGAATAAGGTTGTGGAATCCCCCTTATGCAAGGACAAGTCTTGCCGGGCAAAAGAAAGGGATTTATTTTTTTTCGTATCTTTGCGTCGGACACATCCTACTAAAACGATTGCGTGCTTATGTTGAATCCAGTTTATTCTCCGGCATCCGACCGGTATGAAAGTGGCATGCGCTACCGTCGTAGCGGGCGTAGCGGCGTGATGCTCCCCGAAGTCTCTTTGGGGTTGTGGCACAATTTCGGCGACATCGACCCCTTGTCCCGTTCGCTGGCACTGGCGCATTACGCCTTCGACCATGGCATCACGCATTTCGATTTGGCGAACAATTACGGCCCCTCGTATGGCAGCGCGGAGGAGACTTTCGGGTTCATCATGAAGAAATCGTTCAAGCCCTACCGCGACGAGCTGTTCGTTTCGACCAAGGCGGGCTACGATATGTGGCCCGGCCCTTACGGCAATTGGGGAAGCCGCAAGTATCTCATGGCCAGCCTCGACCAAAGCCTCGCACGGATGGGGCTGGACTACGTGGACGTGTTCTATTCCCACCGTTACGACCCGCAGACGCCGCTGGAAGAGACGTTGCAGGCTTTGGCCGACATCGTGCGCCGGGGCAAGGCACTATATGTGGGGATTTCCAGATATCCGGCCGACAAGGTCGAGGAGGTTTACCGTTATCTGGAGGCGCGCGACGTGCATTGCCTGTTGTACCAAGGGCGTTACAACCTGTTCGACCGCGCCCCAGAGGAACAGGGCATCCTGGAACGGACGAAGGCGCACGGAGTGGGTTTCATAGCCTTCTCCCCGTTGGCACAGGGACTGCTCACTTCCCGCTATTTGCACGGCGTGCCCGGAGATTCGCGCATGGCGCAGGGACGTTTCTTGAAACGCGAGGCACTGACGGAGGCGACCATGGAAAAAATCAAAGCCTTAGATCGGGTGGCCGCGTCGCGGGGACAGACGTTGGCGGAAATGTCGCTGGCATGGGTCTTGAGAAGCGAACTGGTAACGTCCGTCATCGTCGGGGCAAGTTCCGTGGAACAACTCAAGGACAACCTGAAAGCATTGCGGAAAACATGCTTCTCCGAAGAGGAACTGGAACGGATTGAATCAATATGCCGGACGGCGGAAGACAAGTAGTGAGCGTGGGGATGAGGAGGCCGGTAAGGATTTCTGCCGTGCCGCCGTGCAGAGTCACGCGTCATTCCTTGGCGTGCCCCGCTTCGGACGGTCGCCGCGACAGGCTGCGGGTCCCGACATCTTTCGCGAAGCGCGACACGCTCGCAGTTTCCGTCACGGGCCGATATACCCGAAGCGGATTTGCGGCATCGGGGAGCAACACACCCGGCTTCATGCGGGGGGCGGAGTGACCTTCCCCCCCCCGTGCGGGAAGCATGAAGGCCGGCTTTTCCGGTGGCTTCCGTCCGTTCGTCCCCGCAGGAGAGTCCCGATTTCCGCGGACAGGGCGTTCGCCGCTTCAGTATGCGCCGGGTTCAATGTCCAGCCCCTGCAACATGTGGTCGAGTATCGGCCCGCATTTGTTCTTGCATGCCGGATAGTAGCGGTCGTGTTCTCTCCTTTCTTCCTCAGGCGAGTCCTCCCACCGGAATTCGGCCATGGCCAAGGGACGGAAACCGTTGCGGTAGGCATACTGAAGCAGTTTCGGTGCGGCACACTCTCCCGCGCCCGAGGGCGGCACGGGGTGTCCGTGTTCCCTGAAAATCTGCCACAGGTCTTTCTCCTCTCCCCGTGCGTTCAGCATGCGGAATTGCGAGAAAATCCGGTTTTGCAACAGCGCGGAGCGGCGTTTCCTTTCAGCTTTCAAGGCATCTATCTCTTCATCCCACCGTTTCAGCGCGTTTTCGGCTTCTTCTATCCGGGCTTTCCATTGCCTTTCCATCCGCTTGTATTCCGCCTTCAGGAAACGGCTCTCGTCCGCGAGCCGTTCGTCCGTGAGGACACCGGGGTCTGAGAATCGCATCAAGTCGCGTTGCCGTTTGGCATCTCTCAAAGCTTCGCGGGCTCTCGCCAACGCTTGTCCGCCGACGGCCTTCATGTCGGTCGACAGGCGAAGTAGCGAGGCGCGTTTGCCACTGTGTTCCAAAAAATCCACACGGTGGTTCATCTCGGAAATCCGTGCCTCTTCCGCCTTGAAGAAGCCGTCCGGTCGCAAGAGGTCGAAAACGGGCGGCACGAAAAAGCCATGGTCATTGCGGCCGCAGAGCAAGCCGGAGTAGGCTGCCAGAAAACCGCTAATCCCGTCTTTCTGCACGACCAGCACGCCGAACATTTTCCCCTTGTCCAGTTCCGTTCCCCGGGCGGATAGGGAAGCCAGATGGCGGCGCACCTCCCCGGCGGCGCGTACGCACAAGGGGTGTGGCTCATAGCGGAAGGGGCAGGTGAACAGGCGTGGAAGTTCGTCGTCGTCCACGCCCGGCATGAAAGGATGGAAATGTGCGGTATCTTTCTCCATGGCGGCACATGCCGGAACACCCCTCTGTCCCGCGACGGGAAGCGGGTCGGCGCGTCAAGGGGCAGGCTCCTTGTCCCGCGCCCCTCTACCGGCGTAGGGAGGACGGGATGCCTTTCCCCGGCAAGGACGGCAAAGTTAGGGAAAAAACCGGTTTCTCTTGTTTTCCACCAAGCTTTTTTTATGACAATGCCCGACGCGGGGACGGGATAAGTGACAATCCCGCGTCCAGCCTCCTTACGGGACAGGCTTCACGCAATCCCGCGCGGACGGTGTCCTGCATACGACACGCGGGTGTCCCTTGTAAGATATCGTGCCCGTCCCCCCGCGGATGTCGGCTTCCAGTTTGCGTGTGGCGTGGCAGACGGTGGTGCCTTCGCCCGCCATCGTCACCTCAGCATCCATGGCTTGCAACCCTCCGGCATCGACAGTCCCGCGCGAGGCATTGGCCAGCACGGCTTTCGTGCAACTGCCCGTGAGGATGATGTTTCCGGAGGAGAAGGACTGCACCGCAATATCGGTGGCCGTTATTTTCCGTGCGCTTATGTTGCTCCCAGCCTCGGCGCGTGCGTCCAGCAGACGACAGGCGACACCGCCGACGAGGTCGATGGAAGCATCTGCCCCGGTATCCAGCGTCAGGTCGCGGCACGTGAGGTGGCGGTCGGCACGGAAGCTCCCGCCGGACGAGGCCGCGACGTGCAAGTCACGGCAGGTGACGGATCCGCAGATTACGGGACCGGTCGCCGCGACGCGCACGTCGCCGTCGCTATACGCCCCGTCTTTCAGGATGAGCGTTCCCTTTCCCTTGTTGCGGAACGTGTCCATGGGAGGAGCTTTCAGTTCAATGCTGAACGGCGTGTCGGAGGAGATTTCGGGGAAACGCTTCATGTTGACCAGTAGCGTCCCGTTTTTGCCGACGTAAACTTCCAGAAACGGCAGGATGTTTCCCGGCGCACTGATTTCCACGTTCTTCGCTCCCGGCGTGGGGGAATAGATGATGTCGAGGCTCGCGGAGGTCACGAGGACTTTCAGACTGTCTGCCGGGGTCTTGCGGCTCTCGTAGTCCTTTCCGGCAGTCACGGCCACGGCCTTTACCGCGTCCACCTCCATGGCTTCATACACCCCGGCACGACCTTCCGCAGTTCGTTCCAGACTTTTCCCCATATCCCTCACCTTGAGTTCGGCGTATAAGGGGCGGTCGCCCCGCCCCGCCTTGCCGTATTTCCGTGCGAGCGTACCCGTCAAGTCTTTCACCAGATACTCCAGCGTGTCGTTACAGGCCGTGAAGGAAAAGGTTCCGCGCCCCTTTGCCAGTTCTCCCCTGACCGTCTTCACGGGAACGTCCGTCAGCACGATGCTTTCCGGGTCGAAGAGGGGATTTCCCCATCCTGCGTCCACAAACAAGGCTTTGTCGGGATGGCTGTCATGTATCTCGAAATAACGCCTCCTGCCGTTGCCGTCTCCCCATCCGCCGCACGTGGAGAGCATGGGTTTCTTCGCCCGCGCGGCGGTTTCCACTCGGTCGGCATAGTCGCCGACGGGTACAAGGACGTAGCGCGTCACGCCTTTGCGGGCGCAGTCCGTCTTCCTAAACTTGCAAGTCTCGTCTTCGTTCCAGCCGGGACTTTTCCGCAGGTAGTCCAACACGTCCTCGATGTCGCCGTCCGCGATATGGAATATTTTTATGACGAGGCGGCTACCGGAGTTTGAGGAACCCTCCTTCACGACGACGGCTTCCTCAAGCAATCCGTCGGTGACGACGTGTGTCCGACCGTCACTTTGCGCCCGGAATTGCAGTCCCGCGCCGGAGACGATTTCCCACTCGAAGCCCGGACGCGCCTCCCCGGGCGGCTGTTCCGGGAAGACGGGGTAATTGCCCTCGCGGTTTCCGGAACAGGCCGCGAGGAGGACAAGACAAAGCCACGCGGCGAGTTCGCAAGAAGTCTTTTTCATCTGTCGTAGAGTTGGTTGTTTGTGAATGGGCATGGCGCACGGACATTCAGTCGATGAAGCGACGGGAGAGAGGGGCGAACTCGTCCACGCGCCGGTCGCGCAAGAAAGGCCACCAGCGGCGCACTTCTTCCGAGCGTCCCAAGTCCACTTCCGCCACCATGTTCTCTTCCGCGTCGCGGGATGCACACGCGAGCATCTCTCCCTGCGGGCCGACCGCGAAGCTGCTTCCCCAGAACCTTATGCCGCCCGTCCGTCCGGACGAATCCGGCTCGTGTCCCACGCGGTTCACCGCCACGACAGGCAGTCCGTTGGCTACGGCATGACCCCGTTGCACCATAGTCCAGGCCTCACGTTGCCGTTCCTGCTCTTCGAGGGAGTCCCCGTTCTCGTATCCGATGGCCGTGGGGTAAATCAAGATTTCCGCGCCTTGCAGAGCCATGAGGCGCGCTCCTTCCGGGAACCACTGATCCCAGCACACTTGCACGCCCAACTTGCCTACCGATGTCGGTATCGGGCGGAAGCCCAAATCGCCTGGGGCGAAATAGAACTTCTCGTAGTAAGCGGGGTCATCGGGAATGTGCATCTTGCGGTAAATCCCCGCCACGGATCCGTCGGACTCGATTACCGCCGCCGTGTCGTGGTATAGGCCGACCGCTCGCCGCTCGAACAGGGAAACTACCAACACGACACCGAATTGCCGCGCCAACTCGCCGAAGAAGCCCGTCGAGGGACCGGGAACCGGCTCGGCCAAGTCGAAGTTGCGTGTGTCTTCCGTCTGGCAGAAATAGAGCGAGTTGTGCAACTCCTGAAGCACGACGAGCTGTGCGCCGCTCCTGCACACGTCTTCTATGTTTCGCGCCAGCTTGTAAAGGTTGGCCTTGGTGTCCGCGGTGTTGGACTGTTGCACCAGTCCTACTTTGATTTTTCTCATGCGAGTGTCGGTTTATTTGAGTGCGGGAACGGGGAACTGCATCGCGCAGCAATGCAACGAGCCGTGCTGGCGGACGAGGGGGAGGCAGTCAATGCCGACCACCTCGTGGCGGGGAAACGCCTTCTGCAAGGCTTTCCTTGCCTGTTCGTCGCGGGCGGGTTGCCGGTAAGTAGGCATCAGCACTGCTCCGTTTATCACCAGAAAATTGGCATACGTGGCTGGAAGGCGTTGCCCGTCGTTGTCGTGGACGGCTTCCGGCATGGGCAGGACGATGAGGCGGTAAGGGTCGTCCTGGAGGGTGCGGAATGTGCGTAGTTGTCTTTCCATGCGGGCGAGCGGCTCGTAATGCTCGTCCGTGCAGTCCTCGCACTTCACGTAGGCGATGGTCTGGCCGGGGCAGAAACGTGCCAGTGTGTCCACGTGGCCGTCCGTGTCGTCGCCGGATAGCCATCCGTGGTCGAGCCACAACACCCTCCCGACGTGCAGGAACGCTTTGAGCCGTTCCTCTATGTCGGCGCGATTCATGCCGTCGTTGCGGTCGGGTGCGAGCAGGCATCGCGAGGTAGTCAGGAGCGTGCCGGCTCCGTCGCATTCTATGGAACCACCCTCAAGCACGAAGTCTGGCCGGGCGATGTATGTCCCGTTGAACAGTTCCAGCTCCGCCAGCTTCCGGTTGATGAGGTCGTCCTTCCCGGCGGGGAACTTCTTCCCCCATCCGTTGAAGCGGAAGTCTACGAGGAGCGGCCCCGTCTCACTTATCAAGGTGATGAAGCCGTGGTCGCGCGCCCACGTGTCATCGGTGGGGCAGTCCGCCCAGCGTATCCGCGCGAAAGCCTTTGCTGGGAGTTTTTCTTTCAACAGGGGCTCTGCCGCGGGGCGTTCGGGAGTCACTATCAACAAAGGTTCGCGCGAGGCGATTTCGTAAGCTATCCGCACGTAGCAGGCCGTCACCTCCTCCAGCATGTCGCGCCAGTCAGTCCCGGCGTGCGGCCACGTGAGTTGCACACCGCTTTGAGGAAACCACTCCGGCGGCAGGAAGGTGGCTCGGATTTCGGCTTGTTCTGGCCCGCACGCCTCCTCGAAGCGCAACTCGTACCAACGTTCCAACGTATTGGAACTCCTCACTTTATATTGCAATCCCATGCGTCAAGCTTCCAACCGGCATACGTTTGTGCCCACAAAGATACGAATCTTCCGGAAATAACGACTTTAAATTATTAACTTTGTGCCTGCAATGGGCGAGATGTTGAAAATAGAGTCGGCGGCGTTGCGGCTCGGGGGGCGTCTGCTCTTCCGGGATTTCGGCATGGAGGTGCGGGCTGGCGAGTGGATTTGCGTGACCGGCGAATCGGGTTGCGGCAAGAGCTCGTTGCTCCGTGCGGTGCTGGGCTTCCTCCCGTTAGAGGCTGGACAGGTATACGTGTGCGGGGAGGAGCTGACGGCGCACACTGTAGACCGCATACGGAAGCAAACGGCTTATGTGCCTCAGGAACTGTTCCTGCCGGCCGGAACAGTGGAAGAGATGCTACGATTCCCTTTCGGTCTGAAGGCGAACCGGGGCGCAGGATTTTCGGAAGAAAGGCTGTTCGGCCTTTGGGCGTTGCTGGGGCTGGAGCGCGGCTTGCTCCGCCGCAAGGCGGTGCAACTTTCCGGCGGACAGCGGCAACGCGTCATCCTCTCTATGACGGCCATGTTGGACAAACGCCTCCTGCTGGCCGACGAGCCGACTTCCGCGCTCGACGAGGACAGCGTGGCGAGGGTGTCGCGCCTCTTCCGCCGTCTGGCGACGGGGGGCACGGCAGTGCTGAGCGTGTCGCACAACCGGACTTTCCTGGAAGCCTGCGACCGGGTGGTGAAACTTTGAGCGGGTGGCCATGGCAACGGTGGACTTGACTTATTCCGGACTGGCCGTCGGCATGTTGCTGATGCTGGTGCCTTTTTATTTCCTGTGGCGTTTCCGCACGGGACTGCTCGTACCGGCCTTGCTTGGGACGGCGAGAATGACCGTACAACTGTTGCTCATAGGCGTTTACCTGCGCTTCCTGTTCCGATGGGACAACGAATGGATTAACGTGCTGTGGATGGCGGTCATGGCCGTCATCGCTTCCCTCGCGGCGGTGGGGCGCACCGCCTTGCGCCGCAGGGTGCTTCTCTTGCCCGTCTTCACGGGCTTCCTCGCTACGGTCTTGCTGGTGTCGATGTATTTTCTGGCTTTCGTGGTGAAAGCCGACGACGTGTTCGCCGCCCGCTTTTTCATCCCGGTGGCCGGTGTGTTGTTCGGCAACATGCTGACGGTGAACATCATGGCGGTGAACGTCTATTACGGTGAGCTACAACGTGAACGCGACATGTATTTTTACCTGCTGGGCAACGGTGCCACGCGCTTCGAGGCCACGCTACCTTTCCTGCGTTCCGCCGTCATCAAGTCGTTCTCCCCCTGCATCGCCAACATGGCCGTGCTGGGCATCGTTTCTTTTCCAGGGACGATGATAGGCCAGATACTCGGAGGCTCGTTGCCCGAGGCGGCGATAAAATACCAACTGATGATAAGCGTCATCACGGTGGTGGCCTCCATGCTCTCCTTGGTCATCACGATTTCGCTCTCCGCGCGGCGCACGTTCGACGAGTTCGGGCGGCTGAAACCGATATTCCGCAAGGATCACGATGCCGGACAAATGAAAAAATACGGCGTTTCCGCTTGGAAACCTGCCGCCTTATTCCTAACTTTGCGGAAAATTCTTCGACGTGAAGATTAAGGAAGTAGTTTTTGCCCTTGAAAGATTCGCGCCTTTGCCCTTGCAGGAGGATTACGACAACGCCGGCTTGCAGGTGGGGTCGACAGAGGCGGAAGCATCGGGGGCTTTGTTGTGCCTCGACGTGACGGAAGAGGTAATCGACGAGGCCATTTCCTTGGGTTGTAACCTCGTCGTGTCCCACCATCCGCTCCTATTCCGCGGACTGAAGTCCGTGTCCGACCGCGACTGCGTGGGGCGGTGTGTGCGGAAAGCCGTTGTGAACGACGTGACGGTTTACGCGGCGCATACGAACCTTGACAATGCCGAGGACGGCGTGAACTTCAAGATTGCCGAGAAGCTGGAGTTGGAACAGGCGAGGCTCCTGCGGCAACATCCCGTGAAGGTGAAGAGCGACGGCGGGCATGAATACACCGTGATGGCGGGCAACGGGGTGATAGGTATGTTGCCGCGCCCGGAGGACTCGCTGAAGTTCCTCCAGCGAGTCAAGTCGGTGTTCAACGTCGAGTGTCTGATGCACAACGAACTGTTGCAACGTCCGGTGCGCAAAGTGGTGATTTGCGGCGGGGCGGGCGACTTCATGCTCGAAGAGGCGATGGCACAGAAAGCCGATGCCTTCTTGACCGGGGAGATGCATTACCACCGGTACTTCGGCCATGAAGGAGAGGTGCAGATAGCCGTGATGGGGCATTACCAAAGCGAACAATTCACGAAAGAGATATTCCATTCCATCATAAGCGAGGTTTGTCCCGACCTACCGCTTTTCATGACGGCGATAGACACGAATCCCATAAAATATTTGTAACAGGCATTATGGCAAGAGAGAAGAAAGACATGACGGATTTGTCGATAGAGGAGAAGTTGAGGAACTTGTACAAGTTGCAGACCATGCTCTCCGAAATAGACAAGATAAAGACGCTACGCGGAGAACTCCCGCTGGAGGTACAGGACTTGGAAGACGAGATTGAGGGCTTGTCCACACGCATCGAGAAGATACAAGGAGAGGTGGCGGATTTGAACGACGAGGTCGCGGGTCGCAAGTCCGACATCGCGGCGAGCAAAGCCTCCGTCGAGAAGTACAGCCAGCAACTGGACAACGTGCGCAACAATCGCGAATACGAAGCCTTGAGCAAGGAAATCGAATACCAGAATCTGGACGTGGAGCTGAACGAGAAACGCATCCGCGAGGCCTACGCCGCCATCGAACACGCGAACGAGGAAATCGTGCGTTGCACGAATCAGATGGAAGACCGGCGTGCGGACTTGGACGTGAAGAAGTCCGAGCTGGACGAAATCATCTCCGAGACGCGCACCGAGGAGGAAAAGTTGCGCGAGAAAGCCAAGAACCTAGAGGCAACCATCGATCCCCGGTTGTTGCAGGCGTTCAAACGCATACGGAAGAACAGCCGCAATGGCTTGGGTGTCGTGTATGTGCAACGCGACGCGTGCGGCGGATGCTTCAACAAAATCCCACCCCAACGGCAACTGGACATCCGCATGCGCAAGAAAATCATCGTGTGCGAATATTGCGGACGCATTATGATAGACCCGGAATTGGCCGGGGTGGAGGTGGGAAACAAGGCGGCGGAAGAAAAGCCGAAGCGCCGCCGTCGCGTCACCACGCCGGAGACATCCGAAGTCTAAGGTTCACGGTCAACTCGGCAGGGGCTTACTCAGTGAGACTCTGCCCATGTTTATTTGATGGAAATGTGTGAAAATGAATAATCTGACACTTTCGATAACCAAAATAGGAGATTTGCTCTTAAAAATAGAATCACCGAAAAGGAGGAAGACGGTAGACCTATTGACAACGTCAGGCTTTCCGTCCCGGATTATCAGCGTCCTTATAAGTGGACGGTACGTAATGCCATCCAGTTACTCGATGACATAATAGAAGCTCGGAACGACAGCAAGGAAGTTTACCGGGTGGGGACGCTAATCTTGCATAAAAAGGGCAAGAAAGGGTATGACATCGTTGACGGCCAGCAAAGAATCATCACCTTCTCCTTGTTGCTCTATGCGCTTTATGAGAAATTAGAGAAACCAAAAAAGAAGATAAACTTCCTTAATCAGCGTGTATCCAACAACCAATACAGTTGTCATAATATTCCCAACAACCTCAATGCGTTCAGACGCAGAATTAAGAGGAGTACCGACGGTAAAGAAGATCCGGGCCACGACAGAGACATGGAACGTTTGTGCGATTTCATTGAAAATCAGTGTGAACTGATTGTCATCATCACTGACGACTTATCCGAGGCTTTCCAGTTTTTTGATTCTCAAAACGCGAGAGGAAAGGCTTTGTACCCACACGATTTGCTGAAAGCATATCATTTGCGCGAGATGGCAGATATTGATTCGAACAAGACCGAGCAAATCGTAAAAGAATGGGAAAAAGTTCCTCAAAACGAGCTGGCCGAATTTTTTGGTGACTACCTGTATCGTGTCAAGGAATGGATAAACGGCAATTGGGCCTACAAACTTGGCGTAGATAACATATACAAGTTTAAGGGCATCAACAAGGCGGCTCGCACGCCTTATGCTCAGTTCTATAAAAGCGCGTTCTCTTATGCAGAGTTCATCAACTCTTCTGCAATGCCTTTCGTGTCTGGCACGAGGGAAGTCAATGCATTCCAACTTAATGCCCCCATCATCGCAGGCAAGCCGTTCTTCGACTATACGAAGCATTACTATCTATTACTAAAGGATATACGGGACAACAGCCTGTATGAAGGTTTTTACATCAAAGGAAACATGATTGTGAAGACCTTGGACAAGTATTTTAACGAGAGGGTTGGAGACAGAATTACCAGACTACTCTTCGATACCGCGTTACTTTTATATGTCGATCGCTTTTGCCCGGCAACATTCCCGACAAGGACGGACACGGAACTTTTCGAACAGTTTGTCATCTACGCTTTTGTTTGGGCTTATTCACTACGTGCCCAGTATATTCATTTGGGCTGGCAATCGGCTCAGAACTACGTGCTTGAGAGAGGTGGCGAGAATAAAGTCAATTCGATGAACATATATAAACTAATATCCGATTCGGATACGCCTATTTCGTTACTGAACACTCTCGCAGATGAACTTATCCCATTGTCGCATGATATAATAAAACATATAAGAGTAATAGATAAAGGAACCGTGGATTCGAAAGATTCGGTTGGATCGGATGGAGTATATATGAACTATCTCCACTTTTTTAAGAAAAACACTTTTTATGCTGAATAACATTATTATGGAAAATACTTTTCCTCTTGAAGAAAAATCAATAGAGCGGATATATTGGGGAAATCAGGAAACAATGACTTATATAGTTCCCGTCTACCAGCGCAACTATGCATGGGAAGAAGATGAAATCACGGCATTAATCAAGGACGTGTATGATTCCCTACACAAGGATGAAAACGCACCTTATTATATAGGAACCTTGGTAACCTATGAACGCGAAGATGGCGAATGCGAAGAGGTGGTTGACGGACAACAAAGGTTGACCACCATTTATCTCATTCTTAAAGTTCTCGGCTTTAAGGACATCAGAAATAAACTCACCTATAGTGCCCGTAAAGTGTCTGCTTCCACGATTGAGAAGCTTAACCATTATCCTGACTTGGGCGAAGATGTCGACAATGAAATAAGAAACGGTTATAAGTATGTCGAAAAAAACATAAACTCCGTCCTAGATAAATCTGAACTTGAAAAATTTAAGGAGTATTTCCTTACAAAAGTTCATATAATTCATTATAGAGTGCCTAAAGATGTCGACTTAAATCACTACTTTGAGGTTATGAACTCTCGGGGCGAACAATTGGAAAAACACGAAATCGTCAAGTCAATATTGATGAACCCCCACTACCTGAAGGAACAAAAAGAAAGGGCAACTTTCAGCCACATTTGGGAGGCTTGTAGCGAAATGAATATCTATATACAACGGACGTTCCTTAATAAAAAAAATAATAAAGAAATATTTGGAAACAATCTGGACAAATTCAAAATCAGTGGCTTTAAAGAAATACTCGGACAATACGAGCATGAAGAAGGTAAGAAAACAATCATGACCCTTTTGCGGGAACCAGTGAAAAAGATAGAAGGAGATACCGTTATAGAGCAAAACGACAAGTTTCAGCCCATTGTCGATTTCCCTAACTTCCTGCTGATTGTGCTGAAACTGACAAGGATGGAATCAAAAGGCTTTAATCCTATTGAATTCACTCTCGACGACAAGGAGTTATTGAATGAGTTTAATAAGGCTTTAAAATCCGTCAGCAACGATAACGATAGGGCTAATTTTACAAGAAAATTTGCTTTTAATCTGTTGAAAGCAAAATTCTTCTTGGACAATTATATAGTCCATCACTCACTAAGTGACACGGAGCTATTAGGAGACAATCCTTGGAAATTGCAGTGTTACCATTCAGGCGACTCTAAGAGAAATGGAAATCTTAAGAACTTGAGTGATAATAAAGGTGTCCAAGAGGAACTTATTCATCTTTTATCAATGTTTGAGGTCTCGTTTACGCCAAAACAAAGAAAAAACTATCTGTTCTATTGTCTGATGCACCTGTTTTTTTATAATAATACGGAGTCCACGGAATACCGTAATTTCTTGCGAGCTCTTGCAAAAAAATACTTCCTTGATGTATATCTGAACGCCGAGTGCCTGAACGAAAGGAACCAACCCCGCCCGAATGCGTTTGACAATGCTTTGTTGGTGAATGGCAAGCTACAAACTGAGATTAGGGGTAACGAAACAGATTACAGAAATGCCTTTGAAGAAATATACAAACAAGGAAAATCTGACATACCGTTGTTCGTGTTCAACTACACGGACTACAGGTTGTGGGCAAAATATGCAAAGACTCTAAGGGGCAACAAGGCCAAGGAGGGGTCACGTGAACGGAAAAAATTCTTCGCGGAACTCGGTTGCAGTGACTTTGGACTTGATTCATTCAAGAAATTCTATTTCTCACGCACAAGAAGGAGTCTGGAACATTACTACCCTCGAGCCAAAGCTGTGAAGGATGAAATCGTTTCTGAAGATAAGCTTGGAGAATCTCAAATCAACTGTTTCGGAAATTTCGCGATGATTGGAGCAGAGGCAAATAGCTCCGGATCGAATTGGAATCCAAAAGCAAAACTTGACCACTATACTGATGGCAAGTCTAATCCAATCAGCGTTGCTTCGCTGAAGTTCAAAATAATGATGCAAACGTGTAAAGATAACCAAAAGGCTAAGAGAACCGAAGGCATGGAATGGAATGCCGAAGACATCCAAAAACATCAAGAAAAGATGTTAGATATAATCTTTGGTATTAAGAAACTGTTTTGAATTAATCCACAGGAAAGCCTTCCAAAAACGGCAGGACATCCCAAAATGCAGGCCATGCCCGGCTTGAAGCCGGAGGCAATCACCGGCAGTGTCAAAGAGCAACACTGGAGTCATCCGTGGAACAGGCCACGGGCGATTTCACATCCTATGTCAATTTCGACAAACGCGTTGCCAGCCATAAGGCCGCCACTTCCGGCAAGGAGGTTGCCAAAGTCTTCCTGCCAGGGGCGCACATTGCCATAAGCAATACCAAAAGGCGTCGGATGTTCATCATAAAGTCAAAGGCCAATACTTAACGTGAGTTCGAAATAAGAACAAATATAATATAACGCGAGTTCGATATAAGGTTAGAAGCATGCAAGTTGGTTGTCCTTAACGAAGGAGACATCAATGGCAGGTTTCTTCTCAAAGAAACAATAGGCAACGATAGCCGACAACGCGTTTGCAATGAAATTGTTGAAAGAGCGATGTCTGGTGTGTTCTATCTGTGCAATATTCTTCATCTCGTCGTTGACTGTCTCAATCAGGGTCTGTTTCCTGAGCAGGATTTTGTCAGCCATGCCCATCAATGAATTTCCCATGTCGTTTTTGACCTTAGTGGGAACCGCGTCCGACTACATCCGTTTCGACTGGGCGATGAAGCGTCTGTTGCGCGACAAGGCCAACTACGGCGTGTCGAGGGTCTGCCCACCACGTTGCTCGGT
>CAZGBV010000049.1:0-15769 GCA_964523985.1 uncultured Paraprevotella sp.
TGATGAGCTTGTTCACCATCAGCGGGATGAAGAACTCGGCTTTCGGGTTCGCCATGTTCTTCGGGTCGCTCAGGAAGCCCTTGAAATACTCCTCGCTGTGCGCGAAGTAGTCGGGCGTGAAGCCCCACATGTTCATGCTGACCGGCACGTTCTCTTCCACGGGAATCCATTTGCCCTCTTCGTCCTTGTAGCAGATGGGGCCGTCCACGCGCATGATTTCCGTGCGCTCCACTACGTCCGTCAGGTGGTGGCGGTCGTCGTAGACGCAGATGCCGCGTGCCACGGAGCCGTTCTCGCTAAGCGTGTTGCAACAGCGGAAGCCCACCATGGCGTAGGTGTTCCGGCTGCCGTCGGGCAGGGCACTCAGGAACTTGCCGATGGTGTCGAAGGCGTCACGCCCGTAGAAGTCGTCGCAGTTGATGACGCAGAACGGTTCTTTGATGACGTCCTTGCCCATCAGCACGGCGTGGTTCGTCCCCCACGGCTTCACGCGGTTTTCGGGGCAGGTGAAGCCTTCGGGCAGTGCGTCGAGGCTCTGGAACACCAGCTCCGCCGGGATTTTCCCTTCGTATTTGGAGAGGATTTGCGTGCGGAACTGCTCCTCGAAGTCCTTGCGGATGACGAAGACGATTTTGCCGAAGCCGGCGCGGATGGCGTCGTAGATGGAATAGTCCATGATGGTTTCGCCGTTCGGTCCCAGCCCGTCCAGTTGTTTCAGTCCGCCATAGCGGCTGCCCATTCCGGCGGCCAGCAAGAAAAGTGTAGGTTTCATAATCGTTAGGTTAAAAAGTTGAAAATAACGTTCTGTTTCGCAAAGATAACTTTTTTATTCGAGAAAGCCGCGCTCCCGGCTTCTTTTTTTGGCGTTCCGCGCAACTTGCGGGAGCGGGGTTTCCGCGCCCCGTCTCAGAACGGGTAGCCCACGGCGAAGTGGTATCCCAAGCTGTCCCGGAATTTCGGCATGTTGTAGTAGCCTTCCTTTCTCGTGTCGTAAGGGGCGTGGATTCCCACTCCGATGTCGAAGCGCAGCACGAGGAATTCGAGGTCGCAACGGATGCCGAACCCCGTGCCTAAGGCCAGGTCTTTGCCGAACCTCGAAATGTCGAAAGTCCCTTTCGGGCGGTTCACGTCCGAATCTATGAGCCAGACGTTTCCCGCGTCCAGGAATACGGCTCCGGAAAGCATGGAAACGATGGGGAAGCGGTATTCGGCGTTCATCTCAATCTTGAAGTCCCCCATTTGGTCGATGTAGGAATAGGCCGACGCGCCCGGCACGTAGCCGCCCGGCCCCACGCCGCGGACGGAGAACGCCCGGATGCTGTTGGCTCCGCCCACGCTGAAGAGATCGTGGTAGGGGGCGGCGGAGGAGTTCCCGTAGCTGAATATCACGCCGGTGCCCACCCGCGTGGCGATGCTCGTGCGGGGGGAGAGACGGAACTCTTCCCTGAACTCGGCCAGGAAGCGGACATACTGCGCGAAAGGCACGTTGAACAGTTTCTTGTCCTTCTGGTCGAACGGTTTGCCGAAGGCGGCGAAGAGGCCGGAGGTGACGTTCCCGCTTTCTTTCACTTCGAAGATGAAGGTGCGCGGGTTGCGCGACCTGCGCGGGCTGGAGTAGGTGAAAGTGTACCTCATGGACGGTATGAGCTGGTCGCGCATGCTTACGTAGAGCGCCTGGTTGACGTTCATGATGGAGTCGAAAGTGGCGGTCGTGTTCAGCAGGTTGTCGTAATCCAGACGGAACGGGACGAATTCATGTTTGATTGTAGGCCGCGCCTGGTAAGTGTAAGCCACCCGCACGCTCAGGGACACCATGCTGAAATAACTGGCCCGGTTCATGCAGGTGGCGTCCAGCACGAAAGAGGTGCTCGTCCGGGCGCGTCGGGATATTCCGCGTGCTCCGGGGAATATCAGCCGGGGATATTCCATGGACAGGGAAGCGCCGTACTCGTAAGAGTTGATGACAGAGCCCCGTCCTTGTACGGTGGAGTTGGTTTGCCATTCGTATGAGCCGTGCACTTCGAACTTCAGCTTTTCCGCTCCCCGGAAGGCGTTGCGTTTGGACATGCTGAACGAGAGTCCCGGCCCGATTTGCCCGTTGCTCTTGGAGGTGACTTTCGTGGAAAATTCCCCGTCGTAGGGTTTGTCCAGGATGCCGGTGATGTTGACGTCGAGCGTGTCGTTGAGGGCGGTGGTGTCGCGCGGGACGTATTTCAGGTTTACCGTGCTGAACACGTCCATTCCCGAAAGTTGCTGTTGCACGAAACTCATGACATCCTGCCGGTAGAGCATGCCTTTCCGGTAGAACAAGTTGCGGCGGAGCGCGCTGAACCGCAGGGGAATTTTCCCTTTCTCTCCTCCATTATAATATAAGGTATAGTCGCGGAGCCGCAACGTGTCGGTCAGGTCGTAGGAATCGTTGTTGAACAGGGTGATGTTGGTTCGTCCGAGGTAATACCTCTTGTTGGCCGACGCGGGAATGCCTTCGGCAGGCACGACTTGCAGCTGCACGAATCCCGGACGCTGTATGGTGTCGGCGCGGTAAGTGATGTATTCCGGCTTGTAGTAGAAATAGCCGGAGTTGCGGAACATGTTGTATATGCGGGTCCTCTCGGCGTCGAGGTCGACCACGCTGAACGGCGCGCCGCTGAAAAGGGTGCGTCGCCGTAACGTCTCCCGTATCAGGCTGTCGCCCACGGCGGGGAAGCGCAGGTAGGCTATGGAGTCCAGCCGGAACAGGTTGCGCGGCCTGACGGTATAGCTGATTTTGGCCTTTCGGGGGTTCTTTTCCGGTATGACCTCGTAATCCACGGTGCCGTTGAAGTAACCGTAGTTCCGGAGCGTGTTCTGCGCCACGAGCGCGCGGGTCTTCGGATTGACGGTACTGATGAGGACGGGGGTGGCCGCGAACGTGTCGAACATCCACTTCGCAAAGCGCGACTTCTTGCCGGACAAGGCGTTGTAAAGCCACAGTCCGGTGGGGAACGGGCTTCGATGGTACGAACTTCCGAAAAGGGAGTTGTTCGGGGCGTAAGCCAGTGCGGCGTCCACCTCCGCCTTCGCCGTCTCGTAAGCCTCTTCCTCGATGTGCCGCACGGCGGCGACGGAGTCCTTTTGCTCCGGGGTCAGTTCCTCGTCCCGCTTCAGCGCGGACAAGTCTCTTTGCGTGAACAGGTCGTCCACGGCTTTGTAAGCGTCGGCGAGGGAGGTGATGACCCCTTCTTCCTCCCTTTGCCTGTCTTTCTTCTTGTCTTTCTTCTTCGGCTTCCGGCCATAGTCTATCTCCTTGATGCCGGTGTACAGCACCTCTTCTTCGGGGAGGTTCCCGGTCGTCGAGCATCCTGCCGCCAGACCGCAGCACAGGATGATGATGCCGCAATATATCTTCGGTCTCGTATTCATCGTTTCTTCTCCTTTTCGTGTCGGGTCTCGTCCTTTTCCCTGTTCTTGAAGATGAACAGTTCCCCCAGACGTGTCATTTTGCGTCTCAGGACGAGGCTCGCGCCCATTTCGGTGATTTCGCCTTCCAACAAAGACTCATAGTTCTTGTCGTAGAACAGGGTGACGTAGCGTGTGGCACTCTTGTCCAAGCGGTATTCCAACGCCACGTTGTCAATCAGCGACTGGCCGGTGTTTTCCACGTCCTCGCCCGTGGACACCTTTCCGCCCACGATGATGCTCACGCGGTTGCCCCAGAAGCGTTTGGCGAAGCGGAACGAATAGTCCGTGCGCTCCGTGCCTTCGGCCGTGGTTTCCCGGTCTACGCCGAGGCTGAGGTCTACGGATTCGAGTGCCTTGCCCGCGATGTTCGAGATTTCGCTTTGCAGCAGGGCGTTCAGGGCGTTGGTCGTGGAGAAGCCTCCGCCTTCGTTGTCTCCCGGCAGGTACATGCCGGTGGCCAGCATGGTGACGGCCACTTTCCCGCGTTCCTCCGCCGACATGGAGGCGAGCTGGTTTTGCACGGTCAAGTCTTCGGGAGCGGCGATGGTGAACTCCAGCCCCATGTCTTCCAGCGTGCGCGTGATGGACAGTCCCACGTCGAAGGAGACGGTGCGGGGCGTTTCGTTTTCCGTCACGGAGGCGCGCATGCGCTCGGTGGCCGCGATGTTCAGGGCGGGGTTCAGTACGGGGCCGTTGAAATCCACGTAACTGCCCGAACTTATGGTGAACGTCTTCAGCGGGATGACCGGGAGCGAGTATTTCATTTCCCCGTTCAGCACCGTGTAACGTCCGGTGAGCGTCAGTTCCCCTTGCGGAGTGTAGTGCATGGTCAGCTCTCCGCCGCCCTCCAAGTCCACGTATTTGGAGCGGTCGGCACTTAGCAGGCAGTGCACCTGTGTGCCTTGGTCTATGTTGATTTGCATCATCATGTTCAGGTTCATGGGCAGGGGCTCTTCCTGGACTGCCACGGTCGTGGTGTCGCTGAAGTCTACGAACGTGACAAGGCCGCTCAGCCGGTCTTCCGACGAGAGCGGGCTGTCTTTCAGTATGTAGGTCACGTCCGTGCCGCCCAGCACGCCCAGCCGTCCGTTGATGTTGAGGTTGTTCAGGTTGCCGGCCATACGCGCGTTGACGTTCACGTACACTTTCCCGTAGGCCGCCGCCTGTCGGGTGCGTTTGGCGTTGATGAGCTCGAAGTCGGAAGCGTTCATTCTCAAGTCGAGCAGTATGTTGTCGAAGTCGGCGAAGTCCACCGTCCCGTCAATCACGAGCGGGTTCTTTCCGGTGGAATACACGTTCAGCTTGTCCAAATTCAGGTGGCTTTGCCTTACCTTGACGGTATCGTCTTCCAAGCGCAGGTTCAGGCTGTATTCGGATGACGTTATTTCCATGGCTTTGGTGGCCAGCCATCCTTCCGCGATGAGGCGGTCGGTCGAGCCGCTCACCTTCATCCGTCCGTCGGCCATGCCGCCCAATGCCGCCATTTGGTCGGGGACAAAGCCGTTGGCCAGCGACAGCGGGAAGTCTGTCAAATCCAGGTCTGCCTCCATCGTTCCGCTTTCCCCGTTGTCCTTGTATGCTCCCGAAAGAATCAGGACTTCCGTTTCGTTATGCGAGACGCGTGCGTCCACGAAATGCGTGCCGTCGCTGTTGGGCAGGTAGACGATTCCTATCCCGATGTTCTCCAGCGGAGCCTCCTCGTAGGTCATGTTTTCTACCGCCACGTCCGCCACGACGGAGAGGTTTTCTTCCGTTTGTATCAAGTGGGCGTCGGTTTGCATCAGCCCGGAGATGCGGGGGGCGTAAGGGATGACGGCGGTCAGTTCCTTGAGGTTCACGCGGTTCAGGTTGACGGAAAGGTCTTGCAGGGCTTCCGGGTTGGGAGTAGAGTAAATCTTGACTCCCGTCCCGTCGTCGGCCAGCATGTCCACGTCGGCCTCCACCCGCCTGTCGCGCCCCAGGAATATGTAGTTATCCTCGTTGATGTCGAATCTTCGATAGGCGATAATCGGATGGATTTGTGAGAACACCGCCTTTATGCCATTGTCCTGCACGTCGGCTCTCAGTCCCAAGTCCACTCCCTTTTCGCCCTTGTCGTCTATATAAATCAGGTTGATGCCCGCCCCGGTGGAGTGCAGGTAGACGTTGAGCCGCGAGTCGAATACGAACTGTTTGTTTTCCGGCCCGTTTCGCACCCGTCCGTCCATCTTTATGCCGGTGGAGTCCTGAAAGATGTGCATCTGTATGGTGTCCAACAGGATGCCTCCCGCGTTCATCGAGTAAACGTGGCCGCCTCCGTTCAGGCCGGTTTCGGGGTCGGCGTTCAGGTTCAGCCTCATCTCGTCGAGCGAGTAGCCCATGGCCGCCAGATAGTTGGCCACGGGGTTGTGTCTTCCCGATTCCATGCTGAGCGTCATGCGCGGCAGGAGGGTCTTGAGTGAATCCTGGTTTAAGTACCGGCGTTCCAACTGCCGTCCGGCCGCGGCCATGAGTTTCTCGCTTTTTCCCGCCAGCGTCTCATATCCTTCGCGGCCGTCGAGATGCAGTTTGAAGTCGCCGGCCGAGATGTCGGCATACGTGGTGTCGGGGTGAGCCAGCACGTTGAGGCCGAGGTCTCTGGGACGGTACACCGTGTCCTGCACCGTGAGGGAGATGTCCGACACCGTCCCGTGTACCTCATGGGCGTTTTCCAGATTGGAGCTGCCGTCCATGCGCAAGTTCATGCCCGCCTTGAACGGCTTGTCGGTCAGGCGCAGGGCGTAGAGGTCTATGTTGCGCAGTTCCGTGCTGAAAGACACGTCCGTATTGTGCCGGCTCAGCAGCGCGTCGATTTCGGAGCGCATGTCCAATAACGGGTTATGACTGTCGAGCATGACATGCCCGTTGCCTTTTTGCAGTCCGGCATCTATCCTGATGTCGCCGAGGCGCAGTCGCCCGTATTGCAGGCTGTCCAACGCCAGGGCGGCCTGCATCCGGGTATGCCGGCTGAAGAAGTCCGTCCCGACACCCTCGGCGGAAGCCGTGAGCGAAAGGCCGTACAGGGAATCCTTGGGGAGGAAATGCCGGAGCTGCAAATCCTTTACGGCCAGTTCCGCGCGGTAGGCCGTGCGTGCCGCGTCGAATCCACCTTTTGCCTGCACGCTTCCTTTCCCCTCCCTCAGACGGAGTTCGGCGGCGTACTTCTGTCCGTTCAGGCTCACGTTCCCGTCCAGTTGCATCGGGGGCAGGGCTATGTCTTTCATGGCATCTTCTCCGGCCAATGCCCTCACGAAATCGAGATTGCGGGTACGCAAGTCCAGGTTCACGCGGCCCGACCTGCGCACGGAATCCGTCACTCGGTACATCTTCCCGTCGGCTTTCAGCTCGAAAGCGTCGGCCAACCGGGCTTCCGCCGCCGTGAGAGCCAGCGTATCCAGGTTGCCGTCGGCAGAAATCCGCAAGACGGCGGGGGCGTTGGGATAAGCCTTGACGAAAGCGGGAGGCATCCCTCCCGCAAACAATAGCACGTCCTGTTTGCCCAGTTCCCCCATGAGCCGGGCGGACATTTTCCCCTGAGGTTGTCCGGATACGGCGGAGAAGTCCATGTCAGCCTGTGCCCTGACGTAGGAATCCGGGGTGCGGAGCACCAGTCCGGGCACATGCAGGGAGGCGGAATCCATATCGAAATGCCCTGTCAGCGAACTGATTTCCAAGCCGCTCTTTTCTTTCATGCGAGTTTCGCGCAAGGCTAATGAAAGTCCCGAAGCGTTCCCGTCGAACCTGATGCTGTCGATGCCTATGCCGACATCCCGCAACGCGATATGGTTGACATCTAAGCCTTCCGCGGCTTCCTCGTAAGGCAGGTCGTAGAACAGGGAGTCGGCCCGCAGGTCGAAAGTCTTCACCGTGTACAAGGACTGTCCCAAGTCTATGAGGCCGCCCCGCAACGCCGCCGAGCGGATGCCGCCCGAAACGGCCATGCTGTCGCCCGGCATGGCGAACCGGAGGCGGGTGCGTGCCAAGTCCACTTTCCCGATGGCGATTTTCCAGTTCACGGGCGAACCGGCGGTAGTGTCTTCCGTCGTGGAGTCGGTCAGGGCGATGGACACGTCAGCGTCCGAAAGCGAGGCCATGTTCACCGTCACCATCTCCTGCGGGAGTTCTATGCCGTGGGAGTTCAGGAAGAAGCGTCCTATGCTCCCCTTGATTTTCATTCCGGCAATCATGGATTTGGTATTGACCGCGGCGCGGGTCAGTTCCACGCCTTCCACGTCTATTTCCCCGTGGAGCAGGGACGCGAAGCTCAAGTCCACGCTTAGGCGTTCCACGTCCAACAGGCTGTCGCCTTGCTCGTCTTTTATCTGCACGTCCCGCAAGTCGAGGTCGAAGAGAAAGGCCAGCCGCAACCGGCCTATATGCACTTCCATTCCCGTGGCTTCGGACATGAAAGCCGTGGCCTTGTGTACGGCAAAGTCTTGCACGGGAGGGATATAGAGTAGCGTGGCCATTATGAAGAATAATATGACGGGAGCGAGTAAAATGCCGATTACCCATCTTAGGATTCTTTTTCTCATAATCTCGGTGATAATGTATTGCAAAGGAACGGCTTTTTTTCCGGATTCGGGAGGATTTTCTTCACAAAATAAAATAAAAACGCCCTGAATACATTATTTTTGCAGGGTGATAATCATTACCCGTCGGTTGCATGAAATTTAAGAGTTTGGTTTGCCTCGCGGTCTGCATGGCCGTGATGTCCTGCGGTTCGCGGAAGAAGGAAGCGGTGGGAGAGACCGAAGTGCTGATAGAGACCTCCATGGGCGACATGAAGGTGAAGCTGTATGACGATACGCCCAAGCACCGCGACAATTTTGTCAGGTTGGCTCGGTCGGGAGCGTACGACAATATCTTGTTCCACCGCATCGTGCGCGGCTTCATGGTGCAGACGGGCGACCCGGCCATCAAGCCCGCGGGGATGAAACCGTCCGTCGACACTGCGGCTTACCGTTACACCGTTCCTGCGGAAATCCGTTGCCCGCTTCATTTCCACAAGAAAGGTGCGCTGGCGGCGGCCCGCATGGGGGATGACGTGAACCCGGAAAAGTCCTCCAGCGGCACGCAGTTCTATATCGTGACCGGAAAGACCTATACGCCGGCCGCGCTGATGGAGCTTTATTCGGCCGTTTACCAGAGCCGGGTGGACACGCTTTACGGGAGGCTCTGGCGGGAACGCCGCGAGGAAGCAGACCTGATGCGTCGCCGCGGCGAAACCGAGAAAATAGAGAGCCTGAAGGACTCCTTGTTGCGCGAGGCGGAAGCGGAGGTGGCGGCTCATCCGCCCGTGCCGTTCGGCGAGGCGCAGAAGCAAGCCTATGCCACGGTGGGTGGCGCGCCCCATCTGGACGGGGAATATACGGTGTTCGGCGAGGTGGTGGAAGGGTTGCACGTGGCCGAGGCCATAGAGAAAGTGCGTACCGCGGGCGAACGCCCCTTGCGGGAAATCGTGGTGCGCAAGGTGACGGTTCTGGAATAGCCGTCAACCGTATTTCACGTATCCTAAACGCGTGTATTTCACGCCCTGGCTCTCGTAATGTCCCAAGACGCGGGCGGAGAGCGTAACCTCCATCCCGGGCGTGAAGTTGCGGCTGAAGCAACTCAACGCTTTGGGTGTCTGGCTTCTCCCGCCCGCCTTCTCGGTGAAAGTGTAGCGGTTTCCCATGCTGTCCTCCGCTATGACAAGCTGGTCGATGTAAAAATCCGGTTTGTAGATGTTCACTTGTTGCTTGACGTACAGGATTTTCAGGCGGAGGGCTTCCAACTTCTGCCCTTTCTCGCCGACGTAGCGGCTGGGCGAACGGTAGACGGGCCGCCGCGGAGGGCTGAGTTCCGCGTGTATCATGGCGAAGCATTGTGCGGTCTCTTTCAGTTTCAGGAGCTTTTTCTTTTCCGGTTCGAAGCGGTTGGCCATCCACAGGACGTAGTTCGGGTCGATGTAGTAGACTTCCGCGATGCGTTTGCCCCGGTATTTCCCGAACGTCAGCGTGTCGAAGGTCTGTTCGTAATAAGGAATGAAGAAAGTGTTGTCCGCCCATTTCAAGGCTACCTTGCAGTACTTCAGCAAGTCCATGGCCTTGCCCGCCGCCATGGCGAACGTGTCGGCCAGCGTGCGGATGAAGAGGGGAGGGCGTCCGTCCGCGAATATGCGCCATAAGGCGTAGTACCGCCGGTAGGGCGTGGTGGTGCTGATGGCATAAAAACCGTTTCCGGATGTCCGTCCGGAGTTGAACGCCGCGACGGCCGCCGTGACGCGGGTCATTTCCGTTTCCGGGATGGGTTCGTAAAATCGTATGCTCTCCTTGGTCGCTCCTTTCTGCGGCATGTTGCACCGTATGCAAATGTAAGCAAAAAGAGAATCTTTTCCAAGCGGTTCTGCAAGAAAAGAAGGGTGCGGTGCTTCCATTTTGTTACTTTCCGCGTCCCGTTCCCGGAGAAGGGAAAAAGTTTGCGGCTCCCGTTCAGGCTTCCTTTTTGGACAAGTATCCGTTCCGCGGGCCGGTTATGCGACGATGTTCCGCATATATGCAACGTTTCAAGGGGAATTTTTTCGTTTTCGGGAGAACGAAAAAATGCCGCAGGACGGCTTTGCATGGCGGACAAAAGTGAGAGAGATGTCCGATAAACGGGAAAAGGACGGGACTTCGAATCCGTTTTTCTCTATTTCCGGATTGGGACGTGTCGGTCGCCGCGTGTCGTTTTGTCATCGCAAGCCGTGCGGAGTATCGGTGTTTTTTATGTCCGCGCGGAAGAATCGGCGTGCGGGATGTCAGGAAGAAAGCCGGACGGGGCGCACGCCGGCTTTTGTTTTTTCGGGCAAGCGTGCGGGGACGGCGTGTTTGCGCCGCTTGTCCCGTCGGGTCGCAAACCATCCGTTCCCGCGCGTCCGGGCTTGGCGTTCAGACAGGATGACGAAGTGTCGGCAGGGAGTGGTTGGGAGCGGCTCTACCGTTCGTCTTTTCGGGGATGGTTCAAGGTCTGTTGCCGTTGCACCAGTGTCTCGGCGCATTGCAGCATGGCAAAACCGTACCGCTTCATGTCCCGGAAGGCCGGGTCGTCCCCGGCAGGCTGTACCGTCGCGCCTTCCGTGCGGTACCGCAATTCCTGTCGTGTGTCCGGGACGTAGAGGTACAGGCGCGACGAGTCCCTCACGCCGATGAGGTTGTCGGCAGTGAAATACATGCAGGGACGCTTCTCTTTCAGCAAGTCCACGCCGAAGTCGTTCTGTATATAGCTGATGTTCAGCAAGCCCAGAAGGGTCGGTGCCAAATCCACCTGCCCACCGTAAACGTCCGTGACGCGGGGAGCGATGTCCCGCCCGTAAATCATGAGAGGGATGTGGTTGTACGATTGCGGGCTTTCGCACTCGGGCGTGCCCACTAACTTGCCGTGGTCGCCCAGGAGGACGAACAGCGTGTTGTCCGCCCACGGACGTTCGAGGGCTTCCGTCATGAAGTCCCGGACAGACCGGTCGGCATATTCCACGATTTGTTCCTCCGTCTTCCGGCTATGCGGACGGAAGTCGGGCGGGACGATGTAGGGCGGGTGGTTGCTGATGGTGAGCAGGACGCTGAAAAACGGTTGCCCGCTCCGGGCTTGCCGGTCGAGCACGGGCAGGGCATACCGGAAGAGGAAGTCGTCCTGCACCCCGAACCCGTTGACCACTTTGTCCGCCGGATAGTCCTCCTGCGAGTAGATGTCGTCGAAACCGTTGGTGCGGAAAAAGGCGTTCATGTTGTCGTATTGCGATTCGTGCGTCATGAAGAACATGTTGCGGTAACCGTTCTCTTTCAATACGGTAGGCAGGCCGGAGTAAATCGGGATGACCGTCCCTTTCATCGCGTTCCGCTTCATCATGGCCGGGAACGAGTAGAGCGAGGAGTACAGGCCGTGGTTGGTGTGGATGCCGGACGAGTAGAAGTGGCTGAAGCTGAGCGATTGCCGCCACAGGCTGTCGAGGAAAGGCGTGAGGGCGGTTTCGTGGCCGAAAGTCTGCATCAGGTGCGCCGACATCGATTCCATGAGGATGACGACCACGTTTCGGCGTGTCGGCGGGCCGTCGGCTTCCACGCGGCGGGCGATGGGCGACACGCCGTCGATGCCTTTCCGTCCGAGGAGCGTCTGCACGCGGGCTATGGCCTCGTCTTCCGCCATGAGGTGCAGGATGCGGTTTTCCTTCCGGTTGTCGTCGATGGCACTGGTGAGCAGGTTGAACACCGGGTTGATTCCTAATTGGTTCAGGAACGCGTCGTTACAGTAGTACGCCTGACTCACTTTTATGGGGTTGTATCCCCGCCGTCCGCGGATGCCGAAAAGGCACAAGCCTATGAGGACGGCACCGGAGACGAACGCGAAGGCGGCGGTCTTCCACTTTCGTTCCGGCGGCGCGGCATTCAGGCTCAGGCGATAGAAGACGCGCGACAGTTTGAGGGTTACATAGGCAAAAGCCGCTATGGCCGCCAGTCCCAATGCGAGGGGAAGACGGTAAGACGATTCCCCGAACACCATTCCCGCGGTGGTGCCCGCATAGCCGAACCAGTTGAATATGGAGGAATTGACGGGCTTGAAGAAGTAAGCGAAATAAGGGATGTTGGCTGCGGAGACGATGAAGCACAGCGAATAGAAGAAGATGAAGAAGACGGCGGAGGAGCGGTAAAGCCAACGGGCGGCGCAACCGAACCACCCGGCTATCCAGAACGCCGCCATCGGCAACAGCAGGATGTAGCAGGCGACGACGTTGTCGAACCAAAGGCCGCGCAGGAATGCCGTGCTTTGCAACGCATAGTCTCCCTTTATCTCTTCCGGGAAATCGTAGTCCGTGGCGACGAGGAGCGCGACGCGGAACACGGAGAAGAACAGCAGTGCCGCGAGATGCACGCTCAGGAGGTAGCCCATCGAGCGGACGAAACGCCCCGCAAGAAGTCTTTCCATCGTATGAAGGCGATATAATTTGTAACCGGTCGCGAAATTAGGAAAAAAGATTATATTCGAGCAGGACGCACAGCCACTTTTTTCCTTTCAAAAGTCGGAAAAATGCTTTTTGCCTTGGCGGAAAAGAATTATCTTTGCGTCTGTTATCATAAACGACTTCAGGCGCGTGCGGGGAACGCGGAAAAATACTTAAAGACATGGACAAGAAAAAGATAATCGTCATCGCTTCGGTCGTAATCCTGCTCCTTTGCGCGGGACTGGGCTACCTCACCTATTCTTATATGCGGGAGAGCGCGGAGAAAGAGGAGATGCTGAAGCTGGCGGAGATGGACAAGAAGGAGATGGAGAACGAATACGCCCGTTTCGCCCGGCAGTACAGCGAGATGAAAACGCAAATCAACAACGATTCGCTGATTGCCCAGTTAGACAAGGAGCAGCAACGGACGGAAGAACTTCTTGCCGAGCTGAAGCGCGTGAAGGCGACCGACGCGGCGGAAATCATGCGCCTGAAGAAGGAACTGTCCACGTTGCGCGGCATCTTGAGGAGTTATGTGAATGAGATAGATTCCTTGAACCGGGAAAACGAGCAGCTTCGCAACGAGAATCAGGAGGTGAAAGCCCGGTACACGCAGGCGGAGCAGACTATCACGAGCCTCTCCACGGAAAAGGAAACGCTGAGCGAGAAAGTGGCCATCGCTTCCCAGCTGGACGCGACGGACATCTCCATGATCGGGCAGAACAAGCGCGGCAAGAACGCCCGCAAAATCAAGGACGCGAAGAAGCTCGTCGTCAGTTTCGTCATCGCGAGGAACATTACGGCGCAAACCGGCAACCGGAGCATTTACGTGCGCATCACGAAGCCGAACAACGAGGTGCTGACCAACGGAGGTACGTTTGCCTACGAGAACCGGAATCTGGAGTATTCGGCCAAGAAGGATATCGAATATAACGGGGAAGCCACCCCGGTGACCGTGTATTGGGACGTCAACGAGTTCCTGAGCAAGGGCACTTACCGCGTGTCGGTCTTTGCCGACGGGCATAATATCGGGAACGCAAGTTTCAATTATGAGAAATAGGAACGTCGCGGGATATGCGACAGGTGCGGGAAACGGGTCGGGCTACGGGAGCCTGACGTGCCTTTGCCGTGCTTTCGCATAGCTGTACGACTTCGGCAGGCATCGGCAGTGGTGCCGCGGCCGTCCGGTCGGGATTCCCGGGCATCCGGTTTGCCGGTCGGCGGCTCTCTGTGCGGGAACATGTTTCTTGACGGCTTGTGCGGCTTTCGTCGCGTGACGGGCGGAAGCCGGGAAAGGGCGGAATCACCAAAATCATCCATAATCATGAAAAAGTTATTTCTGACAGTCGCGGCCTTTTGCGCCGGACTTGTGGGTACAGCGGTCGGGCAATCCATCCTCCTCCCTCCCGCCGAGGCCGTGGTTTACGAGGGCGACATGCTGGCGGAGGAAGGCGCATGGTGCTGGTTCGCCGACCCGCGGGCGTTGCATTACGAGAACGGGAGCGGCACGATTAACAGCAGTTACGTCGGGTATATCGACGTGCACGGAGCGGTGAAAGCCTTGCAGTACGACTTCCTGAAAGGGCGGAAGTCTGAAGTGCTGATACGCTCTTATTTTCAGCCGGACGACCACGACAATCCGACGTTCCTCGCCTTGCCGGACGGGCGCGTCATGGTGTTCTACTCGCGGCATACCGACGAGCCTTGCTTCTACTACCGCGTCTCGCGCGTGCCCGGCGACATCACGACGCTGGGGGAGGAGAAGATAATTCCGACGCGCGACAACACCACTTATCCTTCCCCCTTCATCCTGTCCGACGACCCGCGGCACATCTACTTGTGCTGGCGCGGCATACGTTGGCATCCCACCGTCGCGCGGCTTACGTTGCCCGACGGGGACGATGAGGTGATGATGGATTGGGGACCCTACCAGTTGGTGCAGTCCACGGGGGCGCGTCCTTACGCCAAATACCTTTCCAACGGGAAAGACCGCATCATGTTCGCCTACACCACGGGGCATCCCGACAACGAGAACCCGAACTGGCTCTACGTGAACTGTTTCAACATCAATACGCTGCAGATAGAGGACGTGGAGGGCAGGGTGCTGTCCTCTGTCGTCGGCGGCCCCCTCGCGGTGAACGCCGGGGAGCGGTACGCGGAGGAGCATCTGGCGGCGGTGGCGGACTGCACGCCGGGGACGCGCGACTGGATCTGGCAACTGGCCGCCGACGGACAGGGGCGTCCCGTGATTGCCATGGTCAAGATAAGCGGGGACAAGAAGACGCACGACTATTATTATAAGTATTGGGACGGACGGGCGTGGAAGGAAATCTTCCTGGCGCACGGCGGAGGCCATTTCCACCAGTCGCCGGACATAGAGCATTGCTACAGCGGCGGCATGGCCGTCGACCCGGCGCACCCGGAGGTGGTTTATTGTTCCGTGCCCGTCGCCGGGGCGTTCGGCACCGTGTACGAAATCGTCAGGTACACGGTGGACACCGCCGCGGGGGAAGTGAAGGCGGAGCCCGTCACGCGCAACTCGCGCAAGAACAACGTCCGGCCTTACGTCCTCCCGCATTCCGAAGGCTCGCCCCTGCGTATAGCGTGGATGCACGGCGACTATTACGACTGGATTGTCAGCGCGGAGCGTCCGGGGTATCCCACGTCCGTGCATGGCGACTTCCGTTGGGAGGAGGCCGCGGACTTGGACGACGGGCGGATAGCCGCGGAACGGTTCGGCTTGCCGGGAAGTCCCGGCGGGAAGCTGAAAGTGGACATCCCGCGCGAATGGCGGGAGGGCGACTTCACGCTGTTCGTGGCAGTGGAGACGGGCGGCGGACGGTTGAACGGGACGCTGTGCTCGGGCGGAAACTGGGCGTGGGAGGCCGACTCCGCCACGTTGAAGCCCGTCCTGACGGTGGGGAAGGAAAGCGTCAGGAGCTGTAACGTGCTGGGGACTTCGGACGGCTGGCTGCGCCACGGACGAGGGACGGACGGCAAGTGGCACGCCCCGGAGCCTTACCCGCGCTTCACGCTCGCCGTGGTGGCGGAGGGCGGACGGCTGACGACATACGTCGACGGCATGGCAGACATGAGTGCGGAGGGTGGTTGCGGCCTGGACCGCCTGACGGTGGACGGCGCGGGAGGGCGCGTGCTCGGCTACGCGGTGTACCGGCGTGCCCTGACCCCGGCGGAAGTCGCCCGTCTGGCGGCCCGATACCGCTGAGCGTTGGAAGGTTCTGCGTGTCGTTTCAGGCAATCGGGGAGACGTGTCGGTTATTTACTTTATTTTGAAAAGACATCGAATTATGGAAAAAGACGAAAAAGAGGAGTTGAAATCCCGTCCTGCTT
>CAZGBV010000050.1:0-15703 GCA_964523985.1 uncultured Paraprevotella sp.
AATAACCGACACGTCTCCCCGATTGCCTGAAACGACACGCAGAACCTTCCAACGCTCAGCGGTATCGGGCCGCCAGACGGGCGACTTCCGCCGGGGTCAGGGCACGCCGGTACACCGCGTAGCCGAGCACGCGCCCTCCCGCGCCGTCCACCGTCAGGCGGTCCAGGCCGCAACCACCCTCCGCACTCATGTCTGCCATGCCGTCGACGTATGTCGTCAGCCGTCCGCCCTCCGCCACCACGGCGAGCGTGAAGCGCGGGTAAGGCTCCGGGGCGTGCCACTTGCCGTCCGTCCCTCGTCCGTGGCGCAGCCAGCCGTCCGAAGTCCCCAGCACGTTACAGCTCCTGACGCTTTCCTTCCCCACCGTCAGGACGGGCTTCAACGTGGCGGAGTCGGCCTCCCACGCCCAGTTTCCGCCCGAGCACAGCGTCCCGTTCAACCGTCCGCCGCCCGTCTCCACTGCCACGAACAGCGTGAAGTCGCCCTCCCGCCATTCGCGCGGGATGTCCACTTTCAGCTTCCCGCCGGGACTTCCCGGCAAGCCGAACCGTTCCGCGGCTATCCGCCCGTCGTCCAAGTCCGCGGCCTCCTCCCAACGGAAGTCGCCATGCACGGACGTGGGATACCCCGGACGCTCCGCGCTGACAATCCAGTCGTAATAGTCGCCGTGCATCCACGCTATACGCAGGGGCGAGCCTTCGGAATGCGGGAGGACGTAAGGCCGGACGTTGTTCTTGCGCGAGTTGCGCGTGACGGGCTCCGCCTTCACTTCCCCCGCGGCGGTGTCCACCGTGTACCTGACGATTTCGTACACGGTGCCGAACGCCCCGGCGACGGGCACGGAACAATAAACCACCTCCGGGTGCGCCGGGTCGACGGCCATGCCGCCGCTGTAGCAATGCTCTATGTCCGGCGACTGGTGGAAATGGCCTCCGCCGTGCGCCAGGAAGATTTCCTTCCACGCCCGTCCGTCCCAATACTTATAATAATAGTCGTGCGTCTTCTTGTCCCCGCTTATCTTGACCATGGCAATCACGGGACGCCCCTGTCCGTCGGCGGCCAGTTGCCAGATCCAGTCGCGCGTCCCCGGCGTGCAGTCCGCCACCGCCGCCAGATGCTCCTCCGCGTACCGCTCCCCGGCGTTCACCGCGAGGGGGCCGCCGACGACAGAGGACAGCACCCTGCCCTCCACGTCCTCTATCTGCAGCGTATTGATGTTGAAACAGTTCACGTAGAGCCAGTTCGGGTTCTCGTTGTCGGGATGCCCCGTGGTGTAGGCGAACATGATGCGGTCTTTCCCGTTGGAAAGGTATTTGGCGTAAGGACGCGCCCCCGTGGACTGCACCAACTGGTAGGGTCCCCAATCCATCATCACCTCATCGTCCCCGTCGGGCAACGTAAGCCGCGCGACGGTGGGATGCCAACGTATGCCGCGCCAGCACAAGTAGATGTGCCGCGGGTCGTCGGACAGGATGAAGGGGGAAGGATAAGTGGTGTTGTCGCGCGTCGGAATTATCTTCTCCTCCCCCAGCGTCGTGATGTCGCCGGGCACGCGCGAGACGCGGTAGTAGAAGCAAGGCTCGTCGGTATGCCGCGAGTAGAACACCATGACGCGCCCGTCCGGCAAGGCGAGGAACGTCGGATTGTCGTGGTCGTCCGGCTGAAAATAAGAGCGTATCAGCACTTCAGACTTCCGCCCTTTCAGGAAGTCGTACTGCAAGGCTTTCACCGCTCCGTGCACGTCGATATACCCGACGTAACTGCTGTTAATCGTGCCGCTCCCGTTCTCGTAATGCAACGCCCGCGGGTCGGCGAACCAGCACCATGCGCCTTCCTCCGCCAGCATGTCGCCCTCGTAAACCACGGCCTCGGCGGGAGGGAGGAGGATGGATTGCCCGACCGCTGTACCCACAAGTCCGGCGCAAAAGGCCGCGACTGTCAGAAATAACTTTTTCATGATTATGGATGATTTTGGTGATTCCGCCCTTTCCCGGCTTCCGCCCGTCACGCGACGAAAGCCGCACAAGCCGTCAAGAAACATGTTCCCGCACAGAGAGCCGCCGACCGGCAAACCGGATGCCCGGGAATCCCGACCGGACGGCCGCGGCACCACTGCCGATGCCTGCCGAAGTCGTACAGCTATGCGAAAGCACGGCAAAGGCACGTCAGGCTCCCGTAGCCCGACCCGTTTCCCGCACCTGTCGCATATCCCGCGACGTTCCTATTTCTCATAATTGAAACTTGCGTTCCCGATATTATGCCCGTCGGCAAAGACCGACACGCGGTAAGTGCCCTTGCTCAGGAACTCGTTGACGTCCCAATACACGGTCACCGGGGTGGCTTCCCCGTTATATTCGATATCCTTCTTGGCCGAATACTCCAGATTCCGGTTCTCGTAGGCAAACGTACCTCCGTTGGTCAGCACCTCGTTGTTCGGCTTCGTGATGCGCACGTAAATGCTCCGGTTGCCGGTTTGCGCCGTAATGTTCCTCGCGATGACGAAACTGACGACGAGCTTCTTCGCGTCCTTGATTTTGCGGGCGTTCTTGCCGCGCTTGTTCTGCCCGATCATGGAGATGTCCGTCGCGTCCAGCTGGGAAGCGATGGCCACTTTCTCGCTCAGCGTTTCCTTTTCCGTGGAGAGGCTCGTGATAGTCTGCTCCGCCTGCGTGTACCGGGCTTTCACCTCCTGATTCTCGTTGCGAAGCTGCTCGTTTTCCCGGTTCAAGGAATCTATCTCATTCACATAACTCCTCAAGATGCCGCGCAACGTGGACAGTTCCTTCTTCAGGCGCATGATTTCCGCCGCGTCGGTCGCCTTCACGCGCTTCAGCTCGGCAAGAAGTTCTTCCGTCCGTTGCTGCTCCTTGTCTAACTGGGCAATCAGCGAATCGTTGTTGATTTGCGTTTTCATCTCGCTGTACTGCCGGGCGAAACGGGCGTATTCGTTCTCCATCTCCTTCTTGTCCATCTCCGCCAGCTTCAGCATCTCCTCTTTCTCCGCGCTCTCCCGCATATAAGAATAGGTGAGGTAGCCCAGTCCCGCGCAAAGGAGCAGGATTACGACCGAAGCGATGACGATTATCTTTTTCTTGTCCATGTCTTTAAGTATTTTTCCGCGTTCCCCGCACGCGCCTGAAGTCGTTTATGATAACAGACGCAAAGATAATTCTTTTCCGCCAAGGCAAAAAGCATTTTTCCGACTTTTGAAAGGAAAAAAGTGGCTGTGCGTCCTGCTCGAATATAATCTTTTTTCCTAATTTCGCGACCGGTTACAAATTATATCGCCTTCATACGATGGAAAGACTTCTTGCGGGGCGTTTCGTCCGCTCGATGGGCTACCTCCTGAGCGTGCATCTCGCGGCACTGCTGTTCTTCTCCGTGTTCCGCGTCGCGCTCCTCGTCGCCACGGACTACGATTTCCCGGAAGAGATAAAGGGAGACTATGCGTTGCAAAGCACGGCATTCCTGCGCGGCCTTTGGTTCGACAACGTCGTCGCCTGCTACATCCTGCTGTTGCCGATGGCGGCGTTCTGGATAGCCGGGTGGTTCGGTTGCGCCGCCCGTTGGCTTTACCGCTCCTCCGCCGTCTTCTTCATCTTCTTCTATTCGCTGTGCTTCATCGTCTCCGCAGCCAACATCCCTTATTTCGCTTACTTCTTCAAGCCCGTCAATTCCTCCATATTCAACTGGTTCGGCTATGCGGGCACCACCGCGGGAATGGTGTTCGGGGAATCGTCTTACCGTCTTCCCCTCGCATTGGGACTGGCGGCCATAGCGGCTTTTGCCTATGTAACCCTCAAACTGTCGCGCGTCTTCTATCGCCTGAGCCTGAATGCCGCGCCGCCGGAACGAAAGTGGAAGACCGCCGCCTTCGCGTTCGTCTCCGGTGCCGTCCTCATAGGCTTGTGCCTTTTCGGCATCCGCGGACGGCGGGGATACAACCCCATAAAAGTGAGTCAGGCGTACTACTGTAACGACGCGTTCCTGAACCAATTAGGAATCAACCCGGTGTTCAACCTGCTCACCAGTGCCATCGACGACAACCGGAAGGAAAACCGCATCCTGCACCTCATGGCGGAAGACGAGGCCATAGCCCGCGTGCAGACGCTCCTCGGACGGAAAGGCATCGACGGCGTGTCGCCCATCGCCCGCCGCGTGGAAGCCGACGGCCCGCCGACACGCCGAAACGTGGTCGTCATCCTCATGGAATCGATGTCGGCGCACCTGATGCAGACTTTCGGCCACGAAACCGCCCTCACGCCTTTCCTCGACAGCCTGTGGCGGCAATCGCTCAGCTTCAGCCACTTCTACTCGTCCGGCATCCACACCAACCACGGCCTGTACTCCTCGCTCTACTCGTTCCCGGCCATGATGAAGCGGAACGCGATGAAAGGGACGGTCATCCCGATTTACTCCGGCCTGCCTACCGTATTGAAAGAGAACGGTTACCGCAACATGTTCTTCATGACGCACGAATCGCAATACGACAACATGAACGCCTTTTTCCGCACCAACGGTTTCGACGACATCTACTCGCAGGAGGACTATCCGGCGGACAAAGTGGTCAACGGGTTCGGGGTGCAGGACGACTTCCTCTTCCGGTATGCCCTGCCCGTGCTCGACCGGCAAGCCCGGAGCGGGCAACCGTTTTTCAGCGTCCTGCTCACCATCAGCAACCACCCGCCCTACATCGTCCCGCCCGACTTCCGTCCGCATAGCCGGAAGACGGAGGAACAAATCGTGGAATATGCCGACCGGTCTGTCCGGGACTTCATGACGGAAGCCCTCGAACGTCCGTGGGCGGACAACACGCTGTTCGTCCTCCTGGGCGACCACGGCAAGTTAGTGGGCACGCCCGAGTGCGAAAGCCCGCAATCGTACAACCACATCCCTCTCATGATTTACGGGCGGGACATCGCTCCCCGCGTCACGGACGTTTACGGTGGGCAGGTGGATTTGGCACCGACCCTTCTGGGCTTGCTGAACATCAGCTATATACAGAACGACTTCGGCGTGGACTTGCTGAAAGAGAAGCGTCCCTGCATGTATTTCACTGCCGACAACCTCATCGGCGTGAGGGACTCGTCGCGCCTGTACCTCTACGTCCCGGACACACGACAGGAATTGCGGTACCGCACGGAAGGCGCGACGGTACAGCCTGCCGGGGACGACCCGGCCTTCCGGGACATGAAGCGGTACGGTTTTGCCATGCTGCAATGCGCCGAGACACTGGTGCAACGGCAACAGACCTTGAACCATCCCCGAAAAGACGAACGGTAGAGCCGCTCCCAACCACTCCCTGCCGACACTTCGTCATCCTGTCTGAACGCCAAGCCCGGACGCGCGGGAACGGATGGTTTGCGACCCGACGGGACAAGCGGCGCAAACACGCCGTCCCCGCACGCTTGCCCGAAAAAACAAAAGCCGGCGTGCGCCCCGTCCGGCTTTCTTCCTGACATCCCGCACGCCGATTCTTCCGCGCGGACATAAAAAACACCGATACTCCGCACGGCTTGCGATGACAAAACGACACGCGGCGACCGACACGTCCCAATCCGGAAATAGAGAAAAACGGATTCGAAGTCCCGTCCTTTTCCCGTTTATCGGACATCTCTCTCACTTTTGTCCGCCATGCAAAGCCGTCCTGCGGCATTTTTTCGTTCTCCCGAAAACGAAAAAATTCCCCTTGAAACGTTGCATATATGCGGAACATCGTCGCATAACCGGCCCGCGGAACGGATACTTGTCCAAAAAGGAAGCCTGAACGGGAGCCGCAAACTTTTTCCCTTCTCCGGGAACGGGACGCGGAAAGTAACAAAATGGAAGCACCGCACCCTTCTTTTCTTGCAGAACCGCTTGGAAAAGATTCTCTTTTTGCTTACATTTGCATACGGTGCAACATGCCGCAGAAAGGAGCGACCAAGGAGAGCATACGATTTTACGAACCCATCCCGGAAACGGAAATGACCCGCGTCACGGCGGCCGTCGCGGCGTTCAACTCCGGACGGACATCCGGAAACGGTTTTTATGCCATCAGCACCACCACGCCCTACCGGCGGTACTACGCCTTATGGCGCATATTCGCGGACGGACGCCCTCCCCTCTTCATCCGCACGCTGGCCGACACGTTCGCCATGGCGGCGGGCAAGGCCATGGACTTGCTGAAGTACTGCAAGGTAGCCTTGAAATGGGCGGACAACACTTTCTTCATTCCTTATTACGAACAGACCTTCGACACGCTGACGTTCGGGAAATACCGGGGCAAACGCATCGCGGAAGTCTACTACATCGACCCGAACTACGTCCTGTGGATGGCCAACCGCTTCGAACCGGAAAAGAAAAAGCTCCTGAAACTGAAAGAGACCGCACAATGCTTCGCCATGATACACGCGGAACTCAGCCCTCCGCGGCGGCCCGTCTACCGTTCGCCCAGCCGCTACGTCGGCGAGAAAGGGCAGAAGTTGGAAGCCCTCCGCCTGAAAATCCTGTACGTCAAGCAACAAGTGAACATCTACAAACCGGATTTTTACATCGACCAGCTTGTCATAGCGGAGGACAGCATGGGAAACCGCTACACTTTCACCGAGAAGGCGGGCGGGAGAAGCCAGACACCCAAAGCGTTGAGTTGCTTCAGCCGCAACTTCACGCCCGGGATGGAGGTTACGCTCTCCGCCCGCGTCTTGGGACATTACGAGAGCCAGGGCGTGAAATACACGCGTTTAGGATACGTGAAATACGGTTGACGGCTATTCCAGAACCGTCACCTTGCGCACCACGATTTCCCGCAAGGGGCGTTCGCCCGCGGTACGCACTTTCTCTATGGCCTCGGCCACGTGCAACCCTTCCACCACCTCGCCGAACACCGTATATTCCCCGTCCAGATGGGGCGCGCCACCCACCGTGGCATAGGCTTGCTTCTGCGCCTCGCCGAACGGCACGGGCGGATGAGCCGCCACCTCCGCTTCCGCCTCGCGCAACAAGGAGTCCTTCAGGCTCTCTATTTTCTCGGTTTCGCCGCGGCGACGCATCAGGTCTGCTTCCTCGCGGCGTTCCCGCCAGAGCCTCCCGTAAAGCGTGTCCACCCGGCTCTGGTAAACGGCCGAATAAAGCTCCATCAGCGCGGCCGGCGTATAGGTCTTTCCGGTCACGATATAGAACTGCGTGCCGCTGGAGGACTTTTCCGGGTTCACGTCATCCCCCATGCGGGCCGCCGCCAGCGCACCTTTCTTGTGGAAATGAAGCGGGCAACGGATTTCCGCAGGAACGGTGTAACGGTAAGCCGCAGTGTCGACGGACGGTTTCATCCCCGCGGGCTTGATGGCCGGGTCGCCCGTCTGCACCATGAAGCCGCGCACGATGCGGTGGAACAAGATATTGTCGTACGCTCCCGACCGAGCCAACCTGACAAAATTGTCGCGGTGCTTGGGCGTATCGTCATACAGCTTCACCTTCATGTCGCCCATGGAGGTCTCTATCAGCACTTCGGTCTCTCCCACCGCTTCCTTCTTCCGCGAACCGCAGGACATCACGGCCATGCAGACCGCGAGGCAAACCAAACTCTTAAATTTCATGCAACCGACGGGTAATGATTATCACCCTGCAAAAATAATGTATTCAGGGCGTTTTTATTTTATTTTGTGAAGAAAATCCTCCCGAATCCGGAAAAAAAGCCGTTCCTTTGCAATACATTATCACCGAGATTATGAGAAAAAGAATCCTAAGATGGGTAATCGGCATTTTACTCGCTCCCGTCATATTATTCTTCATAATGGCCACGCTACTCTATATCCCTCCCGTGCAAGACTTTGCCGTACACAAGGCCACGGCTTTCATGTCCGAAGCCACGGGAATGGAAGTGCATATAGGCCGGTTGCGGCTGGCCTTTCTCTTCGACCTCGACTTGCGGGACGTGCAGATAAAAGACGAGCAAGGCGACAGCCTGTTGGACGTGGAACGCCTAAGCGTGGACTTGAGCTTCGCGTCCCTGCTCCACGGGGAAATAGACGTGGAAGGCGTGGAACTGACCCGCGCCGCGGTCAATACCAAATCCATGATTGCCGGAATGAAAATCAAGGGGAGCATAGGACGCTTCTTCCTGAACTCCCACGGCATAGAACTCCCGCAGGAGATGGTGACGGTGAACATGGCCTCGCTTTCGGACGCTGACGTGTCCATCGCCCTGACCGACTCCACGACGGAAGACACTACCGCCGGTTCGCCCGTGAACTGGAAAATCGCCATCGGGAAAGTGGACTTGGCACGCACCCGCCTCCGGTTCGCCATGCCGGGCGACAGCATGGCCGTTTCGGGCGGCATCCGCTCGGCGGCGTTGCGGGGCGGCCTCATAGACTTGGGACAGTCCTTGTACACGGTGAAGACTTTCGACCTGCGGGCCGACTCCCTGTTCTACGACCTGCCTTACGAGGAAGCCGCGGAAGGCTTAGATGTCAACCATATCGCGTTGCGGGATGTCGGCATAGGCATCGACAGCATCAGGTTCGACGGGAACGCTTCGGGACTTTCATTAGCCTTGCGCGAAACTCGCATGAAAGAAAAGAGCGGCTTGGAAATCAGTTCGCTGACAGGGCATTTCGATATGGATTCCGCCTCCCTGCATGTGCCCGGACTGGTGCTCCGCACCCCGGATTCCTACGTCAGGGCACAGGCTGACATGGACTTCTCCGCCGTATCCGGACAACCTCAGGGGAAAATGTCCGCCCGGCTCATGGGGGAACTGGGCAAACAGGACGTGCTATTGTTTGCGGGAGGGATGCCTCCCGCTTTCGTCAAGGCTTATCCCAACGCCCCCGCCGTCTTGCGGATTTCTGCCGACGGCAACCTGGATACGCTGGCTCTCACGGCGGCGGAAGCCCGGTTGGCCGACGCTTTCGAGCTGAAAGCCGACGGGAAGATGTACCGAGTGACGGATTCCGTGCGCAGGTCGGGCCGCGTGAACCTGGACTTGCGTACCCGCAATCTCGATTTCGTGAGGGCATTGGCCGGAGAAGATGCCATGAAAGACATAGCCCTGCCCCCGATGCAACTGGACGGGAACGTGAGCCTGAACGGACAGAAGTACGCCGCCGAACTCCGTCTGAGGGAGGGGAAAGGAAGCGTGCAGGCAAAAGGTGGATTCGACGCGGCACGCACGGCCTACCGCGCGGAACTGGCCGTAAAGGATTTGCAGCTCCGGCATTTCCTCCCCAAGGATTCCCTGTACGGCCTTTCGCTCACGGCTTCCGCCGAGGGTGTCGGGACGGACTTCTTCAGCCGGCATACCCGGATGCAGGCCGCCCTGGCGTTGGACAGCCTGCAATACGGGCGACTGCGCCTCGGCGACATCAGGATAGATGCCGGACTGCAAAAAGGCAACGGGCATGTCATGCTCGACAGTCATAACCCGTTATTGGACATGCGCTCCGAAATCGACGCGCTGCTGAGCCGGCACAATACGGACGTGTCTTTCAGCACGGAACTGCGCAACATAGACCTCTACGCCCTGCGCCTGACCGACAAGCCGTTCAAGGCGGGCATGAACTTGCGCATGGACGGCAGCTCCAATCTGGAAAACGCCCATGAGGTACACGGGACGGTGTCGGACATCTCCCTCACGGTGCAGGACACGGTGTACCGTCCCAGAGACCTCGGCCTCAACGTGCTGGCTCACCCCGACACCACGTATGCCGACATCTCGGCCGGCGACTTCAAACTGCATCTCGACGGCCGCGAAGGATATGAGACGCTGGCGGGAAAAAGCGAGAAACTCATGGCCGCGGCCGGACGGCAGTTGGAACGCCGGTACTTAAACCAGGATTCACTCAAGACCCTCCTGCCGCGCATGACGCTCAGCATGGAATCGGGAAGACACAACCCCGTGGCCAACTATCTGGCGGCCATGGGCTACTCGCTCGACGAGATGAGGCTGAACCTGAACGCCGACCCCGAAACCGGCCTGAACGGAGGCGGCCACGTTTACTCGATGAACGCGGGAGGCATCCTGTTGGACACCATACAGATGCACATCTTTCAGGACTCCACCGGCATAAAGATGGACGGACGGGTGCGAAACGGGCCGGAAAACAAACAGTTCGTATTCGACTCGCGGCTCAACGTCTACCTGCACTCCACCGGGGCGGGCATCAACCTGATTTATATAGACGACAAGGGCGAAAAGGGAGTGGACTTGGGACTGAGAGCCGACGTGCAGGACAATGGCATAAAGGCGGTGTTCTCACAAATCCATCCGATTATCGCCTATCGAAGATTCGACATCAACGAGGATAACTACATATTCCTGGGGCGCGACAGGCGGGTGGAGGCCGACGTGGACATGCTGGCCGACGACGGGACGGGAGTCAAGATTTACTCTACTCCCAACCCGGAAGCCCTGCAAGACCTTTCCGTCAACCTGAACCGCGTGAACCTCAAGGAACTGACCGCCGTCATCCCTTACGCCCCCCGCATCTCCGGGCTGATGCAAACCGACGCCCACTTGATACAAACGGAAGAAAACCTCTCCGTCGTGGCGGACGTGGCGGTAGAAAACATGACCTACGAGGAGGCTCCGCTGGAGAACATCGGGATAGGAATCGTCTACCTGCCCAACAGCGACGGCACGCATTTCGTGGACGCACGCGTCTCGCATAACGAAACGGAAGTCCTGATTCTTTCGGGAGCATACAAGGACAACGGGGAAAGCGGAACGATGGAGGCAGACCTGGATTTGACAGACTTCCCGCTGTCGCTGGCCAACGGCTTTGTCCCCGACCAAATGGCGGCATTGGGCGGCATGGCCGACGGACGGATGAAGGTGAGCGGCTCGACCGACCGCCTCATCGCGGAAGGATGGCTGGCCACCAAAGCCATGGAAATAACGTCATCCGAATACAGCCTGAACCTGCGCTTGGAAGACGATACCGTCAAGGTAAGGCAAAGCCACCTGAATTTGGACAAGCTGAACGTGTATTCCACCGGAAAGAACCCGCTCGTGATTGACGGGACGGTGGACTTCGCCGACTTCGACAACATACTGCTCGACTTGAGAATGAACGCTTCCGACTTCGAGCTCATCAACGCCAAACGCACCCGACAGGCGGCGGCCTACGGGAAAGTGTACGTGAACGTCAACGCGCGTATGGCCGGCAACCTGAACAACCTCAACATCAACGGACGGCTGGGCGTGCTGGGCGGCACGGACGTGACCTACATACTGAAAGACAGCCCGCTCTCGTCGGAAGACCGGCTGAGCGGCCTTGTCACGTTCGTAGACTTCAGCGACACCACGACCGTGGCAGTCCAGGAAGAGCCCCTGCCCATGAACCTGAACATGATGATGCAAATCAACATAGACCAAGGCACACAGGTGCACTGCCTGCTAAGTGCCGACCGCTCCAAATACGTGGACTTGGAGGGCGGCGGAGAGCTGACCATGCACTACACTCCGCAAGGGGAACTGACGCTCACCGGACGTTACACGGTGCTGAACGGGGAAATGAAATACTCGCTCCCGGTCATCCCGCTGAAGACGTTCACCATAAGTTCGGGCAGTTACGTGGATTTCAACGGCCCCGTACTGAACCCCGCCCTGAACATCGCGGCCACCGAGCGCATGCGCGCCTCCGTGACGGAAAACGAAACGCCCCGCACCGTCTCCTTCGACGTGGGACTGTCCATCACGCGCACGCTGGAAGACATGGGGCTGGAGTTCACCATCGCCGCTCCCGAAGACTTGACCGTGCAAAACCAGCTCGCCTCCATGTCGGCGGAGGAACGCGGGAAAGTGGCCGTCACCATGCTGGCCACCGGCATGTACCTGCCGGGAGACAACGAAGGCGGAGGCTTCTCCACGACCAACGCCCTGAACGCCCTGCTGCAAAGCGAAATCTCGAACATCGCGGGCAAGGCACTCGAATCCGTAGACCTCAGCCTCGGCGTAGACCGGGAAACCACGGCCGAAGGCACGGAGCGCACGGACTATTCGTTCCGCTTCGCCAAACGCTTCTGGGGCAACCGCGTGAGCATCATCGTGGGCGGAAAGGTGTCCACGGGCGAGGACGTGGAAAACACCGGCCAGTCGCTGATTGACAACGTGGCGTTGGAATACCGCTTGGACAAGAGTGCCACACGCTACGTCACCCTGTTCTACGACAAGAACTATGAGTCTTTGTTGGAAGGCGAAATCACCGAAATGGGCGCGAGCCTCGTCCTGAGACGCAAAATGACACGTCTGGGGGAACTGTTCATCTTCAAGAACAGGGAAAAGGACGAGACCCGACACGAAAAGGAGAAGAAACGATGAATACGAGACCGAAGATATATTGCGGCATCATCATCCTGTGCTGCGGTCTGGCGGCAGGATGCTCGACGACCGGGAACCTCCCCGAAGAAGAGGTGCTGTACACCGGCATCAAGGAGATAGACTATGGCCGGAAGCCGAAGAAGAAAGACAAGAAGAAAGACAGGCAAAGGGAGGAAGAAGGGGTCATCACCTCCCTCGCCGACGCTTACAAAGCCGTGGACGACCTGTTCACGCAAAGAGACTTGTCCGCGCTGAAGCGGGACGAGGAACTGACCCCGGAGCAAAAGGACTCCGTCGCCGCCGTGCGGCACATCGAGGAAGAGGCTTACGAGACGGCGAAGGCGGAGGTGGACGCCGCACTGGCTTACGCCCCGAACAACTCCCTTTTCGGAAGTTCGTACCATCGAAGCCCGTTCCCCACCGGACTGTGGCTTTACAACGCCTTGTCCGGCAAGAAGTCGCGCTTTGCGAAGTGGATGTTCGACACGTTCGCGGCCACCCCCGTCCTCATCAGTACCGTCAATCCGAAGACCCGCGCGCTCGTGGCGCAGAACACGCTCCGGAACTACGGTTACTTCAACGGCACCGTGGATTACGAGGTCATACCGGAAAAGAACCCCCGAAAGGCCAAAATCAGCTATACCGTCAGGCCGCGCAACCTGTTCCGGCTGGACTCCATAGCCTACCTGCGCTTCCCCGCCGTGGGCGACAGCCTGATACGGGAGACGTTACGGCGACGCACCCTTTTCAGCGGCGCGCCGTTCAGCGTGGTCGACCTCGACGCCGAGAGGACCCGCATATACAACATGTTCCGCAACTCCGGCTATTTCTACTACAAGCCGGAATACATCACTTACCGCGCCGACACCATACAGCGTCCGGGATTCGTGCAGCTGCAAGTCGTGCCTGCCGAAGGCATTCCCGCGTCGGCCAACAAGAGGTATTACCTCGGACGAACCAACATCACCCTGTTCAACAACGATTCCTACGACCTGACCGACACGTTGCGGCTCCGCGACTATACCTTATATTATAATGGAGGAGAGAAAGGGAAAATTCCCCTGCGGTTCAGCGCGCTCCGCCGCAACTTGTTCTACCGGAAAGGCATGCTCTACCGGCAGGATGTCATGAGTTTCGTGCAACAGCAACTTTCGGGAATGGACGTGTTCAGCACGGTAAACCTGAAATACGTCCCGCGCGACACCACCGCCCTCAACGACACGCTCGACGTCAACATCACCGGCATCCTGGACAAACCCTACGACGGGGAATTTTCCACGAAAGTCACCTCCAAGAGCAACGGGCAAATCGGGCCGGGACTCTCGTTCAGCATGTCCAAACGCAACGCCTTCCGGGGAGCGGAAAAGCTGAAGTTCGAAGTGCACGGCTCATACGAATGGCAAACCAACTCCACCGTACAAGGACGGGGCTCTGTCATCAACTCTTACGAGTACGGCGCTTCCCTGTCCATGGAATATCCCCGGCTGATATTCCCCGGAGCACGCGGAATATCCCGACGCGCCCGGACGAGCACCTCTTTCGTGCTGGACGCCACCTGCATGAACCGGGCCAGTTATTTCAGCATGGTGTCCCTGAGCGTGCGGGTGGCTTACACTTACCAGGCGCGGCCTACAATCAAACATGAATTCGTCCCGTTCCGTCTGGATTACGACAACCTGCTGAACACGACCGCCACTTTCGACTCCATCATGAACGTCAACCAGGCGCTCTACGTAAGCATGCGCGACCAGCTCATACCGTCCATGAGGTACACTTTCACCTACTCCAGCCCGCGCAGGTCGCGCAACCCGCGCACCTTCATCTTCGAAGTGAAAGAAAGCGGGAACGTCACCTCCGGCCTCTTCGCCGCCTTCGGCAAACCGTTCGACCAGAAGGACAAGAAACTGTTCAACGTGCCTTTCGCGCAGTATGTCCGCTTCCTGGCCGAGTTCAGGGAAGAGTTCCGTCTCTCCCCCCGCACGAGCATCGCCACGCGGGTGGGCACCGGCGTGATATTCAGCTACGGGAACTCCTCCGCCGCCCCCTACCACGATCTCTTCAGCGTGGGCGGAGCCAACAGCATCCGGGCGTTCTCCGTCCGCGGCGTGGGGCCGGGCGGCTACGTGCCGGGCGCGTCGGCCTATTCCTACATCGACCAAATGGGGGACTTCAAGATTGAGATGAACGCCGAATACCGCTTCCCCATCGTTTCCATGCTTTCCGGAGCCGTATTCCTGGACGCGGGAAACGTCTGGCTCATAGATTCGGACGTGAACCGCCCGAAAGGGACTTTCGACATTTCGAGGTTCGGCAAAGACCTGGCCTTAGGCACGGGGTTCGGCATCCGTTGCGACCTCGAATTCCTCGTGCTGCGCTTCGACATCGGAGTGGGAATCCACGCCCCTTACGACACGAGAAAGGAAGGCTACTACAACATGCCGAAATTCCGGGACAGCTTGGGATACCACTTCGCCGTGGGCTACCCGTTCTGAGACGGGGCGCGGAAACCCCGCTCCCGCAAGTTGCGCGGAACGCCAAAAAAAGAAGCCGGGAGCGCGGCTTTCTCGAATAAAAAAGTTATCTTTGCGAAACAGAACGTTATTTTCAACTTTTTAACCTAACGATTATGAAACCTACACTTTTCTTGCTGGCCGCCGGAATGGGCAGCCGCTATGGCGGACTGAAACAACTGGACGGGCTGGGACCGAACGGCGAAACCATCATGGACTATTCCATCTACGACGCCATCCGCGCCGGCTTCGGCAAAATCGTCTTCGTCATCCGCAAGGACTTCGAGGAGCAGTTCCGCACGCAAATCCTCTCCAAATACGAAGGGAAAATCCCGGCGGAGCTGGTGTTCCAGAGCCTCGACGCACTGCCCGAAGGCTTCACCTGCCCCGAAAACCGCGTGAAGCCGTGGGGGACGAACCACGCCGTGCTGATGGGCAAGGACGTCATCAAAGAACCGTTCTGCGTCATCAACTGCGACGACTTCTACGGGCGTGACGCCTTCGACACCATCGGCAAGTTCCTGAGTGCCCTGCCCGACGGCAGCCGGAACACCTACGCCATGGTGGGCTTCCGCTGTTGCAACACGCTTAGCGAGAACGGCTCCGTGGCACGCGGCATCTGCGTCTACGACGACCGCCACCACCTGACGGACGTAGTGGAGCGCACGGAAATCATGCGCGTGGACGGCCCCATCTGCTACAAGGACGAAGAGGGCAAATGGATTCCCGTGGAAGAGAACGTGCCGGTCAGCATGAACATGTGGGGCTTCACGCCCGACTACTTCGCGCACAGCGAGGAGTATTTCAAGGGCTTCCTGAGCGACCCGAAGAACATGGCGAACCCGAAAGCCGAGTTCTTCATCCCGCTGATGGTGAACAAGCTCATCAACGA
>CAZGBV010000051.1:0-14662 GCA_964523985.1 uncultured Paraprevotella sp.
TTATTCATTAAAGTCCAATATGGATTTGCGATTGGCCATCATGCGGTCGTATTCTTCTTTGCAACCTACGACAATCTTGCCGAATTCACGAAGGCCGGTGCCGGCAGGAATGAGATGCCCGCAGATGACATTCTCTTTCATGCCTTCGAGTTTGTCTGCCTTACCGTTGATGGCGGCATCATTCAACACTTTCGTCGTTTCTTGGAAAGAAGCTGCCGACATAAAGCTCGACGTTTGCAGTGCTGCACGGGTAATCCCTTGCAAAATCTGGATAGAAGTGGCTGGCATGGCATCGCGCACTTGCACCAATTTCAAGTCCTTGCGTTTCAACGTAGAATTTTCGTCACGCAACTTGCGGGCTGTCACTATCATGCCTTTCTGCATCGTTTCAGAGTCTCCTGCGTCGATTACCACTTTCTTGCCCCAAATGCGGTCGTTTTCCTCCGCGAAATCGAGTTTGTCCACGATTTGCTGTTCCAAGAAGCGAGTGTCGCCCGGCTCATCGATTTGCACCTTTCGCATCATCTGTCGGACAATCACCTCAAAGTGCTTGTCGTTGATTTTCACGCCTTGCAGACGGTAAACGTCCTGTATCTCGTTCACGATATACTCCTGCACTGCCGTAGGCCCCTTGATGGCGAGGATGTCGGCCGGCGTGATAGCACCATCGGAAAGCGGAGTCCCGGCACGCACGTAGTCGTTTTCCTGTACTAGAATCTGCTTGGAGAGCGGTACGAGATATTTCTTTACCTCTCCCAATTTGGAAGTAACTGTGATTTCACGGTTCCCGCGTTTCAGCTTACCCATCGTTATCTCGCCGTCGATTTCCGAGACAACGGCGGGATTGGACGGATTGCGGGCTTCGAACAGTTCGGTCACGCGCGGGAGGCCGCCCGTGATATCGCCTGCCTTGCCTACCGCACGCGGTATCTTCACCAACACGTCACCGGCGTTGACGGTCTGCCCGTCTGTTACGGCGAGGTGGCCGCCGATAGGGAAATTGTACGTGCGGATGAAATCTCCGTTCTCGTCCAAGATGTGAGCCGATGGGATTTTCGTCCTGTCTTTCGATTCTATGATGATTATCTCGCGCAAGCCCGTGGTTTCGTCTGCTTCCACGCGGTAAGTCACGCCCTCTATCACGTCTTCAAACTGGATTCTGCCCGGAATTTCCGTCACGATGACCGCGTTGAACGGATCCCATTTGGCAATTATGTCGTCCTTTTTCACCCTGTCGCCTTCGTTCACATACAAAGTGGAACCATAGGGCACGTTCTGCGTAAGAAGAACTATATCGGTATTGATATCCACAAAGCGGACTTCGGCCAGACGACCCACCACCATCTTGGCTGGTTTCCCCGCCTCGTCGGTGATATCCGTCGTGCGCAGTTCGTCGAACTCGACTTTCGAATCGTACTTCGCGATGATAGAGGCATCTGCCGATGCATTCAAGGCCACGCCGCCGGCATGGAACGTGCGCAACGTCAACTGCGTGCCCGGTTCACCGATGGACTGCGCGGCAATCACGCCGACCGCCTCGCCTTTCTGCACCATGCGGCTCGTAGCCAAATTGCGGCCATAGCATTTCATGCAGACTCCCTTGCGGCTCTCGCAAGTCAGCACGGAACGGATTTCCACACTCTCTATCGGGGAGTCCTCGATTTCCCTTGCTTTGTCTTCCGTTATTTCCTCGCCTGCGGAAACAATCAACGCTCCTGTCGTAGGATTGATGATGTCGTGCACGGACACGCGCCCAAGAATTCGTTCGTAAAGGGAAGAAATTACTTCGTCTCCGTTCTTCAGAGCCGTGCATACCAAGCCGCGCAACGTGCCGCAGTCCTCTTCCGTGACAATCACGTCGTGTGACACGTCCACGAGGCGGCGCGTCAGATAGCCAGCGTCGGCCGTCTTCAATGCCGTGTCGGCCAATCCCTTGCGGGCACCGTGAGTGGAAATAAAATACTCCAGCACACTCATGCCCTCCTTAAAATTGGAGAGGATAGGGTTCTCTATTATCTGGGAACTCTCCACGCCGGCTTTCTGGGGTTTGGCCATCAGACCGCGCATACCGGAAAGTTGGCTGATTTGCCCGGCAGAGCCGCGAGCACCAGAATCCAACATCATGTATACGGCGTTGAATCCTTGGTCGGCCTCTTTCATGGTCTTCATCAATATTTTGGAAAGGTCGTTGTTGACGTGCGTCCAAGTGTCGATGACTTGGTTATAGCGTTCGTTGTCCGTGATGAATCCCATGCCGTAATCATTGGCAATGCGTTCCACTTCCTCGTTTCCGCGACGTACCAACTCCTCTTTTTCCTCCGGGATGATGATGTCACTCAGGTTGAAGGACAATCCGCCTACGTAAGCCATGCGGTAGCCCAAGTTCTTGATACCGTCTAGAAATTCGCAGGCGCGTGCCACCCCTACCGTCTTTATCACATCGGTGATGATGCCGCGCAGGGTTTTCTTAGAAATGATGTCATTGAAATAACCCACTTCGTCTGGGATAATCTCGTTGACTATCACACGTCCCACGGATGTTTCCACCATCTTTTTCGCAAATTGGCCGTTAGCATCCCGGTCTTTCACCATGACCTTGACAGGCGCATGGATGTCCACGCGTTTCTCGTTGTAGGCAATGACGGCTTCTTCCGGACCGTAGAACGTCAAGCCTTCCCCCTTGGCTCCCGGACGGAGCTTGGTGATATAATACAACCCCAACACCATGTCTTGAGAGGGCACGGTGATTGGTGCGCCGTTCGCGGGGTTAAGGATGTTGTGAGACTGTAACATCAGGATTTGCGCTTCCAAGATTGCCTCGTTGCTTAGGGGCAAATGCACGGCCATTTGGTCTCCGTCGAAATCGGCATTGAACGCCGTGCATGCCAAGGGGTGCAACTGGATAGCCTTGCCTTCTATCATTTTGGGCTGGAAAGCCTGAATACCCAGACGGTGCAACGTCGGAGCGCGGTTCAGCAACACAGGGTGTCCCCTCATCACATATTCCAATATGTCCCAGATAACGGGTTCCTTACGATCCACGATTTTCTTGGCAGACTTCACGGTCTTCACTATGCCGCGCTCTATGAGTTTGCGGATGATGAACGGCTTGTAAAGTTCTGCCGCCATCAATTTGGGAATCCCGCACTCACCCATCTTCAGTTCCGGCCCCACGACGATGACCGAACGGGCTGAATAGTCCACGCGCTTGCCCAGCAGGTTCTGGCGGAAACGGCCTTGCTTACCTTTCAACGAGTCGGAAAGAGATTTCAGTGGGCGGTTGGCATCTGTTTTCACCGCACTGGACTTGCGGGAGTTGTCGAACAAGCTGTCCACAGCCTCCTGCAACATGCGTTTTTCGTTACGCAAGATTACTTCGGGAGCTTTGATTTCAATCAGTCGCTTCAGGCGGTTGTTGCGGATGATGACACGGCGGTACAGATCATTCAAGTCGGATGTGGCGAAACGCCCCCCGTCCAATGGAACCAACGGGCGCAACTCGGGAGGAATGACCGGAAGTATCTTCATAATCATCCATTCGGGCTTGTTGCGTCCTCGGCTGGCACGGAACGACTCCACCACTTGCAATCTCTTCAAGGCTTCGGTCTTGCGTTGCTGGGCTGTGTCGGCGTTGGCACTGTCACGCAATTCGTAAGACAGCTTGTCCAAATCCAAACGCACCAACAGGTCATAAATAGCCTCTGCACCCATTTTGGCGATGAACTTGTTGGGATCCGAGTCGTCTAAGTATTGGTTTTCCTTGGGGAGTTTTTCCAAGTAATCCAAATATTCATCTTCGGTCAACAAGTCGTTCGCCGTAACTTCCTCCTCGGCCAGTACTCCCGGCTGGATTACGATGTAACGTTCGTAGTAAATGACTGCGTCCAGCTTTTTTGTCGGGATGCCCAGCAGGTAACCGATTTTGTTCGGTAACGAACGGAAATACCATATATGAGCCACAGGTACCACCAGCGCGATATGTCCGGAGCGCTCACGGCGCACTTTCTTCTCTGTCACTTCCACGCCGCAACGGTCGCAGACGATGCCCTTGTAACGAATCCGCTTATACTTTCCGCAATGGCATTCATAATCTTTTGTCGGGCCGAAAATGCGCTCGCAGAACAGACCGTCGCGTTCCGGCTTGTACGTGCGGTAGTTGATGGTTTCGGGCTTCAAAACTTCACCGTATGAGTTTTCCAGAATTTCCTCCGGCGAAGCCAGTCCGATGGTTATCTTCGTGAAGTTGCTCTTTACTTTAGATTCTTTTCTAAAAGCCATAACCTATACAATAAAAGGGTTCAATCGTTATTCAAGCGAAATGCTCAGCCCCAAGCCCCTCAGTTCATGGAGCAACACGTTCAGCGATTCCGGAATGCCGGGTGTAGGCATGGGCTCGCCCTTGACGATTGCCTCGTATGCCTTCGAACGCCCCACCACGTCGTCCGACTTGATTGTGAGGATTTCCTGCAACACGTGTGAGGCTCCGAATGCCTCAATGGCCCACACTTCCATTTCCCCGAAACGTTGGCCGCCGAACTGAGCCTTTCCGCCAAGCGGCTGTTGGGTAATCAAGGAATACGGGCCGATAGACCGAGCGTGCATCTTGTCTTCCACCATATGACCCAACTTTAACATGTAAGAGACTCCCACGGTGGCCAACTGGTCGAACTTCTCGCCTGTCTCTCCGTCATACAATTGTGTGGAACAGTAGCGCGGTAGGCCAGCCTTATCCGTCCATTCGCACAAATCGTCCAGCGTGGCTCCATCGAAGATTGGAGTCGCGAATTTCACACCGAGCACTTTTCCCGCCGCTCCCAGAACGGTTTCGAAAATCTGGCCGATGTTCATGCGCGACGGAACGCCCAATGGATTCAAGACGATATCGACGGGAGTTCCGTCGGCCAGGAACGGCATGTCTTCCTGGCGTACGACCTTCGACACGATGCCCTTGTTCCCGTGCCGCCCCGCCATTTTGTCTCCCACACCAATCTTGCGTTTCTTGGCGATGTAGACCTTGGCCATTTGGATGATGCCTGAAGGCAACTCGTCACCAATCGTGATTGCGAACTTTTTGCGTTTCAGTTCTGCGTCAAGCAATTTGTATTTTTTCAGGAAGTTTATAATCAACTGCGATATTAAGTCGTTCAGATGTTCGTCGTCCGTCCATCCGCTCAGCTGTATCGTTGCAAAATCGAGACTCTCCAGTGCGGAAGCCGCGAACTTGCGCCCCGAAGGGATTACTTCGCTTCCCATGTAGTCTCTCACTCCTCGTGAGACTTTGCCTTTCGTCAGCCCCAGCAATTTGTCAATTAAGATGGCTTTCAAGTCTTCAACCTTGCTCTTGAATTCTTCGTCTATTTTCGGGAGGAGTTGTTTGTCCGCGGCCTTGGCGGCACGTGTCTTGATGGCTCGGGAGAACAGTTTTTTGTCTATCACCACACCGTTCAGTGACGGGGAGGCTTTCAGGGATGCGTCCTTTACGTCACCGGCTTTCTCGCCGAAGATGGCACGCAACAGTTTCTCCTCCGGTGAAGGATCGCTCTCGCCTTTCGGGGTAATCTTGCCAATCATGATGTCGCCTGGTTGGATGCGTGCCCCCACACGGACGATGCCATTCTCGTCCAAATCCTTGGTGGCTTCTTCGCTTACGTTAGGAATGTCCGCCGTCAGTTCTTCCACCCCGCGTTTCGTCTCGCGTACTTCCAAAGAAAATTCTTCCACGTGGACGGAGGTCAGGATGTCCTCACGCACCACGCGTTCGTTCAGAACGATGGCATCTTCATAGTTATAGCCTTTCCACGGCATGTAAGCCACCAAGAGATTCCTGCCCAAAGCCAGTTCCCCCTGATGTGTAGAGTAACCCTCGGTCAAGATGTCGCCTGCCTTTACTCGTTGCCCCTTGTCGCAGACGGGACGCAAATCTATCGTCATGTTTTGGTTAGTGCGGCGGAACTTAGGAATGCGGTATTCTTTCAACGCGGGCTCGAAACTTACGAACTCTTCCTCTTCCGTGCGGTCGTACAAGATGCGGATTGTCGTGGAGTCTACATATTCGACCACTCCGTCGCCTTCGGCCGTAATCATCGTGCGCGAATCCTCACACACCTGCTTCTCTATGCCCGTGCCCACGATTGGCGACTCACTACGCAACAGGGGTACAGCCTGACGCATCATGTTCGATCCCATCAACGCGCGGTGTGCGTCGTCGTGTTCCAGAAACGGAATCAAGGATGCGGCGATGGAGGCAATCTGTTGCGGAGCCACGTCCATTAAATCGACTTCCGACGGTGGAACAACCGGGTAATCATCGTCCCGACGACATTTCACCCTCTTGCGTATGAACGTGCCATTATCGTTCAACGGAGCATTGCCCTGCCCTATCATTTTTCCCTCTTCCTCTTCCGCCGTCAGATATTCAATACCCGTTTCCAATGACAAGTCCACCACCCCCTCGTGCACCTTGCGGTAAGGCGTTTCTATGAAGCCGAGGTCGTTAATCTTGGCATACACACATAAAGAAGAGATTAAACCTATGTTCGGTCCCTCGGGAGACTCGATGGGGCACAAGCGGCCATAGTGAGTATAGTGCACGTCGCGCACCTCGAATCCAGCACGCTCACGTGACAAACCGCCGGGGCCGAGGGCGGACAACCGACGCTTGTGCGTAACCTCCGCCAACGGGTTCGTCTGATCCATGAATTGCGAAAGGGCGTTGGTTCCAAAAAAAGAATTGATTACGGAGGAGATGGTTTTCGCGTTAATCAAGTCTGTTGGGGTAAAGACTTCATTGTCGCGCACGTTCATCCGCTCCCTAATTGTGCGGCTCATGCGTGCCAAACCTATGGCGAACTGGTTGCTCAGTTGTTCGCCTACTGTCCTTACGCGGCGGTTGCTCAAGTGGTCAATGTCGTCCACGAGTGCTTTCGAGTTTATCAGCTCAATCAAATACTTGATAATCTCGATGATGTCTTCTTTCGTCAACACGCGGACATCCATGTCTGTCGAAAGGTTCAGTTTCTTGTTAATACGGTAACGCCCCACCTCGCCCAAATCGTAACGCTTTTCCGAAAAGAACAAGTTATTAATCACTTCGCGTGCACTGGCATCATCTGCAGGGTCTGCGTTGCGTAACTGACGGTAAATGTACAACACGGCCTCTTTCTCCGAGTTGCTTTGGTCTTTTTGAAGCGTGTTGAAGATAATGGAATAATCAGACGTGGTGGCTTCTTCCTTATGCAACAGCACACTTGGGGTGCCGCTGTCCAAGATGATGCCGATGTTTTCTTCGTTCAACTCTGCCTCGCGGTCTAGAATGACTTCGTTGCGCTCTATCGAAACCACTTCGCCTGTGTCTTCGTCCACGAAATCCTCAAGCCAACTCTTCAATACACGAGCGGCCAGCTTCTTACCCATGTGTTTCCTTAAACTGGCTTTCGTCGCCTTTACTTCCTCCGCCAAGTTGAAAATCTCAAGGATGTCCTTATCGTCCTCGAAACCTATGGCACGCAACAAGGTTGTCACGGGCAACTTCTTCTTGCGGTCGATATACGCGTACATGACATTGTTTATGTCCGTGGCAAACTCAATCCAAGAACCCTTGAATGGAATGATTCGCGCGGAATATAGCTGCGTCCCGTTCGCGTGGATGCTTGAACCGAAGAATACGCCTGGGGAGCGGTGCAACTGAGAAACCACAACTCGTTCGGCACCGTTGATAATGAAAGTCCCGTTGTCGGTCATGTATGGGATAGGTCCTAAGAACACGTCCTGAATCACCGTATCAAAATCTTCGTGGTCTGGATCGGTGCAATACAACTTCAACTTGGCCTTAAGCGGCACGCTATAGGTAAGTCCCCGCTCCAGACATTCCTCAATCGTGTAGCGAGGAGAGTCGATATAGTAGTCAAGGAATTCCAAAACAAAATTATTGCGCGTGTCAGCAATCGGGAAATTCTCCGAGAATACTTTATACAAACCGTCGTTCTTACGTTTCTCCGGAGGTGTATCCAACTGCAGGAAGTCCCTAAACGATTTCAATTGCACGTCAAGGAAATCAGGATAGGGCATCGGGTTCTTGACCGTGGCAAAGTTTATTCTTTGGTTTACAAGATTAAAGGACATCAATATTGTTATTAGTTGAACTTGTTGATAGTTTAGACACAAAAAGGTAAAGAACCCTCTACCAGAAGATTCTTTACCGACAACCTGCGGACACAGGCTTTTTGATTACTTCAACTCTATTTCGGCACCAACGCCCTCGAGCGTCTTCTTCAAAGCCTCAGCATCGGCTTTCGGTAGCCCTTCTTTCAATACGCTGGGTGCATTGTCTACCAAATCTTTCGCTTCTTTCAAGCTGAGACCGCAAGATTCCTTCACCGCCTTGATTACCTGCAATTTGGTAGACCCCACGTTCTTTAACACCACATCGAAAGTGTCTTTCACTGGGGCTGTTTCCGCACCACCGGCAACAGGCCCAGCGGCCACGGCAACTGCAGTTGCAGCAGGCTCAATTCCATACTCATCCTTCAGGATAGTTGCCAATTCATTAACTTCTTTTACTGTCAAATTTACCAATTGTTCAGCAATAGCTTTCAAATCTGCCATTTTTATTTTCTTTAATTTGTTTGTTACTTAATTGATTTATTCTAGTTTATTCTGGTCTTTCACCAAGAGTCTTGAGGACTCCATGGATGATATTTTCGCCCGATTGAAGGGCAGAAAGCACGTTCTTCACCGGCGACTGTAACAAAGCCACGATATCTGCGATAACCTCTTCCTTGCTCTTGATAGCCATAAGGACTTCAAGTTGGTCTGCACCCCTGTAAAAACCTTCTTCGGCATAAGCCGCTTTCAATGTGGGTCTCCCGTCTTTCGTGATTTCTTTCAGCATCTTCGCCGGTACGTTTGCCGTGTTCGTGAACAATACGGCCGTCGTACCTTTCAAGTAACCATACAAGGGAGTGAAGTCTGTTCCGGACGCTTCCAATGCCTTATGGAGTAACGTGTTCTTCACTACCACCATCTTAATTTCATTCTGGAAGCACTTCCTTCTCATTGCTCCCGTAGCGGCGGCATTCAACCCCGTCACGTCCACCAAATAGAAATGAGCATATTCTTTCAACACTTCACCGAGCCGGACAATAATGTCACCCTTATCTTCCTTTCTCATGATTTAATTACTTTTCTTAATTTTCATCAAGAGCCTTCGGATCAACCTTGACACCGCGGCTCATAGTGCTTGAAAGATAAATACTCTTGATATAAGTTCCCTTCGCGGCCGCCGGCTTCAGTTTGATGACGGTTGAAATGAACTCTCGCGCGTTTTGCACAATCTGCTCAGTAGTAAAGGAAACCTTGCCGACAGAGGTGTGCACGATGCCCGTCTTGTCCACTTTGAAGTCAATCTTGCCTTGTTTCACTTCTTTTACCGCCTTGGCTACATCCATTGTCACAGTGCCGCTCTTCGGGTTGGGCATCAATCCTCGAGGACCGAGTATGCGACCCAAAGCACCGATTTTTCCCATTACCGAAGGCATCGTAATGATGACATCCACGTCTGTCCAGCCGCCCTTGATTTTATTGATGTATTCGTCAAGACCCACATAGTCAGCACCCGCTTCTTTGGCAGCAACCTCAGCGTCTGGCGGACATAGGCATAACACTCGCGTAATCTTCCCCGTCCCGTTTGGTAGAGATACCACGCCCCGCACCATTTGGTTGGCCTTGCGGGGATCCACCCCCAAACGAACGTCGATGTCCACGGAAGCGTCGAAATTGGTTGTCGTGATATCTTTCACCAATTGAGATGCTTCTTTCAGGGAGTAGGCTTTTCCCGCTTCAATCTTGTCAGCGACCAACTTTTGTTTTTTTGTTAGTTTACCCATTTTGATTAATTGAAGATTTAATTGTTACCCGGGAATTCTCCTTTTATGATGATACCCATGCTCCTTGCTGTCCCTGCGACTAATTTCATCGCAGCATCCAGAGTGAAACAATTCAAGTCGGGCATCTTGTCCTGAGCAATCACACGCACCTGTTCCCATGAAATTTCGGCAACTTTTTTGCGGTTGGGTTCGGCAGAACCGCCCTTTATTTTCGCACTCTCCATCAGTTGTACCGCTACAGGAGGTGTCTTCACCACGAAGTCATAAGACTTGTCGACGTAGTAGGTAATTACCACGGGTAACACTTTGCCAGCTTTCTCCTGTGTTCTGGCGTTGAATGCTTTACAGAAATCCATGATGTTAATACCCTTGGAACCCAAGGCAGGCCCCACGGGGGGTGACGGATTAGCCGCGCCTCCTTTAATCTGTAATTTGATTATTCCAGCAATTTCTTTAGCCATTTCTTCATTGATTTATTATCATGTTTGAACCCAAGAACGATGCGCGTAACAAAAACATCATTCCTTTTCCACTTGCATAAAACCTAACTCCAAGGGTGTCTTGCGCCCAAAAATCTTGACCATCACTTTCAGCTTCTTCTTTTCGTTGTTCACCTCTTCAATCACTGCGGAGAAGCCACTGAAAGGCCCCTCTGTCACCTTGACCGATTCGCCCGCCATATAAGGTATGAATGCCTCTTCAGACACGTCTTGCATCTCGTCGACGGAACCCAAAAGGCGGTTCGCCTCCGACTGGCGCAACGGCGTGGGGTTACTGTTGGATTCACCCAAAAATCCCAACACGTTCGGTGTGTTGCGCAACAATACGGGGATTTCCCCAACCAAAGTTGCTTCCACCAACACGTAGCCTGGAAGATGGTTGCGTTCCTTGACAACCCGCTTGCCATTGCGGATTTGGACTACTTTTTCCATCGGAATCAACACCTGAGAGACGGAGTTTCCAAAGTCGCCTTTCTTGATTTCGGCATCGATGTACTCCTTAACTTTGCTTTCCTTTCCACTCACGGCACGCAGGACGTACCATTTCATTTCAGTCTCAGCCATCTCTCAACTAATTAGGATAGATGAACTCCATTGAGTTTTGGAAAACGAAGTCCATAACGAAAACAACCAATGCAATAAGTAGGGAAGCAGATAATACTACAATTGCACTGTTCGTAAGTTCTGAACGCGTTGGCCAAGTGGTCTTATGGACAAGTTCATCATAAGATTCCTTGCAATATTTGAAAATTCTCTTAAACATACCTTTCATTATCAGCACGGAAGGAGAGGCTCGAACTCCCGACACCCGGTTTTGGAGACCGGTGCTCTACCGACTGAGCTACTCCCGTAAGCGACCCTCCCCTTTCGGAGAGGGTCGTTAATGATTTCCAATTAGTCAAATACCTCGGTGATTTGGCCGGAACCTACTGTGCGTCCCCCTTCACGGATGGCGAAGCGCAAGCCCACATTCAACGCCACCGGATAAATCAAGTTCACGGTAATTTCCACATTGTCACCCGGCATCACCATCTCAGTGCCTTCCGGTAGGTGAATTTCTCCTGTGCAGTCCATGGTACGCAAATAGAACTGCGGACGGTATTTGTTTCCGAACGGGGTATGACGCCCACCTTCCTCTTTCTTCAACACATAGATGGAGGCCTTGAAGCCGGAATGAGGAGTGATAGCTCCCGGATGAGTAATCACCATACCGCGACGCACTTCATTTTTGTCGATACCACGGAGTAACAAGCCCACGTTGTCACCTGCCTCGCCCTGATCAAGCAGTTTGCGGAACATTTCCACACCCGTAACCACGGACTTCTTGTCCTCGCCCAAGCCAAGTATCTGTACTTCGTCACTCACTTTCACTACACCAGTCTCGATACGTCCGGTGGCTACTGTGCCGCGTCCCGTAATGGAGAATACGTCCTCTACAGGCATAAGGAAAGGTTTCTCGATGTCACGTATCGGCTCTTGTATCCAAGTATCGCAAGCGTCCATGAGCTCAATCACTTTCTCTTCCCACTCGGGCACACCGTTCAAAGCACCCAACGCAGAACCGCGGATAATCGGAGTTTCTTCTTCGAAATCGTATGCTGCCAGCAATTCACGCATTTCCATTTCGACGAGTTCCAACATCTCTTCATCGTCCACCATGTCACATTTGTTCAAGAAAACGACAAGGCGCGGCACGTTCACCTGACGAGCCAACAGAATGTGTTCGCGCGTCTGCGGCATCGGTCCGTCCGTCGCGGCTACAACAATGATGGCACCATCCATCTGAGCCGCACCCGTTACCATGTTCTTCACATAGTCGGCATGTCCCGGGCAGTCAACGTGCGCATAATGACGCTTTTCCGTCTCATATTCCACATGAGCCGTATTTATGGTGATACCACGTTCTTTCTCCTCAGGCGCGTTGTCAATCTGATCGAACGATTTCACTTCCGACAAGCCTTTCTTTGCCAAAACCGTAGTGATGGCGGCCGTCAAAGTTGTCTTTCCATGATCCACATGACCGATAGTACCAATGTTCACATGAGGTTTGGTACGCACGAACTTCTCTTTAGCCATAGCTTTTCTTTCTTTTTTTATTTTATTATTAATGGATAATTTAACGCCCTTCCGAGCTGTTACCGAGGCTTGAACTCGGGACCTCTTCCTTACCAAGGAAGTGCTCTACCGCTGAGCTATAACAGCAGAAAACAGAGCGGAAAACGGGACTCAAACCCGCGACCCCCAGCTTGGAAGGCTAGTGCTCTATCGACTGAGCTATTTCCGCAATTCTTTGTTCTTTACATAACCCTTAACTAACGTGGGCAAAGATGGATTCGAACCACCGAAGGCGTACGCCAGCAGATTTACAGTCTGCCCCATTTGGCCACTCTGGTATTTGCCCTTCCTTAATTCAATCTTTGAAAACACGTTTATCACTATGTCACCCACGATGCCTATTATTAACATCATCTCTCCTCCCTCGCCTGAGCCTCTTGTCGGATTCGAACCAACGACCCCGAGATTACAAATCAAGTGCTCTGGCCAACTGAGCTAAAGAGGCGTTTGCAACCTAAGCGTCTATCGACGCACTTTAATCGGTCGCAAAGTTAAGCCTATTTCTCGAAATAGCAAATAAAAATCTCTTTTTTTTCAATATTTCCTTTGCTTTTCCTTGTACTTAGACAACTGCCGTGTCAGTGCGTCAAGGCAAGCGTCCACAGCCTCCTCGAATGTGTTGCAAACCTTCTCAGCAAAAAACTCCCCCGTGGAAGCCAAAACCTTGATAGAGGCTTCCTTGTTCATCGATGTCTCTGGTTTCACCACCCTTAACGACACCTCCACTTTCCTTATGTCTTCGCTGATTTTTCCAAACCTCGTCACTTTCTTTCCAATAAACTCCTGAAGTTTATCCGTGGCATCGAAATGAATCGCCTGAATCTTTATCTCCATAGTCTGTTTCCTTTTAAGCTCTTGGATGAGCCTTGTTATACATTTTTTTTAATTCCTCGAAAGTCGTGTGAGTGTAAATCTCCGTGGTGGCGATGCTCTCGTGTCCCAACAGTTCCTTCACTGATTCCAAGTCCGCGTGATGGTTCAGCATGGAAGTCGCGAATGTATGCCGTAACACGTGCGGGCTTCTTTTCCTCTGCGTGGTCACCATTCCCAAATAATGCCGAACGAGTTCCCTTACTTTCACGTTCGAGAGACGGATGCCCTTTTCGTCCACGAACAACGCACCTCCATTCTCAATACCTGCTGATATTTTTTCTTCCATATACTTCCGGAACAATGTTTCCAATTCCTCTCCAAAAGGGATAATCCTCTGCTTGTTCCGTTTTCCCGTTACCTTCATCACGCCGCTCCCCAGGTCTACGTCACGACTGCACAAACCCATTAGCTCCGAAAGGCGGATACCAGTGGAGTAAAATGTATTCACTATCAGTTTGTCTCTTTTGCCGATGAAGTCATTACCGAAATAATTCCCGTCCAAGAGGCGGTTCATCTCGCTTTCTTTCATGAACGTCGGTAACGTCTTCCTCCTCTTGGGGCCGTTCAAATTCCTTATCGGATTCACTTTTATGCGGCCTCGTTTCAGCAAAAACCGGTAAAACGTACGCAAGGCACTCAGTCTGCGGTTCACCGTGGCAGGTGCCCGCCCGGCTTCCATCATTGATACCATCCAGTCCCTCACGAAATCTCCGTCTATCGTTTCCCACGACAATGTAGAAGCCACCCTTTTATAATATGTCTCGAACGCTTCCAAATCGTCGCGGTAAAGTTCCACCGTCCTCGGCGAATAGTTTCGTTCAAGCGTCAGATATTCCAGAAAATCGTCTGTCCACATACAGTTGCTTTTATGACGGCAACGTTGGGAAACAAGAAACAGGCATCCTCACATGGAATGGTCGGGTTCATTCGTCTACACGTTGCATTTTCTGGATGTATATGGCACGTTCCTTGGCAAGCCTGTTCACCACGGACGGCTTGTCATATTGTTGTCTGCGGCGCAGTTCCTTCACAACGCCGGTCTTTTCAAATTTTCTTTTGAATCTCTTTAGCACTCTCTCGATGTTCTCACCTTCTTTAACAGGTACTATAATCATATCTCTTTTAATATTAAATTAATTAATGTATGAATATATGTCGTTCTTATACGTATACGACATTGCAAAAATAAACAATATTTTTCGCATGAACAAAGAAAACGCGCTTTTTCTTATTTAGAAGTTATTTAAACTTTTCTTTTTCTCAAACATTTCTTTAACAGAATTACAATAA
>CAZGBV010000052.1:0-14310 GCA_964523985.1 uncultured Paraprevotella sp.
GCGCAGAGCATCAATCTCGGATGTGGATAATTCTACTTGCATGCCACAAAGATAAATACCTTTTTAGAGGGGATATTTTCGCAAATCAATTACTTTTTAAATATAAATAGTTGGTAAGTCTGAAAAAGTAGGAATAGTAAAGAAACCTGTTGGTTGAATTACATTAGCGCATATTTTATTCTCCCAATCGGTCGATGATTAACGAAATTGACATATTGCATGAAGGTCATAGCTGCGATTTTTCCCGCCATACGTGTGAAAAGTCCGCAGGACTGCTTTGCGTAGTTTCTAATCATCATAAGATTGTCGTTGAGTTGGGAGGATATGGTTTCAATCCGTTTTCGGAATCTCTTGTATGCCCACGAGGGTGGTCGCCAGTTTTTCTGATACAACCGATATGGGACTTCAAGGGTAATGTTCGCTGTCTCAAAGAGGTTCTTCTGAATTTCAACGCCCAGACAGCCTTTGTCGCCGGGCATCATACAGTCGCCGTATTCCCATTGTGAGTGTATATTACGCCACGTATTCCGCAAACGGCACGGAGTTTATATCCATAGTAGTGCAAGCCTTGCGATGCACAGTAGCCCCAGTCCGGAGTTGCGTCAATATCGTCGCGTCCCATGGCACGGCGTCTTGCCCTTGCATTCTGGCACACCTTCACCGGCTTGGAAACAATACAGAACACATCCTCTGTGCCATCAATGGCAACGGCCATACCCTTGCGGAGCAGTAAGTAAGAAAAAGAGCGTCGAGGTTACATAAAACAAAGCCGCCACAGGTGGGGCGTTCCCCCACTTGTGGCAGTTCTTGGTTTTACAATACGTGTACGCTACACTTCATAGCGTTGATGAAGTCCACTATCTTGCCAAAATCTTCGATGAACTTCACTTTCGATATTTCGTCAGCGATGCCGACGCAGAAAGCTTGGCTCGTGCGGGTCAAGCATTCTGCGCGTCTTCCTAAAACTCGATGTTGACCCCTCCCATGACCGTCGCCCTTGGCATAGGGTAGCCTGACATGATTTCGTAACGTTGAGCCAACAAGTTTTCTCCGCGAAGCCAAAAGGCCAGGTCGCGCGTCGCCCGGAACGTTCCCCGGACGTTCCACAACACGAAGTCCTCCTTGGTTTCGTCGCCGTCCCCGTTTGTACCCAACTCCGTATAAAGACCTTTTACATATTGCACGCCGGACGTCAGCATCCATTTCCCTTTCGAGAAGGACACGCCGGCGTAGAGTTTGTTTTCCGGAGCCGTCACGACGGGATGTCCCATGTGCAGGAAACTGTAATTGGCGTCGGCCGACCATGCCTTTGAAATGCGGCAGGCCGCCTGCATCTCAAGCCCGGCATTCTCGATCCGTCCCGTGTTCACGTTCTTCATGCGGCCGTCCGCGGAAACCGTGGCAATCATGTTCTTCCCGTTGATGTAGAAGACGTTGAAGCCATACGTCAGGCGACTGTCGAGCAGCCGTTGGCTGAATGCGAATTCATAGTTCCACATACTTTCCGCTTCCAAATCCGGGTTGGCCGCCCCCCACATGAACATCTCGCGGATGAGCGGATGGCGGAAGCCCTTGCCGGCCGTGAGTTTGATTTCGATGTCCTTCGGGGCTTGAAAGGCAAGTCCGGCTTGCGGTATCCATTCCGTCCCCGCCTGGCTGTGATGGTCTACGCGCAGTCCGGCGTTCAGCGTCGCCCGCGGGCCGATTCTCTGTCGAAGGTCTACGTAGCCGGCAACTTCGTCCTGCTTCTTGTCGACGATGTCGTCGCGCTCTCCTTCCCGGGGTCCCTCCACGAACTTGTTCCATGCTTCGCCGCCGAAGTGATACCAGTCTATCCCCGTCGTCAGCAGGTTGCCCCGGAAAAGTCGCGCGTTCTGGTACCACTGCACCCCCGTCATGCCGTCGCGGGAGTTGAAACGGTAAGCCAACGGGCCTTCCCCCTCGCCCGGGGCGTAACCGTCGTTGATTTTATGACGCCCCCAGTTGTGGAAGAAGCCCAGCCTGCCGGAAGTCTTTTCATAACGGTTCTCCAGGGCGAGCGACGTCATCCCGCGCGTGACGTTTTGGTCGGCATCCAGCAAGGGCTGGCCGGTTTCGCCCGGTTGTGAGGCATTGAAGTGCGTGACATTCACGTCCGCTTCGGCCTTCCATCTTGCGGAAAGTTCGTATCCGAATTTTGCATACCCGGCATATTGTTCGAAGTCCATGTCGTCGCGGTGCCCGTCGGTGCGGTTGTACGACGTGCTGACGATGCCGGTGAACCGTCCTTTGCGGACGCGGTTCGTGATTTCCGTCTGGAGCGTGTTGTACGAGCCGTAACCGACATGGGCGTGGGTGCTCATCCCTTCCGTCCGCATTTTCCTGGTGATGATGTTGACCACCCCTCCCATCGCGTTCGAGCCGTACAGGACGGAAGCCGGGCCGCGCAGCACCTCCACCTTCTCGGCCATCAGGCTCTGGCAGGCGTCGGCTATGGGATGCCCCATCAGCCCCATGTACTGGGGGTGTCCGTCTATCAGCGTCATCAGTCTGCCGGAGCTTCCGCTGATGCCTCTCAGGCTTATCTCCCCTGCGGCGCCGCCCGAAACGCCGTATCCCATGATTCCGCGCGAGGAGACGAAAAGGCCCGGCACCTGCTCCGTCAGTATCGGGAGCAGCGAGGGCATGTCGGCTTGCTCTATTTGTCTCCGGCCGATGACAGAAACCGTCGCGGGGAGTTGCGCCGCGTCGGTCTCGTCGCGCGTGCCCGTCACTACGACTTCGTCCAAGGAACGGTCTTCCGGGGGATTGGACGTTTCCGTTCGGGCGGTCGTGAACTGGGGGCATAACATTCCTCCGAAAAGCAGGAACATGGCAAGTTTTCTTTTCATCGGCTCCTTGATTTTGAATGACACCGCAAAGATAAACAGAATCATTGAATAACGAATTACCACAGTTGCGGACAGGACTACCTTTTTTACCTGCGGGGATGGTTTTGCGGGCTTGCCGGACGGCGCGGCATATGCGAGGCGGACGGTGACGCAGGTGTTCCTGCAGGCTGTCCTTAAAATCCCGTCGCCCTCCGGTTCCGTTGCCGCACGCGCATTCGCCGGCAGGCGCGGGAAAAAGGGCTTTCCGCCTTTTCCCGGCTCCGGGCTTTCTCCTTCCCGCCCGCAAGCGGCATTGCATAAATATGCAAATCGTGCCGGGCGTTCCGAGTTTGATTTCGTCTGGCAATGAGGATTATGCGGGGAAAGATGAATAAAAGGCGAGAAAATGTCCGCATATCGTGCGGACGATGCGGATTAAAATGAATACCTTTGCGCCGGATTGGAAAGAATACAAAGGCAGATGAGAAACAGGGACAACCGTTTGAACGCCATAAAGGCGGTCTTGTCCGCGCAGGAAATCTCGTGCCAGGGGGAGCTGTTGCGGGAGTTGGGGAAGATGGGTTTCAAGCTGACGCAGGCCACCTTGTCGCGCGACTTGAAGCAGCTGAAAGTGGCGAAGTCCGCAGGCGCGGGCGGCAAGTACGTGTACGTGTTACCGTCCCCGTCCCGTTACCGCCGCGTGCCGGACACCCGCCCCGCCCCGCCGGACATCCGTCCCGCCGCCTTGTCCGTGAAATTCTCCGGGAACTTGGGCGTGGTGCGCACTTTGCCCGGACACGCGAGCCATATCGCTTACGACATAGACAACAAGAAGTTTGAAGAAATATTGGGCACGTTGGCCGGAGACGACACCATCATATTGGTGCTGGCGGAGGGCGTCTCTTCCGGACAAGCCTTGCGGTGCCTCTCCGAGGCAATTCCCGGCGCCGGGTGGGCGTGAAGGATACGGGAACGGCACATAAAGCATGTACGAGAAAGAAGTGGAACACAACGACGGAATCAGGGTGGTCGTGGCAGATGCCAGCCACGAGAAATACGCAGACATCATCCTCGCTACCATAACGGACTCCGCGAGGAAACGGGGATCGGGGATAGCCTCGCGCACGCACGAATACATAGCCACGAAGATGAAGGAGCGCAAGGCCGTGATAGCCTTGGCCGGCGCGTGCGGCGAAGAAGAGGAGTTCGCCGGGTTCTGTTACATCGAGAGTTGGGGGAACAAGGAATACGTGGCCAACTCGGGGCTGATTGTGGCGGAGAAGTTCCGACACCGCGGGCTGGCCACGCGCATCAAGCAGACGGCCTTCACGCTCTCGCGCCTGCGGTGGCCGCAAGCCAAACTGTTCGGCCTGACCAGCCAGAGCGCCGTGATGAAAATCAACACGGCGCTGGGCTACGTCCCCGTCACCTTCGCTGAACTGACCGACGACGACGCTTATTGGAACGGCTGCGGCACGCCGGGGCATCCCTGTTGCGTGAACTACGACATCCTGCGGCGCACGGGGCGGCGCTATTGCGTGTGCACGGCCATGCTGTACGACCCCGCCATGCATCCGGGCGAGAAGTTGCCGGTGGAACTGCCGGAGGACGTGGTGAGGATGGCCCGCGGGGCGGCCGAGAAGAACCTGCGTTAGGGGGAAAGGAACGGACAATGACATAAAAAAGGAACATTATGGGGAAAAAAGTAGTGGTGGCGTTCAGCGGCGGGCTGGACACTTCTTACGCGGTGATGTACCTGTCCAGGGAAAAGGGCATGGAGGTGTACGCGGCCTGCGCCGACACGGGCGGCTTCAGCCCCGCGCAGCTGAAAGCCAACGAGGAAAACGCCTACAAGCTGGGGGCTAAGTCATACGTCACGCTGGACGTGACGAGGGAATATTACGAGAAGAGCCTGCGCTACATGATATACGGCAACGTGCTGCGGGGCGGCTGTTACCCGATTTCCGTGTCTTCCGAGCGCATTTTCCAGGCCATCGCCATCGCGCGCTACGCCAAGGAGGTGGGAGCCGATGCCATCGCCCACGGCTCCACCGGCGCGGGGAACGACCAGATCCGCTTCGACATGACCTTTCTCGTCATGGCGCCGGGGACGGAAATCATCACCCTCACGCGCGACGGCAACCTGACCCGGCGGGAAGAGGCGGACTACCTGAACCGGAACGGCTACCACGCCGACTTCGCGAGGATGAAATATTCTTACAACGTGGGCATCTGGGGCACGTCGATCTGCGGCGGCGAGTTGCTGGAAAGCGACAAGGGATTGCCCGAGGGCGCTTACCTGAAACATCCCACGAAGACCGGGACGGAACAGCTGAAGATAGGATTCCGGAAAGGCGAGGTATGCAGCGTGAACGGCGCGGACTACGAAGACAAGGTGAAAGCCATACAGGAGATAGAAAGGATAGGCGCGGCATACGCCGTGGGCCGCGACTGCCACGTGGGCGACACCATCATCGGCATCAAAGGCCGCGTGGGCTTCGAGGCGGCGGCTCCGATGCTGATTATCGGTGCGCACCGCTTCCTGGAAAAATACACGCTGAGCAAGTGGCAGCAGTATTGGAAGGAACAAGTGGGGAACTGGTACGGAATGTTCCTGCACGAAAGCCAGTACCTGGAACCCGTCATGCCGGACATGGAGGCCATGCTGGAGAGCTCGCAGCGCAACGTGAACGGCGTGGTGACGCTGGAACTCCGCCCCTACGGCTTTGCCGCGGTGGGCGTGGACACGCCGGACGACTTGGTAAAGAACAAGTTCGGCGAGTACGGGGAGACCCAGAAGGGATGGACTGCGGAAGACGCCAAGGGCTTCATCAAGGTGGCCTCCACCCCGCTCCGCCTGTATTATGCGAACCACAAGGAAGAAGAACGAATCAAGTGAGCCATGACAAAGGAAGACAAGAAACTGGAACGTCCCCGCCGGGGACGGATGCTCGCCGGCGTATGCGCCGCGTTTGCCAAGTATTTCGAGGTGGATGTCACTATCGTGCGCCTCATCTACGCCGTTCTCACGGTATGCACTGCCTTTTGCGGCGTAATTGTCTATTTCATAGCGGCCTTCATCATCCCGCAGGAGAAGGACAGGTTCCTCGAATGACAAGAGTGGGAATCGCAGGAGGGGCGGGATACACGGCGGGCGAACTCTGCCGCATCCTGCTGAATCATCCCGAGGCGGAAATAAGGTTCGTCAACAGTTCCAGCCAGGGCGCGGGGACCAGGATAGCGGACGTGCACGAGGGGCTGTACGGGGAGACGGACTTGGCCTTCACGGACGAGTTCCCTTTCGAGGAGGCGGACGTGCTGTTCCTCTGCCTCGGGCACGGGAAGAGCGCGGAGTTCCTGCGGACGCACGAAGTGCCTTCCCGGATGAAAATCATCGACCTGGCGCAGGACTTCCGTCTGCCGGCACCGGGCAACGATTTCGTCTACGGGTTGCCGGAACTGAACGGGGCGGCCATAGCGGGGGCGCGGCACGTGGCCAACCCCGGCTGTTTCGCCACCTGCATCCAGCTGGGACTGTTGCCCTTGGCGGCTCACGGGTTGCTGGGCGGCGACGTGACGGTGAACGCCGTCACGGGGAGCACCGGCGCGGGGGCGAAGCCCGGTGCCGCCACGCATTTCAGCTGGCGGAACGACAACATCAGCATCTACAAGGCTTTCAGCCACCAGCACGTGCCGGAAATCGTGCAGTCGCTCCGTGCCTTGCAGCCGGACTTCGGCGGCGCGGTGGACTTCATCCCCTGGCGCGGCGGCTTCTCCCGGGGCATCTTCGCCACGGAAGTAATCCGGGTGGACGGGGAGCATGAAGCCGGGTATTTCGCAGGGCTTTACAGGGACTATTACAGGGAAGCGGCCTTCACGCATTACGCCGACCGTCCCGTCGACTTGAAGCAAGTGGTGAACACCAACAAGGCCCTGGTGCACGTGGACGAGTTCGGCGGCAAATTGCTGGTCACGGCCGCGATAGACAACTTGCTCAAAGGCGCGAGCGGGCAGGCCGTGCAAAACATGAACCTCATGTGCGGGTTGGACGAGGCGTGCGGCTTGCACCTGAAGCCGTCCGCATTCTGAGAAAGGGAGGCACGCTTCCGTAACATCATGCCTTAAAGGACAAGGAGGGAAAAGAATGAAGCTATTCGACGTATATCCGCTGTTCGACGTGAACGTCGTGAGAGGGAAAGGATGCCGCGTGTGGGACGACAAGGGGCAGGAATACCTCGACATGTACGGGGGCCATGCCGTAATCAGCGTCGGCCATTGCCACCCGCATTACGTCGAGAGGCTGACGCGGCAGCTGGGACGGCTGGGCTTTTACAGCAACTCCGTCGTCAACAAGTTGCAGGAGGAACTGGCAGAGCGGCTGGGCAAGGCCTGCGGCTACGAGGATTACCGGCTCTTCCTGGTCAATTCCGGGGCGGAGGCCAACGAGAACGCTTTGAAGCTGGCGAGTTTCCACACCGGGCGCAGGCGCGTGCTGTCGCTCTCGAAAGCATTCCACGGGCGCACGTCCTTGGCCGCTGAGGCGACGGACAACCCCGGAATCGTCGCCCCCGTCAATCGGGGCGGGCACGTGACTTGCCTGCCCCTGAACGACTTGGACGCTTTTCAGGCGGAGCTGGAGAAGGGCGACGTGTGCGCCGTGATAGTGGAGTGCATACAGGGAGTGGGAGGCGTCAGGCTGGCCACGCCAGAGTTCATGCAAGGCCTGCGGAAGGTATGCGACGAAACAGGCACGGTGCTGGTTTGCGACGAAATACAGTGCGGCTACGGCCGTTCGGGCAAGTTCTTCGCCCATCAGCATCTGGGTGTCAGGCCGGACCTGATTACCGTGGCCAAGGGCATCGCGGGCGGTTTCCCGATGGGAGCGGTGCTGATTTCGCCCGAGTTCGCTCCGGTTCACGGACGGCTTGGCACGACCTTCGGCGGAAACCATCTGGCTTGCGCCGCGGCCTTGGCCGTCTTGGACATCATGGAGGAGGAGCGTCTGGTGGAGAACGCCGCCCGGACGGGGGATTTCCTGATGGAAGGCATAAAGACCCTGCGCCTGCCCCGCGTGGCCGAAGTAAGGGGGCGCGGCCTGATGATAGGCGTGGAACTGGATGTTCCATACAGGGAAATCCGGAACAGCCTGCTCTTCGACGAGCATTGTTTCACGGGATGCAGCGGCACTAACGTGCTGAGGCTGTTGCCGCCGCTCTGCCTGAGCGAGGCGGAGGCGGCCGATTTCCTGAAACGGCTGGAACGTGTGATGGACGGTTGCCGCGGGGGCGGGACGGAGGCGGCTCCCGCGCGGGCATGACGGCGGGACTTTTCCAAAGAGAGGAGGGAGACGATGAAAATCGCGATTATCGGCGCGGGCAACATGGGCGGAGCCTTGGCCCGCGGCTTGGCCAAGGGGAGCATGGCGGACGTGTCGGACATCACGGTGTCCAACCCGCACCGCGACAAGCTGGAAGCGTTGAAGGGCGAGTTCCCGGAACTGAACGTCACGTGCGGGAACTCCCGCGCGACGCGGGGGGCGGACGTAGTCATATTGGCCGTGAAACCGTGGAAGATACAAGAGGTGATAGACGAAATCAAGGGCGGATTGGATTACGACCGCCAGACGGTGGCTTCCGTGGCGGGCGGAGTAGGCACGGCGCGGCTTCGCGGGTATCTGGACCGCGGCGACGGGAAATGCCCCGCAGTGTACTACATGATACCGAACATGGCCGTGGCCGTCATGAGCGGCATGACTTTCATGGCTTCCGCCTGCTCCACGCCGGAAACGGATGCCCGGATGCTGGCGACGTTCAAGGAGATGGGCGATGCCATGCTGGTGGAAGAACGCCTCATGGGAGCGGGAATGGCCTTGGCTTCCTGCGGCGTGGCATTCGCCATGCGTTATGTCCGCGCGGCCACGGAAGGCGGCGTGGAACTGGGCTTCTGCGCCAAGGACGCGCAACGGGCCGTGGTGCAAACCATGAGAGGGGTCGCGGCGTTGCTGGCCGGCGGGTCGCACCCCGAAGCGGAAATCGACAAGGTGACGACTCCCGGCGGGCTGACCATACGCGGGCTGAACGCCATGGAGGAAGCCGGGTTCACGCCAAGCGTCGTCGCGGGGCTGAGGGCATCGGCGAAAGGATAGGGAAAGGAACGCTTCGATGCCCGGACGATACAAACGCATAGCCGTCAAGATAGGAAGCAACGTCCTGACCCGAAAGGACGGGGCGTTGGACGTGACGCGCATGTCGGCTCTGGCCGACCAGGTGGCCGAACTTAGGGAAAACGGAGTGGAAGTCATACTGGTGTCCTCCGGAGCCGTGGCCTGCGGGCGGGGCGAGCTGAAAGAGGCCGGCTCGCGCGGGCTGGACTGCGCGGACAGGCGGCAACTGTTCTCCGCCGTGGGGCAGGCCAAGCTCATCAACCGCTATTACGAGCTGTTCCGCGAATACCGCCTGCCGGTGGGGCAGGTGTTGACGACGAAAGAGAGTTTCGGCACGCGGCGGCATTACCTGAACCAGCGCAACTGCATGACGGTGATGCTGGAGAACGGCGTCATACCTATCGTGAACGAGAACGACACCGTCAGCGTGACGGAACTGATGTTCACGGACAACGACGAACTTTCCGGACTGATTGCCACGATGATGGACGTGCAGGCGCTAATCATACTTACGGACGTGGACGGCGTGTGCGACGGGATGCCCGGCGAGCCGGGCGTGGAAGTCATCCGCGAGGTGGAGCCGGAAAGCGACGTGGGCAGGTATGTCCGCCCGGGGAAATCCGGCTTCGGGCGCGGCGGAATGACGACCAAATGTTCCATTGCCCGCAAGGTGGCCGGCGAGGGCATCGAGGTCATCATTGCCAACGGCAGGCGCGACGGAATGCTCGCCGACCTCATCCTGCGCCCCGGCAGCCGGGTGTGCACGCGCTTCGCCCCGCGCGGGGGAAGCGTGTCGAGCATGAAGAAATGGGTGGCCCACAGCACGGGGTTCGCGAAAGGGGAGGTTTACCTGAACGCCGAGGCGGCGGAAATCGTGTGCGCCGGACGCGCCGCGAGCATCCTGCCGGTGGGCATCACGCGCATCGAGGGCGATTTCGAGAAAGGCGACCTGGTGCGCGTCATGTCGCCCGACGGCCGCAACCTGGGAGTGGGGCGCGCGGCATACGGCCGCGAAGAAGCCGCGCGGGTCGTCGGACGGCACGGCTGCAAGCCTCTGGTGCGTTACGACTATTTATATCTGGAATGACGGAAGGGATGGATTTGAAATGCGGCGGAAGCCGGGAGCATGGCCGGGCTTGCCCGGGCTCCGACGAGGGGCGGCCCGCTCCGGGCGAAGCCAGAACCTTGTTTGAACGTGCGAAGGCCGCCGCCCGCGAATTGCGGCTGTTGCCGGCGGGACGTGTGGACGAAATACTGCGTGCGGTGGCCGACGAGGCTTTGTCGCGGGCGGACTATATCCTGTCGGAGAACGTGCGCGACATGGGGCGCATGGATCCCGGAAACCCGTTGCACGACCGCCTGGCCCTGACGCCGGAACGCCTGGAAGGCATCGCCGACGGCATACGCAGCGTGGCGGACTTGCCCTCTCCCTTGGGGCGCGTGCTGAGGCACACCGTATTGCCCAACGGGCTGGACTTGAAGAAAGTGAGCGTGCCGTTCGGCGTGATAGGGGTGATTTACGAGGCCCGCCCCAACGTGACCTTCGATGTCTTCTCGTTGTGCTTCAAGGCCGGGAGCGCCTGCGTGTTGAAAGGCGGGAGCGACGCGGAAGCCTCCAACCGGGCGATAACGGAAGTGATTCACGGCGTGCTGGAACGCTTCGGCGTGAACCCCGACGTCGCCGTGGCGTTGCCGGCGGGGCGGCAGTGGACGGCGGCCTTGCTGCGGGCGCGGGGTTGCGTGGACTTGCTGATACCGCGCGGCGGCCGCTCCCTGATCAGGCACGTGCGCGAGAACGCCCGCGTGCCGGTCGTCGAGACGGGAGCCGGGGTATGCCATGCGTACTTCGATGCCGCCGGCGACGTGCGCAAGGGCGCCGCCATCATCGACAATGCCAAGACGCGCCGGGTGAGCGTATGCAACGCGCTGGACAGCCTGCTCGTCCACGCCGCGCGCTTGGCCGCCCTGCCCCGGTTGTGCGCCCCCCTGCGGGACAGCCGCGTGCGCATCTATGCCGACGGCCGTGCCTTGGCCGCCCTGCGCGGCCGTTATCCCGCGGATTTGTTGGAAGAGGCCGCGGAGGAACATTTCGGCACCGAGTTCATGGATTACAAGATGGCGGTGAAGACGGTGGACTCGCTCGACGAGGCGCTCGGACACATCGCCCGCTTCGGTTCCGGACACAGCGAATGCATCGTCACCGAGGATGCCGCCGCCGCCGAGAAGTTCCTGCGCATGGCGGACGCGGCTTGCGTTTATGCCAACGCGCCGACCTCGTTCACCGACGGGGCGCAGTTCGGGCTCGGCGCGGAGATTGGCATCAGCACCCAGAAGCTGCATGCCCGCGGCCCGATGTCGCTGGAAGAAATCACCACCTACAAATGGGTCGTGAGGGGCGACGGGCAGGTGCGCCCCAGGTAGCCCGGCATCGCCCGACTTGAAAAAAGAACAACACTATGAGAGTATTTCGGAACGTGGAAGACTTGGGCGACCTGAAAGCCGCCTTGCGCGAGGCTTTCGAGGTGAAAAAGGACCGCTTCAAGTACAAGGAGCTGGGGCGGAACAAGACCGTCCTGCTCATCTTCTTCAACAACAGCCTGCGCACGCGGCTGAGCACGCAGAAGGCGGCCCTGAACCTCGGGATGGACGTCATCGTGCTGGACGTGAACCAGGGGGCATGGAAGCTGGAGACGGAGCGCGGCGTGGTCATGGACGGCGACAAGAGCGAACACTTGCTGGAAGCCATCCCCGTGATGGGGTGCTATTGCGACATCGTCGGCGTGCGTTCTTTCGCCACCTTCAAGAGCCGCGAGGACGATTACGAGGAGAAAATCCTGGACCGGTTCGTCCGGCTCTCCGGGAAGCCCGTGCTCTTCATGGAGAGTGCCACGGTGCACCCCTTGCAGAGCTTTGCCGACCTGATTACCATCGAGGAATACAAGCGGACGGCGCGGCCGAAGGTGGTGCTCTCGTGGGCACCACACCCCAACGCGCTGCCGCAGGCCGTCCCCGACAGTTTCGCCCAATGGATGAACGCCGCCGACGTGGACTTCGTCGTCACGCACCCCGAAGGCTACGAGCTCGACCCGAAGTTCGTGGGCGGCGCGCGCGTGGAGTACGACCAGATGAAGGCCTTCGAAGGGGCTGACTTCATTTATGCCAAGAACTGGAGCTGCCCCGGCGTGACGCGTCCCGGCGACTACGGGAAGGTGCTGAGCAGGGACATGAGCTGGACGGTGGATGCCGCCCACATGGCCGTGACGAACAACGCTTTCTTCATGCACTGTCTGCCCGTGCGCCGCAACATGATTGTGACAGACGACGTGATAGAGAGCCCGCAATCGTTGGTAATTCCCGAAGCCGCCAATCGCGAGATTTCGGCCACGGTGGTGCTCAAGCGAATGCTGGAGACTTCGTGACACGCCCCGGCGCACGGGGAAAACGCGGGACGGACGCGGCTTCGCGCCCCGGCGCACGGGATGTCATTTTGTCGCCGGGACGCGGTTTTTGCTGTCTTCGTGACGGAAAAAGGCGGATTTCCCTGACCGGCATCGGATTCAAAACGCTCCAGATAGGGCGGAATCCGGGCCGGAACGGATACATATTTTTGCAAATCGGCCTCGGTTTTCACGTCCCTTAACCAAAATGCCGCGATTTTGTGCCGCGAAAAATTTCCGGATGACGTGACAAAACACTTTTTTTGTCGTGCCATCGCGATTCGAATCTCGGGTTGTTGCCGGAAAAGTCGGCTGAAAGAGGGGAAAGGGACTGCCCCGTATGCTTTTTTCCGTTCTGTTTGGCGTCCTGCCGCATGCGAAATCCGGATGACGGAATGTCACGCGAAACCGCCCTGCGGCTTACGCGCCCCGGCGCGGCAAGCGCACGGTCTGCCTCCCCGCCCGGCACGATGCAAATCCCGCCCGCCTTTCGCCTTACAAAATGTTTCCTGAAAGTCGCGCGAGAATCGATTTTTTCCGCCCGCTCCCGTCCACGGCTCCAAACGAGCGATTTTCGGGAGGGGTGAAATGACATATTGACAATCTGTCACTTTTCCGGAATGCCGCCCGCCCATGCCTTCATGGTCGCGGGCGGCACGGGTTCCTCCCGTACCTTTCAAGACGGGGGCACGCCGGATGACAGATTCGTAATCGAAGCGCAAAAATCCAAGCCCTCACCGGAAATAACTGGTTTTGCGTCGTCATGCACCGTCACCAAGCGACTTCGCAACAAAGGTCGCAAGTTTTGTGCTTCCCCCGCCCGCAATTTTCCCGACCAGTCCTTTCCCGCCGATTCGCGAAGCCACAGCCCGGGGCGAGTCTGCGGAAACAACGTAGAAAGACACGTTTTTCCGGAAATAATAAATACATACGAAAACGTCCGCTTGCGGCTTTCGGAACATACCGTCTCCCTTTAAACGGGATTTTCCGTAGTGCCGTGTGATACAACAAGTTGCGGGAGATTTCTTTTTCCACCTCTTCCATAGAGGTGGAAATTCAAGGTGCAAAGATAAGTTTTATACGGATATGCGCAAAACAAATTCGCCTTTTTTTGATGAAAAAAATGCGGATTCCCCGTTTTTTTCCAGTTTCGGCATCTTGCCACACCTTATTATATATAAGGCGTTTCCGCGCTGAAAAATATACTCCTCCGCCCCTTTTTTCCACCTCTACGGAAGAGGTGGAAAAGATTGCGAGCGGAAAGAGAGAGTAGAGAATCATACGTTTTAACTAATTTTTATTTGTATTATGAGGAAAAAGTTTGTGAATGTGGCTCTGTTCGGTGCGCTTTTGGTGGCATCGCTGAGCTTGACGACTTCCTGCAAGGATTACGACGACGACATCGCGAACTTGCAAGGACAGATTGACCAAAACGCGACCGATCTCGAGGGACTGGTGAATGAGAAAATCAGCACCTTGTCCGCGCAGGTTAGCGATTTGGATTCGCAGCACGACGCTCTGGATGCCCAGTTGCAGGACGCGAAGAGCAAGTGGGAAGCTGCGAAGAGTGAGCTGGAAGCTGCCATAGCGGCTGCCCAGAGTGCGGCGCAGAGCGACGCCGAGGCATACGCCAAGGCTCAGGCCGAAGCCGCCAAGGCATACGCCGCGGAACAGGCCGCAGCCGCCCAGGAGGCCGCCATCGCGGCCGCGCAGAAGGCCATTGAGGAAGCTCGCGCCACCCTGCAGGCGGGCATCGACGCGGCCAACGCGTCCATCGAGGCGGCCAACGAGTCCATCGGTGCCGCCAACGGCCGCATCGACGCGCTGGTAGAAGCGGAAGGCGAACTCCAGACGGCCATCG
>CAZGBV010000053.1:0-14164 GCA_964523985.1 uncultured Paraprevotella sp.
TTTACGTTCCATATCCGTATGTCTATCCAATGACGGCAAAGGTAGGATTTATTTGTGGAATATGTTTGATTGAACTGGTCATATATTGCAGGGGAGGCACAAAAAAGTGACCAAAACATCAATTCCCACGACACAATCTTATGGCATTCACTCTTTGGGAGATGATGAACTCCGTTTTATCCTAATATACAGGAACGATTATTTCAAATATTATATCTATGGGGACTATATGGTATCAAATCTATAATAGGATAATATGTAATGACTATATATCAGATTAATACAAATCGTACTTCTGTTTAAGCGTGGCACTGATATGCCTTTCTTCTAATGGAGGCTGTGAGAATTGCCTTGAGATGAGAAAGAGAATACACCCCACGCTATACACACGAACCGTATTACACCGTCTTTGCATCTCATAGAAGTTTCTCACATTTCTATTAGCAAATCGAGCGTATACGCTTCGTTGTTTCAATATGTCTTGCAAGAATGCGGCATACTCGCACTCAAGCTCTGCCAATATAATTATATTTTGGGATAAAGGCAATACGAACATTAAAGGGATGTGGAATTTAAGTTTTTTGCACCGGGGTGTCCCTCTGGGGACGGGCGCGAAAGTTCCCCGTGTCCAGAGGCGCGGATTGTCTATTTTTGTGTATCTTTGCGGACGGTTGCGAAACGGACGGATGCAAAGGTACTTCATTTATTTGGCTTACGACGGCACGCGCTACCACGGCTGGCAGGTGCAGCCCAACGGCATCAGCGTGCAGGAGGTGGTGCAGCGGGCGTTGTCCACGCTCCTGCGGGAGCCCGTGCCCGTGACGGGGGCGGGACGGACGGACGCGGGGGTGCACGCACGGATGATGGTGGCGCACTTCGACTTCGAGTATGCCGACGACCCCTTGCGACGCATCGACGGGGCGTGGCTGACGGACAAACTCAACCGCCTGTTGCCGCCGGACGTGGCCGTCCACAAGACGGTACCCGTGACGAACGGGGCGCACGCCCGCTTCGATGCCCTCTCGCGCACGTACCATTATCATATATACTCCAGCAAGTCGCCTTTCCTGCGGACTTACTCGTGCCGCGTCCACCGAAAACTCGACTTCGGGAAGATGAACGAGGCCGCCGCCGCATTGCTCGCGTATGACGACTTCTCCTGTTTCAGCAAGGCGCACACCGATGTAAAAACCAACCGTTGCCGCGTCATGCGTGCCTGTTGGACGGAACTCGCGCCCGGGGAATGGCGTTTCGAAATCCGAGCCGACCGTTTCCTAAGGGGTATGGTACGTGCCATCGTCGGCACACTCCTCGAGGTAGGGAACGGCAAGCTCACGACGGAGGGCTTCCGCGCAGTGGTAGAGGAGAAAGACCGGCAACGGGCGGGGCAGTCCATGCCCGCCAACGCCCTGTTCCTCGTTCACGTGTACTACCCGAACCGGGTCTTCACGGTGTAAGGCGGGAAGGAGAAAGGCGTATGTGGCTGATTTCGGCATTCATTTCCGCCGCCCTGCTGGGCTTCTACGACGTGTTCAAGAAGAAGGCACTGAGGAGCAACGCGGTGATTCCCGTCCTGTTCCTCAACACACTGTTTTGCAGCCTCGTGTTCCTGCCGTTCATCCTCGGCTCGGCCTGGGGTTTGACGAAGGAAGAAAATATGTTCCACATCCCCGCCGCCAACTGGAATACGCAAAAGTACATCCTCCTGAAATCCTGCATCGTTCTATCGTCCTGGATTTTCGGATACCTCGGAATGAAGCACCTGCCGCTGACTATCGTGGGTCCCATTAACGCCACTCGCCCCGTTATGGTACTCGTCGGCGCGTTGCTGGTGTTCGGCGAACGGCTGAACGTTTACCAATGGACGGGCGTGGCACTGGCCGTGCTGTCTTTCTTCATGCTGAGCCGGAGCGGCAAGAAAGAAGGCATCGACTTCTACCATGACAAGTGGATTTGCTTCACCGTTCTGGCCGCTGCACTCGGTGCAACCAGCGGCTTGTACGACAAATACCTGATGGCCTCGCCGGAGAACGGAGGCGTGGGACTGAACCGTATGGCGGTGCAAGGCTATTACAATCTCTACCAGTCGGCAATGATGGGCATCGTGATGCTCCTGTCACGCCGCCTTCGCGGAAAGCAGACCACGCCTTTCCGCTGGGATTGGTGCATTCTCCTGATTTCGCTCTTCCTGTCGGCGGCGGACTTCGTTTATTTCTACGCGCTCAGCCTTGACGGTGTCATGGTATCCATCGTTTCCATGGTGCGTCGTGGCAGCGTGGTCGTCTCGTTCTTGTTCGGTGCCGCAGTCTTCCGCGAGAATAACCTGCGGGGAAAGGCCGCCGACCTGCTGGCGGTATTAATCGGTATGGTGTTCCTCTATCTGGGTTCCCGTTAACGTGAAAGGATGTTATTAACCGGGGTACGAGGTACGGAGTATCGGCAAAAATGACTAAATTCGTGGCGACAATGCAAAATGGACGTATGAAACGTTTCCTCCCTCTTGTCATCATGGCGTTGGCATCGTGCCAAGCCATTCAGGCGCGGAAGATGCGCGACGTGTTCGCTTCCTTGCCCGACAGCGTGCTGGGCATCATGACGGAAAACAACCGCTTGGACTGCATCGACTTCATTGAAAACGGTATGGAAGCCAAGGTGCGCAACCGCTTTGACGGATTCAGCGTACTGAAAACGCTGACGGCGGATTACCTCGACCTCCAGTTGACGGCAAACTGCCGCGTGGAGATGAAGCTCCTGCCATGCAACGACTCGTCGGACTACGTCTGCGTGGCGCGTACCTATTCCGGCCCGATACCCGAGACAAAGTTGTCGCTTTACACGCTGGACTGGGAGATGTTGCCGGAAGAGAAATGGATGCCGCACCTCGCTTACGATGCTTTCTGGATGGCCGACGATTCGACGGGCGGCGACAAAGAAGTAGCACGCCTCCAACACTTGCAGGACATGCAGTTCGTGACGGCCTCCCTCGAGGCGGACGGCACGCGGCTGACTTTTGCTTTGCAGCCCGGCGAGGTGGACAAGGAAGAAGCGGAGCGGATGATAGCCGTCTTACGTCCCGTCGTGTACGAATGGAAAGACATGCGTTTCGTGTCCGTCGATGGGAGATGATTGCTTCCCGCGATAGCCCGCAAACCTGAAAATCCGACAAAAACACGCCGTTAACCTACGCTTTTCGCCCGCGTTTTGGGATTCTTTTCCTATCTTTGTGCAAACGAAAGCAGGATGAACGTTATAGACCTCATTCAAAACCATGAGGGAGCGGCCTTTTCCTTCGAGGTGTTGCCCCCGTTGAAAGGAGCCGGCATCGCCCCCCTATTCCGCACAATGGATGCCCTCCGCGAGTTCAATCCCGCGTATGTCAACATCACGAACCATCGCGCTGAGTATGTGTACAAGGACTTAGGCGGGGGTGTCATGCAACGACACCGCATACGCCGCCGTCCCGGCACGATAGCCGTAGCCGCCGCGATACAGAGGCGTTACGGTATACATGTCGTGCCACACGTCCTGTGTGCCGGATACACACGCGAGGATACCGAGTACATGTTGCTTGACCTGCAGTTCCTCTGCATCAGCGACTTGCTTGTCCTACGCGGCGACAAGGCAAAGGAAGATTCCGTCTTCCGCCCCGAAAGCGACGGTTACTCCCACGCCTCGGAACTCATCGCGCACATCAACCGCTTCAACGAGGGCTTCTTCATCGACGGCTCCCCCATCAAGTCGCCCGGCACGCCATTCTCCTACGGCGTAGCCTGCTACCCCGAAAAGCACGAGGAATCCCCCAATCCCGAAGCCGACATGGCCGTGCTCAAACAGAAAGCAGATTTGGGAGCCGCCTATGCCGTCACCCAGTTGTTTTACGACAATGCCAAGTATTTCGACTTCGTGGGACGCGCCCGCCGTGCCGGCATCGCCATCCCTATCATCCCCGGCATCAAACCCATCGCCAAGCTCTCGCAACTGGACACATTGCCCAAGACGTTCCGGTGCGACCTTCCCCAACCCCTGGTTTTGGAACTGCGGAAATGCAAGACCGACGAGGAGATTCAGCGGGTAGGGACGGAATGGGCTGTGGCACAATGCCGCGAGCTCATCTGCAACGGTGCGGCGGGCATCCATTTCTACACTGTTTCCGCCGTGGAGAGTATCCGCGAGATAGCGCGTCAAATCTTCTGAAGCCATGTTCAGCCAGGTAGTGGGACAAACTGACATCAAAGAACTCCTCCTGCGCGAGGTGCGCGAAGAGCACGTGCCGCACGCCCTGCTCCTCAGCGGCCCACCGGGATGCGGGAAGCTCGCCCTCGCCGTGTCGTTTGCCCAATACCTGCTCTGCCGCCGCCCCGGCTTTGGCGATGCCTGCGGCGAATGCCCGTCGTGCCGTGTCGCGGCGCATTTCGTGCATCCAGACCTGCATTTCGTCTTCCCCATCGTCAGGTACAAGACAGCGGAAAACTCCGTGTGCGACATCTATCTCGAAGAGTGGCGCAAACGCTTGGAGTCCGGCCTCTACTTCGACCTTGACGATTGGCTGAACGACATGAAGGCCGAGAACCAGCAGGCTCTCATCTATGCCGCCGAAGCGGCCCGGATACAGCGGAAACTTGCGCTGAAACCCACCCTCGGGGGGCGCAAGGTGTTGGTAATGTGGATGCCGGAAAAGATGAACGCCGAATGCGCCAACAAGTTGCTGAAGCTCGTGGAAGAGCCGCCCGAGGCGACGCATTTCCTGCTGGTGAGCGATGAGCCGGAGAAAATCTTGCCCACCATCCTAAGCCGTACACAGCAAATCGAGGTGAAGGGCATTCCCTACGAAACTCTGGCGGAAGCCCTTCGCCGCATCCACTCCGCCGCCGACGTGGAGGTTCTCGCTAGAAGTGCCGAGGGCAGTTACACTGCAGCCTTGAAGAGCCTTGCCTCCGGGCGCGACGACGTACTTTTCTTCGACCTTTTCGTCCGGCTGATGCGGTTGAGCTACCAGCGCAAAATTAAGGAGATGCGGAAATGGAGCGAAGAAGTGGCCGCGATGGGGCGCGAAAGGCAAAAGAACTTCCTCGCCTATTTCCAAAGGCTTCTCCGCGAGAACTTCATCTATAATTTCCGCCGCCCGGAACTGAACTACATGACGGGCGAAGAGAGCGGCTTCGCCAAGAACTTCGCGCGATTCATCAACGAACGCAACGTCGTCGGAATCATGGAAGAACTGGGCAATGCGCAACGGGACATAGGACAAAACGCGAATCCGAAAATCGTGTTTTTCGACTTCGCCCTGAAAATGATAGTGCTACTCAAATAATGAATGTCAAAAGATTACGAATGGAGGAAAAATTCAAACTCAACGGGTCGTGCCGCGGACTTTGCGCCAAGGGTTGCGGACTACAAGATAAACAACTGAACGTGTACGACTATCTGGCCGATATTCCGCGGGACGCAGAGGACACGGACTTGGTGGAAGTGCAGTTCAAGAACACGCGCAAGGAGTATTACCACAACAGCAACCACCTGCCGTTGGAGAAAGGCGACATCGTGGCCGTGGAAGCCACGCCGGGACACGATATCGGTGTGGTCACCCTCACGGGACGGCTCGTCACCCTGCAAGTGCGGAAAGCCAACCTGAAGCCAGATCGCGAGATAAAACGCGTCTACCGCAAGGCCAAGCCCGCCGACATGGAAAAGTACGAGGAGGCCAAGAGCCGGGAACACGACACCATGATACGTTCGCGACAGATAGCCAAGGAACTGGGACTGCAGATGAAAATCGGCGACGTGGAATACCAAGGCGACGGCAACAAGGCCATTTTCTATTACATCGCGGACGGACGCGTGGACTTCCGCCAACTCATCAGGGTGCTGGCCGAGACGTTCCATGTGCGCATCGAGATGAAACAAATAGGCGCGAGACAAGAAGCCGGACGCATAGGCGGCATAGGCCCCTGCGGACGGGAGTTGTGCTGTGCCACTTGGATGAAGAACTTCGTTTCCGTGTCAACCGGCGCGGCGCACTATCAGGACATCTCGCTGAACCCGCAAAAGCTGGCCGGCCAGTGTGCCAAACTGAAATGTTGCATGAACTACGAGGTGGACACTTACGTGGAAGCCGGGAAAAGGTTGCCGAGCCGGGAAATCACGTTGCAGACACGCGATGCGGAATACCACTTCTTCAAGGCCGACATACTGGCTGGGCTCGTCACCTACTCCACCGACAAACATTCCGCCGCGAACCTGACCACCCTGACCACGGAAAGAGCCTTTGAGGTAATCGACATGAACCGCCGCGGCGAGAAACCGGAACGGTTGGAAGGTGGGAAAGCTTCGTCACCGACCAAACCGACCGACCTCGTGGAGCAGGAGAGCCTGACGCGATTTGACAAGAGGAAAAAGAACAAGGCAAAACGCAGGGACAACGCCTCCTCCTCTCATAACCCGCAACACCCCAAAGAAACGCGGGGCGTGGAACACAAAGGGGAGGATGAAGGCAAATATCGGCGCAACCGCGACCGGGAAAAAAACGGCAATGACTTCAGGGGGGAACAGGGAAGCTCCGCCACGAACCGCCCCGGAGAAAAGGACAGGCGCGGAAAAGCGGCGGAGAACCGCACGGAAAGACCCTCCCCCACCCCGGAAGATTCGACCGGAAAGGCAGAATGACTATGATGGTCGTCCTTCGCGTTCCGGCATACGCAACCGTGCGCCTCATCTCGACTTTCGTGGTTGCCGCGGGCATCCTTCTGTCGCTTGCGGGGTGCAACGAGCGTGTGGTTTTCCATTCTTTCCGCCACATCCCCGGACAAGGTTGGAACAACCGCGACACGCTTGTCTTCGACATTGACACCGTGCGGACAGATGCCACGTACAACTTCGAATTGGAACTGCGCTCCACACACACGTATCCTTACACCGACATCATGATGGCAGTGGAGAGGGATTTCTCCCCTCCCGGAGTCGTGAGCCGCGACACTGTGACTTGTCGGCTGACTCATCCTGACATCCAACGCACGGGCAAAGGCATCTATGTTTACCAATACGAAGTGTCCGTCCCCCCCATGGCTTTGCACCGCGGACAGACCGGACGGATACGTGTCTCGCATCTCATGATGCGAGAAATCCTTCCCGGCATACGCGACGTAGGGATGCTCGTCAGCCGTTGAGAATCAGTCTTTTTTGGCCTGATTGCGCTCCGCATCAATGCGCAGGAACACGAATAGCAGAATGGTGAAGCCCCACAACGACGAGCCCCCGTAGCTGAAGAATGGCAACGGGATACCGATGACCGGCGTGAGACCCAGCACCATCCCCACGTTGATGAACAAGTGGAAGAGGAAGACGCTCACCACGCAATAGCCGTAAATACGCCCGAAGGCGAAAGGTTGCCGCTCGGCGAGATGGATTAAACGGAGGATGAACACCAAGAACAACACCAACACACCGGCCGCCCCCCAAAAGCCCTCTTCTTCACCCACCGTGCAGAAGATGAAGTCGGTATCCTGTTCCGGCACGTACTTCAACTTGGTCTGCGTTCCGTTCAGGAAGCCCTTGCCGAGCAGTCCGCCCGACCCGATGGCAATCTTGGCTTGGTTGACATTGTAACTGGCACCCGACGGGTCGTCTTCCAATCCCAAAAGCACGTTGATGCGCTCCCTCTGATGGGGTTCCAACACGCTGTTCAACACGTAATCGGCCGAATAGAAGAACGCCATGGATCCCCACGCGAACAACACAATGTAGAAGTAACGCGCCACGCGCTCGCTCAAAGCCGCGTAGAACAGGTACAATGTCATCGCGACGCACACCGCAATCAAGACAGGAGCGACATCAAAAGGAATCACGAAACCTGCGAAGGCGAGCACGGACACTATCACGCCCAGACCGTAAAACAGGATATTGCGCTCCACCGACACCTTGTCGCAATAGACGTGCACCATGCCGGTCGTAAAGAGGATTACCATCATCAGCACCAGAAATTCCCCCACACTGGTCGGAATGTCCCCCAGCATGATATGTTCGAACCGCACACCCACCACGAAATAAGCCACAGCCGACACTCCAGTGAAAAGCACGACTCCGGACATCCCCTCACGATACAGCACAAGGAAAAAGGACAAATAGACCAAGGCCGAACCCGTCTCGCTCTGCATGACAATCAAGACGATAGGCACGAAGATGATGACCAGCGTCTTCAAGAAGTCTTTCCAACGCGAGATGTCGTACTCGTAAGCTGACATGAATTTGGCCAGTGCCAGAGCCGTGGCGAATTTGGCGAACTCGGCGGACTGCAGGCTGAAAGGCCCTATTTTTATCCATGAGTGAGATCCCTTGATGTCGTGCGCCAGAAAAGGCGTGACGAACAGCAAGGCGAGCAGGAACGCATAGATGGCGTAAGCGAAGGTGTCGTACAGTTTTCCGTCGAGCATTAAGAGAATGAAACCTATTGCCAGCGAAGAACCTATCCAAATCACCTGCATTCCCGAGCGGGAGTCGATGGAGAACACTTTTCCCACCATGTCGAAGTCGTAGCATGCCCCACAGATGCTGACCCACCCGAACGCTAACAACGCCACATAGATGAGCACAGTCCACCAGTCCAGCGAGTACCACACACCCTTTTCTTTCTCATCTGCTTTCCGTGCCATACGAGATATGCTTTTCTCGGAAAGTTTCCGCCAGCTTCTCGCTCGCGGGCGAGAGGCCACCCCGCAAGTACTGTTCCATCATCAGTGCACCGAGAGGCACACCGTAGTCCGCTCCCCAACCTCCGTTTTCCACATATACAGCGATAGCTATTTTGGGGTCGTTCATTGGAGCGAATCCCATGAATACGGAGTGGTCGTGGCCTCGGTTTTGCGCCGTACCCGTCTTACCACACACTTCTATGCCAGGCAGGTTGGCCTTGCGGCAAGTCCCATACAGCACGGCTCTGCGCATTCCCTCCACCACCGTCTCGTAGTGCCGGGTCTCCACCTTCGTGTACCGCCGTCGGGAGTAGATTGTGTCGATATGCCCGTCTTGTATTTCCTTCACCACATGCGGTGTGACGAAGTAACCTCGGTTGGCTATCGTCGCACCGAGGTTGGCTATCTGCAAGGGAGTGGCATTCACTTCCCCCTGCCCGATAGCGATGCTGATGATAGTCAGTCCGTTCCAAGAGCCGTGGTAAGCCTTGTCATAAAAAGGCGCGTTCGGTATCAATCCTCTCTTCTCTCCCGGCAAGTCGATGCCGAGCTTGTAGCCGAAGCCCATCGACACCATATAGTCTTTCCACACGGTCATGGCCTCCTGCACGTCCTTGTACTTGGCACGGTTGCCGAACATATAATATAATCCCCAACAGAAGTAAGCGTTGCACGAGGTGCCGATGGCCGGCACCAGTTTGGCCGGTGCCGCATGGCCGTGACATCCCACTTTCAGGCCGCGGTAGATGAAACCGTGCGAGCAGGGAAAAGCCGTCTCAGGAGTGATGATGCCTTCCTGAAGGAAGGTAAGAGCCTGTGTGGTCTTGAACGTCGAACCGGGAGGGTATTGCCCCATAATGGAGCGGTTCAGCAACGGCTTCAATGGGTCGTGGCTCAAAATCAGGTGGTTCTTCCCTCGCTTGCGCCCAATCATCATGCGGGAGTCGTAAGTGGGCGACGACACCATGCAAAGTACCTCGCCGGATGACGGCTCTATGGCCACTATGCTACCCAGCTTGCCCTCCATCAGCCGCTCGCCGAGAGCCTGCAAGTCAACGTCTATCCCCAAGGTCAGGTTCTTACCCGGAACGGGTTTCGTGTCCAGCTTGCCCTCCATGTAGCGCCCCTTGATGCGCCCCCGCGCGTCGCGCAGAAGTATCTGTGACCCTTTCTCGCCCCTCAGTTCTTTCTCGTAAGCTTTTTCCACGCCCTGTTTGCCGATGAAGTCTCCGTTCTGGTAATACTTGTCTTCTTCTATTTCCGCAGGCGACACCTCTCCGATGTCGCCCAACAACAGTGCGGCACAGGGCGACCGGTATTGGCGTATGGAACGGTTCTGCACATAGAAGCCTGGAAAGCGGAACAGCTTCTCGCGGAACACGCAGAACTCCTCGGCGGAAAGCTGGCTCATGAAGAGCTGACGTGTGTAGCGTGAGTAGCCCGGATTGTGGCGGCGATCCTTGATTTCTTCCATCCGTCTGACGTAATACTCCTTGGTTATCCCGAGGCTCTCGCACAAGTCCAGCGTGTCCACGCCCAGCTGTTCGTTCATGACCACCATGATGTCGTATGAAGGTTGGTTATAAACCAGCAGTTTTCCGTTACGATCTGTGATGACACCCCGCGAGGGGTATTGGATTTTCTTCAGGAAGGCGTTCGAGTCAGCGTTCTTCTTGTAGTCGTCGCTCATTATCTGCAACGTGAAGAGGCGGACAATATAAAGGAAAACGATGCCCGTGGCCACTCCTCCGATTACGTATTTGCGCTTTTCGCGGCTATAATCATCCATTTTCCCCTAAACGGAATTGCGCGACGACTCCGCGCCGCGCATCTTCTCCAACGACAATATCAGCAAGAGGGAAAGCACACTACTCCCTAAGCAAGTGTAAAGCATATCCAAGGCGTTGAAGAAAGAAAACGTCTCAAGTGCCACGACGCACGCCTCCTGCAACAACACGAGCAACGTCACGTACCAGAAGTATTTCCACCCTCCCAGCGTACGGAAGCTCGGCACCATGTCCTCTACGCAGTCCTTGGGGGCGAACAGCCGTAGGAGTTGCGGAGCACACAGTGCCGTCAACGTCATCGATGCCGCCCCGAGACCGGGTGTCTCGGAAAAAAAATCCGCCCCGAGACCCACGGCGAACCCCCACGACAGCCATGCGTAGCGCGAAGCGTTCAACGGTTGCAGGCAGAGTATATATATATATATAAGAGGTGTGGCATAGCCGAGGAAGCGGATGTGGTTGAACACCAATCCCTGTGAAACCGGCAACGCCAACGCCCACATCAGCCTGTTGAAAAAGCCACGCATCTTGTTTCCGTCTTATTTCCTTTCTTCTATCCTCCGTCGCAGACTGTCCAACTCCACGTGGTTGGGCGAGGTCAGCACACACACGTCCCGTAGCCGCGCGAAGTCCGTGCCCAAATTCACCCGCAACTTGTAAGACAGTCCGTCCTCCGAGTTTTCAATTCGCGTCACTTTGCCCACGAACAATCCCGCCGGGAATACCGCCGAAAAGCCGCTCGTCTCCACCGCCATGCCTTCTTTCAGGCGAGCGTGGCGCGGAATGTCGCTCAAGTAAGCGAACAACGGATGTCCGCCTTCCCAGTGCAGGTTCCCGAAATAATCCGTTCCCCTCAACCGGCAACCGATGTTTGACTTCCCGTTCAGTAGCGGCAAGACAATCGCGTAGTGCGAAGAAGCAGCATAGACAATCCCCACGACCCCCGTACCGCACACCACGCCCATCTCCGGCTTCACGCCGTCGCGCTCCCCCTTGTCAATAGTTAGGTAGTTGTCTTGTTTCCGCACACTGCCGTTTACCACCTCGGCCTCCACCATGCCGAAACCGTCGAGCAACTCTCCCTGTCGCACCTCCGCGCAGGTGGAATCATGCGTGGCACGCGCCAGCAACGTCGTCAGAATCCGTACCCGCTGTTCCAGCACGACATTCTTGCGGCTTAGCTCTTTGTTGCGATCTTTCAGACCCGCATAAGAGAAGAAGTCCGACTCCCACTCCGACACTCGCCCCGACACCGCATTGGCGGACGTGAACCACACGCTACCTTGATAACGGTTAAAACGGAAGAGCAACCACAGACTACCCCCCTCTAACAAGATGAAAAAGAACCAGTAGCCGTATTTCCTCAGGAATTTGAACAACGTCCCCACGGGTCGCGTCAGAAAAGGAAAGAGAAGTTGTTGATGTTCTTCAATGCCACCCCCGTCCCCTTGGCCACGCTGTGGAGTGGGTCGTCTGCCACGTGGAACGGAATGTTAATCTTGTCCGTCAACCGTTTGTCCAATCCGCGGAGCAAGGCTCCGCCGCCCGTCAAATATATGCCGTTGCGCACGATGTCGGCGTACAATTCCGGGGGCGTGTTCTCGAGCGCATTCAAGACGGCCATCTCTATGCGTGCGATAGTCTTTTCCATACAGTGCGCCACCTCCTGATAGCAAACCGGCACCTCCATCGGCAATGCCGTGATGCGGTTCGGTCCGAACACGACGTAATCCTCCGGCGCGTCCTCGCCTAATTCCGTGAGAGCCGCCCCCACGTGTATCTTGATTCGCTCGGCCATCCGCTCGCTCACTTTCACGTTGTGCTGGCGGCTCATGTACTCTTGTATGTCTGCCGTCAGGTTATCTCCCGCGAAACGGATAGAGTTGTTGGTCACGATTCCGCCGAGCGAGATGACGGCGATTTCGGTGGATCCGCCACCGATATCGACTATCATGTTCCCCTCGGGAGCTTCGACATCGATGCCGATGCCTATCGCCGCCGCCATGGGCTCGTGTATGAGGCGCACGTCGCGTCCGCCGGCATGCTCCGCCGAGTCGTGTACTGCACGGAGTTCCACTTCCGTGGATCCCGAGGGCACGCCTATCACCATACGCAACGAGGGGGAGAACAGATGCCTCCCCGTGTGCACCATCTTGATGAGGCCACGCATGAGTTGCTCGCACGCGTTGAAGTCCGCTATCACACCCTCGTGCAACGGGCGCACCGTCTTAATCTTTTCGTGCGCCTTCTCGTACATCAGCTTCGCTTTTTCGCCCACGGCTATCATCTTCTCCGTGCGGCGATCCAACGCCACCACTGACGGTTCGTCCACCACGATTTTCCCCTCGCACGTGATAATCGTGTTCGCCGTGCCCAAATCCATGGCTATTCCTTGTGTGAAAGAAAAGAAACCCATCTGCCTACGCCTTAATAATGTTCATATTTCATTGGAGTTTATTCATGCCCCGACCTCCCGCTCTTCGCCTTCGAAGTAGGTATATATAGCCGCATCGTAATGGCTACTTACGTTGAACGCACGGGTAGCGAGGTGACGACGGTCTTCCACGTCCGTCCGCGCCCCTTTGCGGTTCAGCAATTCCAAGAACGAGCCGTATTCCGCTTTGCTTGACACCACCGCCACGTCCTTGAAGTTCTTCGCCCCGGCACGAATTAGCGAAATGCCGCCTATGTCTATCTTTTCGATGATGTCCGCCTCACACGCGCCGCCCGCCACGGTATCCTCGAAAGGGTAAAGGTCTACGATGACCAAATCGATTTCCGGTATCGCGTACCGCTCCATCTCGGCTTTGTCCGCCGCCTTGCCGCGTCGGGCGAGGATGCCGCCGAATACCTTGGGGTGCAACGTCTTGACCCGCCCACCAAGGATGGATGGGTAAGTGGTCAGCTCTTCCACAGCCTCGCACGGATAGCCCAGCCCCTCGATGAACTCTCGCGTTCCTCCCGTGGAGAGGAACTTTACGCCTTCCTCGTGCAACTTTTTCAGCAAGGCATCCAAACCGTCTTTGTGGAAAACCGACACCAACGCAGTTCTGATTATTCTCGTTTCAGCCATTTCCAGTGCCTGATTTACGTTTCAAGCCACAAAGTTACGAATTTTATGCAGATTGGCGGTGCTTATTGCCAAAAAAGAAGTCCGCCGACACGGCTCTTTCCTACGAGAGTCAACCGGCAAGTGCAAAATTAGAGGAAAAGTTCGAAGAACTCGCGCTTGGTGTTGGGATTTTGAGTTTCCTCTGGCTCTGTAACGTTTCGTGTGGATAACCGAACACAGGGTTACGCGAGTTCGAGATAAGGTTTCATGCCAATTAAAACAAGTCAAGTTGACTCCTCCTTTCAATATGTAGGGGTAATACCTTAGGTTTGTTGTCGAAGAAGCAGTAGGCGGTGAGAGCCAAGCATATATTCATCATGAAGTCGTACACCGGATGGTGGCGCGAGTGTACGAGGGTTACTTTCTACTGAAGTTGAGTTCAACGGGGGCTTCACCTGCGGAGGAGTGAGGAAAAGACCGTTGCACTTCTTATTGGAAACTTTCCATGGTCGTTTTTCAATACTTTTTTTAGAAGTTTCGCTCGGTTTTCACAAAAAAAACGTAACTTTGTGCCAAAGACGAGGAAAGATGCCGGAGTGGTCGATCGGGCCGCACTCGAAATGCGGTGAACGGGTAACTGT
>CAZGBV010000054.1:0-13521 GCA_964523985.1 uncultured Paraprevotella sp.
ACGCGGCGAGAACCGCAATCAGGCTGTTGCCGCCATACATGAGGAGGAGAGACGGGGCGAAGACCATGACGACATCAGCCGTTTTCCCGCGCACGGGAAAAACCCTGGAAGCAACGAAAGGAACCGCCGCCTGTTTCACCGCCCCTGCCGCTCCCGGCATGATATTCCGCTATGACATCAAGGAAGCAATAAGGTTCTTCTTCCGTGAACTTGTATCTTGTGCGACAGGCGGTTCCTGATGGATATTCCCCCGCACCCGTTGTTCCCCGTATGCGGCATGACGCCGCTTTCCGCACCGTCCAAGGCCGCGCGACTTCAAAGGATGGCTTTCAGTTTCTCCTCGAAAACTTTTCTCGGAGCCGCGCCGACCTGTTTGTCCACCACCTCGCCGTTCTTGATGAAAATCACGGTGGGCACGTTGCGCACGCTGAAGCGTATGGCGAGGCCTTCGTTGTCCTCCACGTCGCACTTGCCGACGACGACCCTATCCTTGTATTCTTCGGCCAAGGCCTCTATGTCCGGGCCGATTTTCTTGCACGGGCCGCACCATGTGGCCCAGAAATCCACCATCATCGGCTTGCCCGAAGCCCACAGTTCCTCGAAATTTGATTCTGTAATTGCTAACGCCATTGTATTGTTCCTTTTGTTCGCTTGTAACCGCCGACAAAAATACTAATTTATTTTGTACGACATGGAAGGTTTGCTTTGAATATAGGAAATTAAATCCTTTTTAACGGACACTTTCGCCGACTTGGAGAGCATCGCTATGTTCATGCGTCCTGCGGGATCGAGGATACGGAAACAGAGTTCGGTGTCGCCCGGGTTCTCCCTCACGATGTCGGAAAGCGAAAGCACGAAGTCGTCGTCCAGCGAGTCCAGAGGCACGTTTATCGTGATGCTCTTCACCAAGGGGCCGTTCACGTCCGTCAGGAAGTCGATGCGCCCGATGTGGAAGTCCATCCGTGAGGGGTCCTTTTGCCGGGGACGGCATTCGGCGTTGATGTAGAGCGTGTTCCCCACTTCCATGTACGCTCCCCATGCGGCCCAGTCCTGCCCGAACAGGGCCAGTTCGTAAGCTCCCGTGTAATCTTCTATCGTCGTTATGCCATACGGCTTGCCCGCCTTGGTCACCCCTTTCCTCACAGCCGTGACCATGCCGCCCATGGTGAGTCCTTTGTTTGCGAACCGTTCCGGTTCTTTCAAGTCCGCCATGTGCGTGTTGCACACGTCCGTGAGCACGACGGCGTAGTCGTCCAGCGGGTGGGCAGAAATGTAGATGCCCACCAGGTCACGCTCTTTGTTCAGGCGGTCTAACGAACTCCACGCCTCGGCCTGCGGTATTTCCGGCTTGGCGATTCCCACCATATCCATGTCCTCCCCGAAGAGGGAATTCCGCATGGCCTCCTTGCTTTCCTGATAACGTATGCCGTAGCGTATCAGGCGGTCGATGAAGCTCTCCCCCTTGTCGTTGGCACCGAAATACTGTTCGCGGGCGATGCCTCCGAAGCTGTCGAAAGATCCGGAAAGCACGAGGCTTTCCAAGCTGTTGCGCTTCACCACGCTACACGGCACGCGTTGGACAAAGTCGAACACGTCCTTGTAGAGGCCGTGGGCTTCGCGTTCCTTCACGATGGCATCCACCGTCGAGTCGCCCAGCCCCTTGACGGCACCGAGCCCGAAGCGTATGTTACCCTCGGCATCCACGCTGAATTTCCGTCGGCTGACGTTGATGTCCGGCCCCAATGTGTTGATGCCTATGCTCTTGCACTCGCCCATGAGTTTCGTGATGTCGGTGATGTTCGTCAGGCTCCGGCTCATCACGGCCGCCATGTATTGCGCGGGGAAGTTGGCTTTCAGATAGGCCGTCTGGTAGGCCACCCACGAGTAGCACGTGGCGTGGCTCTTGTTGAAGGCGTAGGAGGCGAACTTCTTCCAGTCCGCCCATATCTTCTCGAGTACCTTGGGGTCATGCCCGTTTTTCTTCCCGCCCTCGATGAACTTAGGGTACATGTGGTTCAGCTTTTCTATCTGCTTCTTTCCCATGGCCTTGCGCAGGGTGTCGCTCTCGCCCCGTGTGAAGTCGGCCAGCTGACGGGAGAGGAGCATTACCTGCTCCTGGTACACCGTGATGCCGTAGGTGTCTTTCAGGTACTTCTCCATGCAGGGTATGTCGTAGGTCACCGGCTTCCGCCCCTGCTTGCGGCTGATGAAGTCGGGAATGTAGTCCATCGGCCCGGGGCGATAGAGGGCGTTCATGGCGATAAGGTCTTCGAAAGTAGAAGGTTGCAGTTCGCGCAGGTATTTCTGCATTCCGGGCGACTCGAACTGGAACGTCCCCACGGTGCGTCCGTCGCAATACAGCCGGAAGGTGGCGGGGTCGGCGATGTCGATGGCATCCACGTCGACATCGAGGCCGAGGCTGTCGTAGATGTTGTCGCGGCATTCCTTGATGATGGATAGGGTCTTCAGGCCGAGGAAGTCCATCTTGACGAGCCCCGTCTCCTCGATTACGGAACCTTCGTACTGCGTGCAACGCAACTTCTCCCCCGTCTCCTTGTCTTCCGCCGTGCTGACGGGCACCCAGTCCGACACGTCGTCGCGGCAGATGATCACGCCGCAGGCGTGCACGCCCGTGTTGCGCACGTTGCCCTCGAGCATGCGGGCGTAGCGGATGGTGTCGCGCAGCAGGGGGTTCGTCGACGCCTCGGCCTGCCGCAGCTCGGGGATGCACGAGATGGCGTTCGGGAGGTTCATCTTGCGCGGCTTGCCGTTCGCGTCGTCCGGCAGTTTGTCCGGGATGAGCTTGCACAAGGCGTTGGATGTCTCCAGCGGGAGCTTCTCCACCCGCGCCACGTCCTTGATGGCCAGCTTCGTGGCCATCGTGCCGTAAGTGATGATGTGCGCCACCTTCTCCTCGCCGTATTTCTGCGTCACCCAGCTTAGCACTTTCCCGCGTCCGTCGTCGTCGAAGTCCACGTCGATATCCGGCAGGGAGATGCGGTCGGGATTGAGGAAACGCTCGAAAAGCAAGTCGTAGCGGATAGGGTCTATTTTCGTTATCCCCAGGCAGTAGGCCACTGCGGAACCGGCCGCGGAGCCGCGCCCCGGCCCCACGGAGACGTTCAGCTCGTGGCGTGCGGCGTTGATGTAGTCCTGCACGATGAGGAAATAGCCCGGAAAGCCCATCGTCTTCATCACGTGCAGCTCGAAATTGAGGCGTTCGCGCACCTGCTCCGACAGGGGGGTGCCGTAGAGCCTTGCCGCCCCGGCGTAGGACAGCGAGGCCAGATAGTCAGCTTCCAGCTTCAGGCGGTAAAGTTTGTCCGTGCCGCCGAGTTCCTTCACTTTTCGTTCGGCCTCCTCGCGGCTGAGCACCACGTTGCCGTTCTCGTCGCGGGTGAACTCTTGGAACAGTTCCTCGTCAGTGTATTTCTCCCTGTACCCCTTTTCCGTCCCGAATTCCTCCGGAATGTCGAAGTTCGGCATTATCGGCGCATGGTCGATGTCGTAGGACTCCACTTGGTCGCAGATGTGGCACGTGTTGGCCAGCGCCTCCGGCACGTCGGCGAACACCTCGTTCATTTCCGCCCGTGTCTTGAACCATTCCTGCTTGGAATAGAGCATCCGTTTCGTGTCGTTCAGGTCGCGGTTCGTGCTCAGGCATATCAGGCGGTCGTGCGCCTCGGCGTCCTCTTGGTCGGTGAAATGGCAGTCGTTGGTGCAAACGAGCTTCACGCCGTACTTGCGAGCCAGTTCCATGAGCCGGGCGTTGACGCGCTGTTGCAGGGGGTACGTCTCGCGGTTGGCGTGTTGGTTCGGATCTTTCACCTCGTGGCGCTGGAGCTCCAGGTAGTAGTCGTCGCCGAACACGCGCTTGTACCACCGCACCGTCTCCTCCGCTCCCTCAAGGTCGTCCGCCAGTATCTTTCGGGGGAGCTCGCCGGCGATGCAGGCCGAACAGACAATCAGCCCCTCGTGGTGCGCCTCCAGCTCGAAGCGGTCGGTGCGCGGGCGCATGTAGAAGCCGTCAGTCCACGCCTTGGACACCAGCTTGACGAGGTTGTGGTAGCCCGTCAGGTTCTTGGCCAGCACCACAAGGTGGTAGCGCACGCCGTCCTTTTCTTTCTCCATCTGGTTCAGGCGGCGCGATGCCACGTACATCTCGCAGCCGAATATCGGCTTGAACAAGCGTTTCCGTGCCGCGGCCAGTTCCGCGTGCGCCGCAAATAGTTGCTCCTCCACCGTCGGGAATGTCGGGGGGGCTTCCGGCACGAAGCCGATGCCCGGCGGCGACGGCTCGCCTTCGGCTTCCGCCTGCCTTCGCGCCTCTTCGGCCTCCGCCCGCTTCTTTTCCTGCTTGTCGACCCATTCTTTCAGCGCGGCATCCTCGCCCTTTTCCAGCAGGGCGACACGCCTCTCCCACATCTTGATGTCGGCCCGTGTGCCGCTGTTCTTCTTGGCCGTGTAATTGAAAAACTCCTTGATGGCCATCATGTTGCCGTGGTCGGTCACGGCCATTCCGCGCATGCCGTCTTTCATGGCCTTGTCGACGAGGCGCGACACGGTGGCCTGCCCGTCGAGGATGGAATATTGAGTGTGGACATGAAGGTGTACGAAGTCCTGCATGACAGTTGTGGATTGGTAAAGACGAAAATCGCGGGCAAAGTTACGCACATTAAGGAAATGAACAAAAGAAACCCGTCTTTTTAACGCAAAACACTTTTATGGCAGTACGGGTTTGAAAAAGGAAGTACGGAATTTTGGGATTTGACGGAATATGACTACCTTTGCAACTTGATATGAGGGGAGACTCATGGGACGCAAGCTGAACAAACTGAAGAAAATCAGGATACACCGGGAGGGAACGCACACCCTCATTGCGGGCGCGTTGATGCTGGCTTTGTTCAACGTGTGTCTTTTCTATATGTTCGACAGCAAGCTCCCGTTCTACTTTTCCTCCGTCGCGTGCCTGGCCGTCTACCTCATCGTGGTCAATTTCTTCCGCTGTCCCGTCAGGATCTTCGAGGGCGACACGGAAAACGTGGTGGTGGCTCCTGCGGACGGAAAAATCGTCGTGATAGAGGAGGTGGACGAGAACGAATATTTCCACGACCGCCGGCTGATGGTCTCCATCTTCATGAGCCTTACCAACGTGCATGCCAACTGGATTCCGGTGGACGGTACGGTGAGGATGGTGGAACACCTTGGCGGAAACTTCCACAAGGCGTGGTTGCCCAAGGCCAGCATAGAGAACGAACGGTCTACCATCGTCATCGAGACACCGGACGGGGTGTTCGTCATGGCGCGGCAGGTGGCGGGTGCCATGGCGCGGCGCATCGTGACTTATCCCCGCGAGGACGAAGACTGTTACATCGACGAACATCTGGGTTTCATCAAGTTCGGTTCCAGAGTGGACTTATTCCTTCCCGCGGGGACGAAAGTCAACGTCAGGCTGGGGCAGAGGACGGTGGGCAACGAGACGGTCATCGCCAAACTGCAATGATAAATAGAAGTCCCGTATGGCAAACGTCATCATACGGCAAATCCCGAACGCCATCACCTGTTGCAATCTGGTTTGCGGTTGTGTGGCCGTGGAAGCCGCTTTCGGCGGCGATTACCAGAGAGCGTTCCTGTCCGTCGTCGCGGGAGCCGTGTTCGACTTTTTCGACGGGATGTCGGCTCGCCTGTTGAAAGTGTCCTCCCCCATGGGGAAGGAATTGGATTCGCTGGCCGACGTGGTGACTTTCGGCGTGGCACCTTCGGCCATGTTGTTCAGCCTCTTCCGTCAGGCGGCCTGCCCCGGGTTCATGGAGGTCTTGCGCGGCGTGATGCCTTACACGGCTTTCCTTATGGCTGCCTTTTCGGCGCTCAGGTTGGCTAAGTTCAACCTCGACGTGCGGCAGGCATCGTCTTTCATCGGCGTGCCCACCCCGGCCAACACGCTGTTCTGGGCCTCGCTGGTAGCGGGCTACCACGAGAGCCTGGCTTCGGGAAAGTCCGGCGTCTGTATCCTTTTCGTGCTCCTGTCGCTGTCCTGCTTCCTCCTTGTGGCGGAAATCCCCATGTTCTCGCTCAAATTCGAGAACCTTTCCCTGCGGGAAAACAAGGTCAGGTTCGCGTTCATCCTGACTTGCATTCCCATGGCCGCCTTCTTGGGGATAGGTTGTTTCGCGGCCATCGTCGCGTGGTATGTCGTCCTTTCCGTCGTGACGTCGCGGCGCGGGACGCACTGATTTGGCACGGTTCTTGTTCGAAGTCTGGCGGCGAGGCATAAAAATCATGTATATGGCAGGTCCTTTCGGATGTTTGTTCGGCTTGGTATTCGGCTTCCTTGTGTTCCTGTTTGTCACGTTGCTCAACGTGGCCGACAGGGTGCGGAATGTCATCCGTTCCTTTTTCCCCTCCGCCCGCGGGCGGAGGCCTTCGTCCGGCAACGCCGGCGCGGGAGGACAGTCGGCATCCGCGAGCCGTTTCCGCTCTTCGTCAAAAGCCCGTCACAAGGTGTTCGACGACGACGAAGGGGAATACGTGGACTATGAGGAGGTGAAGTAACCGCGCACGGTCGGCCTAACCGATGCGCGGCGCGTCACGCGCCTTTTAAATCTTGTGCGCCTCCACCTCACTCGCTCATCCTGTCGAGCGAAGTGTCGATGAACGCGTATTTGAAAGAGTTACGGGCGTTGACAGGTCGGTAAGAGGGAAAGGCCCGCGGCTGAAACGCAGTCAGTTTATATCGCCAACCGGTGTCTCATGGAAAGGGGGCTTCGTATGTTTGTCGGGCAAACTTGCCGTTGTCAGAGGAGAATAAGCATTGAACATCGCTATCTTCCATTGCCGACCTAAATTCGCCTATTCCGCAAAAAAAGGAATCCACACCTTTTAGCGTTTTCTTTCGGCGTGAATTTCTTTCAATGGTTCGCACGCTTATCCGTGCCTTCCAATACATGCCAGCAGTCACCCGAAAGGAGGAATTTCCGAAACGTCCTCCGCAGTTCCGGACAAGATGTCGTCCGCATTGTTTCCCACTTCCGCAATCCTCCCGCAGGTGTGGACGGTCTTTCCCACGTCTTGTTCCGCCGCCCCGCCGTTTCCCGGAGTGCGCCTCCTCTCCCTGAAAAAGTCCTTCAGCAGACGCGCGGCCTCTTCCGCCATCACGCCTTCAGTCACTTCCGTTTTGGGGTGCAAGGCCTGGGGCGCGAACTTCCTGTATCCCCTCTTCGCGTCAGCCGTCCCGAAAACCAGGCGTTTTACCTGCGCCCACCCGATGGCTCCCGCGCACATCACGCACGGCTCCAGCGTGACGTAGAGCGTGCATCCGTCCAGATACTTCCCGCCCAAGGCACTGGCGGCGGCCGTAATCGCCTGCATTTCAGCGTGCGCGGTCACGTCCGTCAGTGTCTCCGTCAAGTTGTGCGCCCGCGCCAGGATGCGCCCGCCGCACACCACCACGGCTCCCACCGGTATCTCGTCCTCCTCGTACCCGCGCCGCGCCTCCTCCAAGGCTTTCTTCATGTAAAAGGCGTCGTCCGCCATGCCTTCGCGATTTAACATACAAAAGTAAGGTCTCCGCAAGGATTAACCAAGTTTTTTTGATATTTTTGCACCGTGGCAATCCGGTGGAACAGCATGGCCGCGCATAACGAACTGGGAAAAGAAGGAGAACGACTGGCCGCAAGCCACCTGGAAGCGGAGGGCTACGTCATCCGCCACAGGAATTGGAGGTACGACCGCAAGGAGCTGGACATCGTGGCCGAAAAAGACGGTACGCTGGTGTTCGTGGAGGTGAAAACGAGGAGAGGCATGTCGTTCGGGTCGCCCGAGGAAGCCGTCACGGAGGGGAAGATACGGCGCATCGTCGACTCGGCAGATGCCTATGTGCGCGAATACGGCATCGACCTCCCGGTGCGTTTCGACCTCATCACTGTCGTGGCGGGGAGCGGCAGGGTGCCGTTGCTAAGGCACATAGAGGATGCTTTCTACCCGCCGTTAAGTTGACATGAAACATCTTTAAGACGTTTAGGATATGACTCATTCGCATTACATTTTGGACAACTCGCCGCGGTTCGAGTGGATACGGCTCCGCTCGACGGACTCTACCAACGAGTTCCTGAAACATTACCGTCCCGCCGTCCAGAAGGAAATGACGCTGGTGACGGCGGACTTCCAGACGAGCGGACGCGGCCAGACCGGCAGCTCCTGGGAGTCGGAAACCGCCAAGAACCTCCTGTTCAGCCTGCTCTTCCACCCGCACGGCGTGGAAGCCGCGCGGCAGTTCTGCCTCGCCCAGGCCGTTGCGCTGGCCATCTGCGAGACGTTGTCAGGATACACCGGCAACGTCAGCATCAAATGGCCGAACGACATCTACCGCAAAGACCGGAAAATCTGCGGCATGCTCATCGAGAACAGCCTGACGGGGCGGCACATAGAGGCCTGCATCGTGGGGGTGGGTGTCAACGTGAACCAGCAAATGTTCAGGAGCGACGCGCCCAACCCGGTGTCGCTCCGCCAAGTGACGGGGAAGGAGCATGACCCGGTGGCCATCCTGGCCGACATCGTAGGCCGCTTCATGGGCTACTATCAGGATATCCGGCGGGGCGACGCGGAAAGCGTCGCTCGCAACTACAAGAAGCGGCTTTACCGCCGCAAGGGATTCCACCCGTACAAGGACGCGGGCGGCACCTTCGAGGCCGAAATCCGCGACGTGGAACCCACCGGGCATCTGGTGCTGGCCGACAGGGGCGGAGTCACGCGAAGGTATGCTTTCAAGGAAGTGCGCCACGTGATTCCTTCCGGTGTGGCCGCGGCCGCCACGCTCGCGCTCTGACCCACACATACATTATCTATATCTATATATGGCCAAATACAAAAGGATACTCCTTAAGCTGAGCGGCGAGAGCCTCATGGGGGAACAGCGTTACGGCATCGACGGGAAACGACTGGCCGAATACGCGGAACAAATCAAGGAAGTGCGCGACATGGGCGTGCAAATCGGCATCGTCATCGGCGGCGGCAACATCTTCCGCGGCCTAAGCGGCGCGGGGAAGGGCTTCGACCGCGTCAAGGGCGACCAAATGGGCATGTGCGCCACGGTCATCAATTCGCTCGGGCTGAGCAGTGCGCTGGAAGCCGTTGGCGTGAAGAACCGCGTGCTGACCGCCATCCGCATGGAACCTATCGGGGAATTTTACGGCAAATGGAAAGCCATCGGATATCTGGAAGCCGGCGAGGTGGTCATCATGAGCGGCGGCACGGGCAACCCTTATTTCACCACCGACACGGGCTCTTCGCTGCGCGGCATAGAAATAGAAGCCGACGTGATGCTTAAGGGAACGCGCGTGGACGGCGTGTACACGGCCGACCCAGAGAAAGATCCCGCCGCCACGAAGTTCCGCGAAATCACTTTCGATGAAATCTACGAAAGGGGGCTGAAAGTGATGGATCTCACCGCCACCACGATGTGCAAAGAGAACCGCCTGCCCGTTTACGTGTTCAACATGGACGTGCGCGGCAACCTGAAAAAGGTGATGGAGGGAGAAGACATCGGGACGCTGGTACACGGCTGACACGTCTTCCGCGTCGCGGCGCGGCGGGGAGCGGTGGTGCGGGAAAGACGCACGCGAACGGTGGCGGTCAGTGGGACACAGACTTCGAGAACACGTTGATTACCACCACGCCGGCGATAATCAGAGCCAATCCCGCCACGGCCGGGAGGTCGAGGCGTTGTTTGAACGCCATGCGCCCGATGACGGCTATCAGCACGATGCCCACGCCCGACCAGACGGCATAGGCGATGCCCACGGGGATGCGTTTCAGCACCGCGCTGAGGCAGTAAATGGATGCCGCATACCCCGCCACCGTCGCCACCGACGGCCAAAGCCTCGTGAACTGCCCGCACTGTTTCAGACAGGACGTGGCTGCCGTCTCGAACACGATGGCCAGAAGCAACACCATGTAACTCTTCAACATGACACAACCTTTAAAGTAACGACGGACAAAGATAAGGTTTTCCGGCGAAATCCGACGGGCGTGAGCCGATTAACTTCCCGTGCGCGGACATTCTTTCAATTCATGCGTCTTTTTGTTGCAGATGAACAAAAAATCCGCTACTTTTGCTTTCCGGAGCGACATGGCATCAATGTATCATCTTTAACATAAGGACAGATTATGGCAGATTCAAAGACTATCCTCGACGAGGCGCGGGAGAAAATGGACAGGGCGGTGATGTACCTGGACGACACCCTGGCGCACATCCGCGCGGGAAAGGCGGATGTCCGGCTGCTCGATGGCATCCGCGTGGACTCCTACGGCTCCATGGTACCCATCAACAATGTGGCGTCCGTCAACACGCCCGATGCCCGCAGCATCGCCATCAGGCCGTGGGACAAGAACATGTTCCGCGTCATAGAGAAGGCTATCATAAACTCCGACTTAGGCATCATGCCGGAAAACAACGGCGAGATTATCCGTATAGGCATCCCGCCCCTGACGGAGGAACGCCGCAAGCATCTCACCAAGCAATGCAAGGGCGAATGCGAGACGGCGAAAGTCAGCGTGCGCAACGCCCGGCGCGATGCCATCGACGCGCTGAAGAAAGCCGTGAAGGGCGGCATGGCCGAGGACGAGCAAAAGGACGCGGAGACCAAGCTGCAGAAAGTGCACGACAAGTACATCAAGCAGATAGACGACTTGTTCGCTGCCAAGAGCAAGGAAATCATGACCGTCTGATGCGAGGGCTCGTCGTCCGCAACACGGGAAGCTGGTATGTCGTCCGCACGGACGACGGGAGGCTCGTGGACACCAAAATCAAGGGGAACTTCCGCCTGAAAGGCATACGCAGCACGAACCCGGTGGCCGTGGGCGACTTCGTGGAGGTGGCCGCCAACACGGGAGGAGGGACGGCTTTCATCACGGAGATAAGAGACCGCAGGAACTACATCGTCCGCAAGGCATCCAACCTGTCCAAGCAGAGCCATATCATAGCGTCCAACGTGGACGGGGCTGTCTTGGTGGTGACCGTCAGCCGTCCGGAGACTTCCACCACGTTCATCGACCGTTTTCTGGCTTCGGCCGAGGCTTACCGCGTCCCGGTGTCGCTCGTCTTCAACAAGACGGACTGCTACGATGCCTGTGACCGCCGCCGCATGGAGGGTTTGATGAACCTGTATGAAGGCATAGGCTATCCCTGCCACGCCTGTTCCGCCTTGCTGGGCGACGGCGTCGACGAGTTGCGCGACGGCCTGAACGGCCGCACCACCCTGTTCTCCGGCCATTCCGGCGTGGGGAAGTCCACCCTGCTTAACGTGTTGGTTCCCGGCCTGAACGCGCGGACGGCAGAGATTTCTGCCGCACACGGCACGGGCACGCACACCACGACGTTCAGCGAGATGTACGCTCTGCCCGGCGGCGGTTACGTCATCGACACGCCGGGCATCAAGGGCTTCGGCACGTTCGACTTCGAGAGGGAGGAAGTGGCGCATTACTTCCGCGAGATTTTCCGCGTTTCGGCGGACTGCAGGTTCCACAATTGCACGCACACCCGCGAACCGGGTTGCGCCGTGCGGCGCGCGGTGGAGAACCGCCTCATCGGCGAGAGTCGCTACGTCTCTTACCTCAACATACTGGAAGACCGGCACGAGACGAAATACCGGCAAGGCTATTAACGCTTAAAAAAACGACTTCATGGAAATCATTGCCATCATCATCCTGTTCCTGTTCTGCTCCCTGCTGTTGGCGGCGGAAATGTTCGTCCTGCCGGGTACGGGCGTGGCGGGCATCGCCGCGGCTTGCTGTCTGGTAGGCGCAAACTGGCTGGCCTTTGTCTGGTTCGGGGTCACCGCCGGAATGTGGCTGTCCGCCGCATCGCTCGTCGTCTGCATCCTCGTGGGCTGTTGGATGCTCCGCTCCAAGACGTTGGAGAAGTATTCGTTGCACAAGTCCATCGACTCCACCGCCGCCACGCACGAACAACTTTCCGTGAAGCCCGGCGACGAGGGGGTGGCCGTCACGCGGCTGGCTCTCGTGGGCAACGCGGACTTCGGGGGGCGCCTGGTGGAAGTCAAGTCGGCCGACGGTTTTTTAGACCAAGGCACTCCCGTGGTGGTGTCCCGCGTGGAGGATGCCCGTGTCACCGTCAAGAAGAGATAAACATTCGTTCACATTTTAAATTCCAACATCATGTTTTTTGTTTTCCCTGTATTCGTCGCCATTGCCGCCATCGTCGTCCTGTCGGTGTTTTTCCATTACGTCCCGTTCTTCCTGTGGCTCTCCGCCAAGGTGTCCGGCGTACACATCTCGTTGGTTCAGCTCTTCCTGATGCGCATCCGCCACGTCCCGCCCGGCATCATCGTGCCGAGCCTCATCGAGGCGCACAAGGCAGGGTTGAAGAACATCACCCGCGACAACCTCGAGGCCCATTACATGACGGGGGGCCACGTGCAGCGCGTGGTGCACGCCTTGGTGTCGGCATCGAAAGCCAACATCGACCTGACTTTCGAGAAGGCCACGGCCATAGATCTGGCTGGGCGCGACGTGTTCGAGGCCGTGCAGACTTCGGTCAACCCGAAGGTAATCGACACGCCGCCCGTGGCCGCCGTGGCCAAGAACGGCATCCAGCTGATAACGAAGGCTCGCGTCACTGTCCGCGCCAACATCCACCAGCTCGTGGGGGGCGCGGGAGAGGACACCATCCTGGCTCGCGTGGGAGAGGGCATCGTCTCTTCCATCGGCTCGGCCGAAAGCCACGAACAAGTATTGGAAAATCCCGACTCCATCTCCAAGCTGGTGCTTAAGAAAGGGTTGGATGCCGGCACGGCTTTCGAGATACTGTCCATCGACATCGCCGACATCGATGTGGGCAAGAACATCGGCGCCACCCTGCAAATGGACCAGGCCAACGCCGACAAGAACATCGCGCAGGCCAAGGCGGAGGAGCGACGCGCCATGGCCATAGCCGCCGAGCAGGAGATGAAGGCCAAGGCGCAGGAAGCACGCGCCGAGGTGATACAAGCCGAGGCCGAAGTCCCCAAGGCTTTGGCGCAAGCCCTGCGCGACGGCCATCTGGGTTTCATGGACTATTACAGGCTGGAGAACCTGAAAGGCGACACGTCCATGCGCGAGAATATCGGCAAGCTGACCAAGGACGGGTTGAAAGATGCCTTGAAGTAAACGGGATTTTCATCTCCTCCGCCAATCTGCAAACCTCTTTCTCTTCCTTGGAAAAAAGGCGGAAAGGGGTTTGTCTTTTTCGTGACGCGCAGAACGTGGCCGACCCCTCTCCGTCCGGAGGCGACGGATGCGGGCGGCGGCAATCCGGTTCTCCGGGCGGACGCTACGACAGCATGCATACAAAAGGAGAGAAAAGGCGGCGTGGAACCATCATCACCACGCCGCCTTTTCCGGTAAAAACAAAAGGGAACGCCGCCTACTTGCGGCTCTTCCCGTAACGGCTCATGTACTTGTCCACGCGCCCCGCCGTGTCCACCAGCTGTTTCTTGCCCGTGTAGAAGGGGTGCGAACTGCTGG
>CAZGBV010000055.1:0-13422 GCA_964523985.1 uncultured Paraprevotella sp.
AGTACTTCGGCCCGACGGAAGTGTGCGACCGTCCGACCAAGACGTTGCAACTGGAACGAGCCAAATAATTCATCCATATATATGCAAGTCCCTTTGTCCGGCGACGAGGGGACTTGCTGTTTTTCCTTGAAAGAAGAGGAGATAGGCAGTTTCCGCCATGTGTGCACAAACGCCGCGAACCATAAAAGAGAGGCAGACTACCGTACAAGGGAAGAACCGCGCAAAGACAACCAAGGCTCCTGCAACGCACGGTACACGGAGGAAACCTGCCTCACACAAGGGGAAGAAAAGGAAAGGGACTACCAAATGGTTGTCCTTTAAGCGATTGCCATCGTGGGCGATATGGATGGGCTTCCTGTCTTTGGGCGTTGTCTACGTCCTTTTCTTCTATTATTTCTTCATCGACCCTTATTCGTTCCGTTGGAAAGCCATTTACGGCGACCCTGTCTATCCCGAAGGCTTCGACGTACACGGCATTGATGTGTCACATTATCAGGCAGACATCGACTGGGAACGCCTGCGAAACGCCAACCTAAACAAATCGCCCGTCAGCTTCGTCTTCATCAAGGCGACGGAAGGCACGGCATTGATGGACGACAACTTCAACCTCAACTTCTATGAGGCAAAGCAGAACGACTTCGTGAGAGGGGCTTATCATTTCTTCCTGCCCGACGCGGATGCCCGGCGGCAAGCCCTTTACTTTTTGAAACAGGTGCATTTGGAACCCGGCGACCTGCCGCCCGTATTAGACGTGGAAAAAGCAGGGGAACTGACGGATGTACAGCTCCGAAAGGCCGTCAAGACATGGTTGGACATCGTGGAGAATGCCTATGGCGTACCCCCTATCATTTATACGGGATACAAGTTCAAGATGCGTTACCTGAACACACCCGCATTCGACGAATATCCTTACTGGATAGCGCATTACTACGTGGAGAAGTTGGAATACAAGGGAAAGTGGAGTTTCTGGCAACATACTGATTGCGGGAAAGTGGCCGGCATAGAGGGCGACGTGGACTGCAACATCTTCAACGGGTCGATGAAGGACTTAATGAAGCTGACCATACCGAATCCGGAAGATGACGATGCCTTTCCGGAAGATTCTTTGTGAGCGAGGGTGAGCGCGTTTGCAGGGCAAGGGTCGTTCGTCGATGCCCACCGAATGACAGCATCGTCCTCGTGTCCAACCAGAGATGCCGCGCTGTTCCAACTCTTCTATGAAATCCATCCCGCGCGGACTGAAGACCAGAAAAGGGTCGTTGTCTGTTTCCTGCCCTATCCATAGATGACGGTGGCCAGATGCTTGCAGGGTGTACCGCCCTGTCGGGACAGTTGCGAGTTTTCCATAAGTTGTTCCACGAATAGGAGGACTTCAGACCGATTCGTCGAGATATATCCGTTAATGTCGGGTCGAGTTCGCGGTTGAGCTATTTGGAGATGATGACCGGCTGTTTCACCACATCGCTTACTAAACGCTCCTTCTCCGTTTCCGTGAATTACGGAATGGAAACGGACATAGGGTAGGGACGCTGTCTGGAATCCTGCACTTCCGCCTTGATGTATCTTCCGTTGATTGTGACTTTTTTCACCGCTCCCTTACACGAGCGTACGACATTCCGGGAATGCGGTTGGCAAAGTCTATGTGTTTAAGTGTACCGAGCCCTCCTCGCCCCACATGTCCGACAGGACGATGTTGCTGGCGACTCAGCGTAGTTCAAGCGAGTCTGGCCTTAATCTCGCCTTGCACGAATTTCAGGTAAAGTACGGCTTGGCATCTGCGGTTCCCTCGTCTTCAGGAATCCCACTCCAAGGTTGCCCAAAGTTCTTCCCACGAACGCGCCATGGCGAGATATCGCTCCACGGGGACGTTGACGAACCCTTTGCGACCCATCTCGCGCAACACTTCGACCAATCTGTCCCAAAAACCATCCAAGGCGAACAAAATCACTTTCTTCCGGTGATAACCGATACAGTTTGCGGCCATCACGGTGAAGATTTCGTCCAATGTCCCGATGCCGCCTGGCAAAGCCACCAACACATCGCTACGCTCCACCATGATTGCTTTGCGTTCGTTTAAGTCGCGGCACATTACCACCTCGTCCAAATAGCGGCTCACGCGGTCGTGCGCCTTCAAGACGGATGGTACGATACCCACCACGCGCCCCCCGGCGGCTTTCGCCTCGCGTGCAGCACTCTCCATCAGGCCGGAAGCCGCCCCGCCGTACACCAGCGTCAGTCCGCGTCCCCCAACAAGGCGACCGAAATTCCGTGCCAAGGCATGGTATCTTGCTTCAATCTTGTCCGAGGCCGCGCAAAAAAGTCCGATATGTTCCATGCACGTGACGATTGACGGAAAGCGTCCGCTCTTACAGCTTCGCGTCCTCCAGGTTTATCAGCCCGTTCACTATCGCGTAAATGGTCAGCCCGGCGGGGGAATGGATTTGAAGTTTCCGGCTGATATTGCGGCGGTGAGTCATGACGGTGTTGACAGAAATGTACAAGTGTTCGGCGATTTCCTTGTTCGACATCCCCTTCACTACGCAGACGACGACATCTTTCTCACGGTCGCTCAGCGTGTCGCTCGCCGACGTATTCGCCTCCTGTTCCTCAGTCTGTGTGGGCTCCACGCCCGCTTGCTTGCGGCGTTCTTCCTCCAACCGCGCCACAGCTTCCAGAAACAGGGTATCCTCCATGTGACAATGGCTGAATAAGTCCTCTTCCGTCATGAAGATATCCATCAGCACGTCGTTAAGCAATTGGGCGTTGCTGTCCGTCGGATAATATTTGATGATGATGCTTTTCAGTTCCGTCAGGCTTTTTCCGATTTGCGCGTGGTTGTCGCGGTGCTGGTGCGACAGCTTGTGTATGTTCACGTCCGGGTCTGCCTTCATGCCTTTCATCAAGCTCTCCACGTAAGTGTGGATGTGCTTATCCTCGTAGTCCATGTGCCGCCCCACCTCCGAAGCGAATTCGTCGTAGAACTTCAGGATGAGGAACGCAATCCTATTATGCACGGAGCAGTCTATCGCCTCTATCAGCTTGCGGCGGATAGACGGCAGACGGAACTTCACGAAATAGTCGTGGGAACGGCGGAGATAATCAGTCAGCGCGGGAAGCGACACCGCCTCCACGATGTCGGAAAGGTTCGATGTCCGCCCGTTGCAACGTATGAAATTCACCACCGCCAGAAAAGTGGGCGCGTCCACCCCTGCCGCCATGCATGTCTCGCCCACGGTGTGGTCACCGAAGCCCAACGTGAGCCCGAATCGGCTGATTACTTGCAGTATGCGATAGTCGTCGCAAATGATGTCGCCCATCCGGTCGGTTTCTTTATAATTTTTTTCGAACATTACTCCTTAAATCACTGAAATTAGTGCAAAGGACGGAAAAAAATATCACACACACAATCGCTAAGATTAGGTATTATCGCTTGCAGGGTGGGTAAAAGACGCACGGAGTGGGTATGTCGTCCTAATCATCCCTCCGGGCTAATTTGCCCTATTTTGCGTATTGACGCTTTTTTCCCCGCCCCGTAACTTTGCAATGCCGGAACGAAAATGATTATACAGGAAAAAGCATAATGACATGATGGACGGGAAGAAAAAACTGCTCGCTGCCGCGTTGGCCGTACTTGCGGCCTCCGGCAGCGTTTCCGCCGAAGGGAGCGGGGACGGAGGCGACACTTACGAGAAATTCCGCATAGGCGGGTACGGGGAAATCGTGGCCAACTTCAAGGACTACGGCATCAACCGTTATTGGGGCAACGAGATGGGGAACACGCGGACGCACCGTAATACCATCTCCATCCCACGCTTCGTGGTGGCCTTCGACTACAAGTTCACGCCTAAATGGATATTGGGGACGGAAATAGAATTCGAGAGCGGCGGGACAGGTGCCTCCTACGAACTGGAGAACAGCGAAAACGGCGACTACGAGACGGAAGTAGAAAAGGGAGGCGAGGTGGCTTTAGAGCAATTCCACATCACGCGACTTATCCGTCCGGAAATCAACGTGCGCGTGGGTCACGTCATCGTGCCGGTCGGGCTGACGAATGCCCACCACGAACCCATAAACTTCTTCGGAACGACACGTCCGGAGGGAGAGACGAGGATAATACCCTCCACGTGGCACGAGACGGGGCTTGAACTGTTCGGATCGATAGGCAAAGGGTGCGCCGCGTTCGACTATCAGGCCATGGTAGTGACCGGCCTCAACGCTAACGGTTTCGACCGCAGGACGTGGGCTGGGAACGGCAAGACGGACATTTTCGAGGATGACAACTTCACCTCGCCGGCATATGTCGTCCGCGTGGACTATCGCGGAGTGCCGGGACTGCGTGTGGGAGGCTCGTGGTATTTCTGCAACAACGTGGGAGCCAATGCCGACAAACCCACCACTTACTCCGGATACGGCGACATCCCCGTGAGAATATACACGGTGGACGCACAGTACACCGACCGTTTCGTGACGTTCCGGGGGAACTGCATCTTCGGCAATCTCGGGGGGAGTGACAAGCTGAGCCGAGCCAACCAAAATCTGGGAAACAACAGTCCTTACACCCGCGCCACGCCCGTGGCCAAAAGGGCAGTGAGCTACGGGGCAGAGTTGGGATTCAATCTGCAAGGCGTTGTGGGGAATGCCAAATGCCCCGTAATTTACCCTTTCGCGCGGTATGAATATTATAACCCGCAGGAGGAGGTAATCAGTCGACAGGGAGCTGACTCCCGCGAGAAGGTAAGTATGTGGACGGCCGGCCTGAACTGGAGAGCTCTGCCGAACCTCGTGATAAAGGCTGACTACACCACTCGCAAGATTGGCGGCGGCAAATACAACAGCGAGAACGAATTCGCCATAGGCGTGGCCTACACGAGTTGGTTCTGGGGCAAATAGCTGGGTGCATCTTGTCTCCTCCACTCCGTCCCGGCTGAATCCGGTGGGAGCCGTTCCGGAGACAATCGACATCAGTCGTCAGACCATGACAAAATCAAAATCAAACAACAACAAAAACCAACAAATCATGAAAAGGGAATTTTTTTATCCGGCCTTGTTCCTCATAGGAATGGCCATGGCGGGTTTCACCGCCACCTCCTGCAGTAACGACGACGGAAGCAACGAACCGCAACAGCCCGACGAGGAAAAGTTTGACGCAGCCGCTAATTTGGATTACTCCTCCGCGAATGCCGCCAGCTGGCGAAACTACTCGCTTCAGGTGGCGAAACTGTTGCAGAAGGACGCGGCCACGCTTTATGACAGTTGGGAGACCTCTTTCCAGGGGGGCGAGCCTTTCAAGGAGACTTTCACCGACCATGACGGAGGTACCTACACTTCCGCATGGAACTGCATCGAGCAGATTATCGACAAGTGCGTGGAAATAACCGACGAGGTGGGCAACTCCAAGATAGGCGATCCCTACGACAAGTGGACGGCGGGACAGCGCACGGAAGCCCTCTACGCCGTGGAGTCGTGGTACAGCTTCCACTCGCGCGAAGACTACTCGAACAACATACGTTCCATCCGCAACTCTTACTTCAACAGCTTGGACAGCACCGTCAGCCGGAACTCGCTGTATAGCCTGATGCAGAAAATCGACCCGGCACTGAACGCGGAGATTGCGAAGGAGATAGAAAGCACGAAGAACGCCATCCTCGCCATCCCGCAGCCGTTCCGCAACAACATCGGCGACGCGAAAGTCCCCGTGGCGCAGTCGGCTTGCGTCGCCTTGGGAAAGACTCTCGACCAGGACTTGAAAAGAGCCGTCCGGGACGCGCACGAGGCGGGTACGGTCACGGACGAGGAACTGGACGAAGTGGTGAAGGGATTCGTGGACAATGTGGTACTGCCCACCTACAAGGACTTGAAGGAGGGGAACGCCGCGCTCTGCAAGGCCGTGCAACGTTTCTACGACGCGCCCTCGGACGCGACGTTCGAGGCGGCCTGCGAGGCATGGCTTGTTGCCCGCACGCCGTGGGAACAGAGCGAGGCGTTCCTGTTCGGGCCGGTGGACATCTTAGGACTTGACCCGAACATGGACAGCTGGCCTTTGGATCAGGTGGCCATCGTCAACATCTTGGAGAGCGGGAACTTCGACGACCTGAACTGGGAGGACGGCGATTCGGAGGACGAGATTACCGCCTCGCAGGAGGTGAGAGGCTTCCACACCTTGGAGTTCCTGCTGTTCAAGGACGGTAACCCACGCACCGTGTCGCGATGAGCTACACCCCCGTTGGAGGACTTCAAAAACTCAATAGATGAACAATATCCCAAACCGCTTGGCCTTGCTCCCTTTGGTCATCTTCCTTGCCGCCTGCGACGACGAGGGGCTGGACGTGACGGACGTAGAGGTGCCGGAAGGCTACGCGCTCTCGGCGGGTGTTTCCACGGTCTTCCTCAACAGTTCGGTGGCCTACGACACGCAGGCAGACTGGATAGGATCCGACCCCGACTACGCCATACGCTTCCGCGACGGAGACGGGTTGTACGACGACACGCGTACCATCACAGGCGGCCTCGGCCCCGTCTACGCGGGATATTCCTGTGGAAGTTGCCACCGCAACGCCGGACGCACGAAGCCCGAACTGTGGAACGGCGAGGGAAGTTTCGGCGAAGGGGGGAGCGGCTCTTACGGCTTCTCTTCCATGCTCGTGTACGTCAGCCGCAAGAACGGCGCGTTCTTCCAAAATTACGGGCGCGTCCTCCACGACCAGGCCATTTATGGTGTCGCTCCGGAAGGCAAACTGAGCGTCAAGTGGCACTACGAGAAAGGGATGTTCCCCGACGGTGAGCCTTACGAACTGTGTTACCCGGAATACAGTATCACCCAGTGGTACGCCGACAGCATCGCGCCCGAGGACTTGTTCTGCACCGTCAGGATTCCCTTGCGCCACGTCGGCATGGGGCCGATGATGGCTCTCGACCGCCACGAGATAGAACAGCTGGCGGCCAAGAGCAACTATCCGGAATACGGCATCAGCGGACGCGCTAACTATGTCACGGAAAAGGGGAAGTTGCAACTGGGACTGAGCGGCAACAAGGCGCAGCACGCCGACCTCACTGTGGAACTCGGGTTCAGCAGCGACCTCGGTGTCACCAACAGCCGCTATCCGGAAGAAATCTGCGAGGGACAGCTCCAGATGCAGGATGGGAGCATGATGGGGCTGACATACGACCAATTGGACATCGGCGCGGAGGACATGGAGGACGTGGACTTGTATATGCAAGGTCTCGGCGTGCCAGCCCGCCGAGACGTGGACGACCTGACGGTGAAACACGGGGAAGAGATGTTCTATCAAGCCAAATGCCATCTGTGCCACGTCGTCACGCTCCACACTCAGCCTCGCGGTTCCACCTTGCTGCTCGGCACGCAACTAACATGGTTGGGTAGCCAGACCATCCATCCTTATTCCGACTTCTTGCTCCACGACATGGGGAGCGAAATCATGGACGTGGGGCTGAACGACAACTACGTGAGCGGACTGGCTCGCGGAAACGAGTGGCGCACCACCCCGCTGTGGGGCATCGGGTTGCAGGAGAGAGTGAACGGCCACACTTGTTTCCTGCACGACGGGCGGGCGCGTAACTTCACCGAAGCCATACTCTGGCACGGAGGCGAAGGGGAAGCCTCGAAGAACCTGTTCAGGAAAATGAATAAAGAAGACCGCAGGGCACTCATCCGCTTCCTGCAGTCCTTGTGAGGGGGGGGGGACGGGAAACCCTTTGCCGGAACAAACATCGAAATGAAGAAAAACGGGAAACAATGAAAAAAACATTGGTGACGGCCATACTGGCGGCTCTTTCTCTCACCGCCGCGGCACAATATGAAGAGGGGAGCGAGAACGGCGTGGTGTCATTAGCCGGGCGCGAAGGCTTCTCCATTCAGACGAAGAAAGCCGATTTCGTGTTCAAGCCTTACTTGTTGGTGCAGACCGCCGCTAACATCAATTGGTACGACGACGAGGGACTGGACAAGGCTTACAATCAAGACAATCTGGCCAATTCAGGCTTCTCGGTGCCCTACGCCGTGCTCGGCTTCACGGGGAAGGCGTGGGGCAAGGTTTCGTTCAACCTCTCCGTCAACGCGGCGGCGAGCGGCGGAGCCATCCTCCAACAGGCGTGGATTGACGTGACCGTGAAGAACACGTTCGCCGTGCGCGTCGGCAAGTTCAAGACACCTTTCTCCCACGGCTACCTCACTACACTTGGCGAGACCTTGATGCCCGCGCTCCCTACCTCGCTGACCGCCCCGGTCATCATGCCTTATTCGCTCAATGCCGTGACACCGAACATCGGGACGGGGTTCGACCTCGGTGTGGAAATACACGGTTTCGCGGCCGACAAATTCGGGTATGAGATAGGCATATTCAACGGCACAGGAGCGTCCGTCAACACTTCTTCCAAGACCATCAGCGACGACTGGCACATCCCTTCGCTACTCTACGCCGGGCGCTTCACCTTCATGCCGAAGGGCATCATGCCCGCCACGCAGGGCAACCCCGACCGTCTGCACGAAGATAAATGGATGCTCGGCGCAAGTGCCAATCTGAATGTGGAAAGCGAGAACGAAAGTACCAATGACACTCGCGCCGGGCTGGAGTTCGCCATGCTGAAGAACAGGCTCTACGTCGGAGCCGAAGCTTATTATATGCACGTGGGATTCACGAAAAGGCAAAAGATAGACGAGGCTTACGACTTCTTGGGCGGGTACGTTCAAGGCGGGTATTTCGTAACACCGCGGGTGCAGGTAGCCGCACGTTACGACTTCTTCAACCGCAACGGCGCGGACAAGGACGGCTTCCTCAACATGCCAGCAGTGGGGTGCAACTATTTCTTCAGGAAGTGTAACTTGAAGTTGCAAGCCATGTACCAGTTCATCGGACGCACCGGACACGACACGCAACTCGATCGCGACAATGACGACCTCGGGGTAGCCAAACACTCCGCCACCGTGCAGTTGCAATATTCTTTCTGACATTCGTTAATACAGCTTGATTTCACGATGAAGAGAAGCAACTATGGCATATTTGTCCTCCTGTCCGTGATGGCGGGTCTCACCGCTTGCGACGACGGCCTCATCCCGAGAGAAGAGCACGCGGCCACGGCAGGCGGCCTCACGGCCAAGCTGACCGGCCGCGTCACTGGTGCGGACAGTTGGCCGGAATATTACCAACTCGTGCTGGCCGCCTTCACCGACGGCGAATACGCTGCCACGCAGGTGCTCGTCAGTCCCGATGCGGATGGGAACGTAAGCCTTACCCTAACCAACATCGGGAGCGAGGTGGAAACGGTGGAGCTGTGCGTGACTAACAGGTTGCGCAAACGCATCCTGACCTACTTGAGCGTGGACGCGGCTTCGGCTTCAGGCGACACCATTTACTTGGATGCCAGACAGGTGGACGCAGGTATGTATCCGGCCATACAGGAGAACATTTTCGACAAGAGTTGCGTGCAGTGTCACGGTGGGAGCACCATTCCCGCCGCCGAACTTTGCCTGACGACCGAAGAGAGCCACGATGCCCTCGTGGGACGGCCGTCCACGCAGGTGGACGGTGGCATCCGCGTCATCCCGGGCGATGCCGAGAGGAGTGTACTGCATAAGGTAATAAACCCGGGAGGAGTAGTCGGTGTGGATTTCAGCCACGAGAATATGGTAACCTCGTCGGCCTACCTGAGACTCATTGACGAATGGATTGAAGCGGGTGCGAAAGAAAAGTAGCTCGGGCGAGATACACATTATAATATATAGGTGGTGCGGGTGAGGTCGGACAACATCATCAAAAGGGAAACGACATGGAGAAGAGAAAAGTTTATTGGGAAGATTTGGGCGTGACGGCAGAAATATCCGTTTTCACTCCGAAAGGTGGCGTGGGGATTTCCGGGTCACGCCTCGCACCACCGAGAAACGAGATAGAAGAGTTCCACGTCATGCTACACGTGGATCCCAAAGGCGAACTCTTTGACGGACAAATCAGGCGGATTTACGAGGGGGAAAGACGGTTGTCGATGTTGCCGCGTGTGACTGGTGCCAAAGTCATCCTGAAACGATACTTCTTGAGCGACTCGACCAATCAGTTACCCCTCATGAGACAGGAAACGGATTGTTCCGTTTCTGTCATACAGCAACCGCCACTCGGCGGCGGAAAGGTTTCCGTGTGGCTCTATCTGCAAAAGGGTAGCAAGGTGGCCAACGTGAACGGCGTTATCGTGGCGGAACACAACGGCTACCGCCATTTGTGGAAAACGGGGATGCACGAACACAAGGGCGACTCGGCATGGCAGACGGAATCGTTGCTCATCAGTTACGAGGAAACTCTGCAAAACTTCAACGCCACGCTGGCAGACAATTGCATCCGCACATGGTTCTTCGTACGCGACGTGGACACGCAGTACGCCGGAATGGTGAAGGCACGCCGGGAAAACTTCGCCGGGCAAGGTCTCACCGAGCGAACTCATTACATCAGCAGCACGGGCATCGGCGGATTGCCGGCGGACACGCGAGCCTTGGTACAAATGGAGACGTATGCTCTCACAGGCTTTGAACCTTCGCAACGACGCTACCTGCACGCTTCCACCCACTTGAACCCGACTTACGAATACGGAGTCACTTTCGAGCGGGGCACCGTTATGGAATACGGCGACCGCGTGCACGTGTTTATCAGCGGCACAGCCAGCATCAACAACAAGGGGGAAGTAGTATATGCAGGCAACGTCGTGAAGCAGGCCGAGCGCATGTGGGAAAACGTCGGGGCGTTGCTCGAGGAGGGTGGGGTGTCGTACGACGATGCGATGCAAATCATTGTCTATCTACGCGATGTGTGCGACTACCGGACAGTGAAGGAGATGTTCGATCAGCGTTTTCCCGACATCCCGAAAGTCATCACCCTCGCGCCGGTATGTCGGCCCGCGTGGCTCATCGAGATGGAATGTATTGTCGTCGCGGAACGTCACAACAAAAACTACCGGGACTTTTAAGGATTTTCCCATCGTTTTCGTGTCATGAAGAGTTTTTCCCTGCACAATACGAGTGGCAGTGTAGCAAAGCGTGGACGTGCCTTGCCTTTCATGTTGCTTTTCCTAACGGCCGCAGTCATCGCCGTGGCCACGTTCGTGGAGGATGTCCGCGGCACGGCTTTCATCCATGCCCACGTTTACGACGCGTGGTGGTTCAAGCTGTTATGGGTTGCCGTCGCCGTTGTTTCCGTCGTCCTTCTCGTGCGCGGCAGAATATGGAAAAAAATTCCGATGTTGCTCCTTCACCTCGGTTTCGGCGTGATATTTGCCGGAGCGTCCGTCACGGCCTTCACGGGGCATAAGGGAATGTTGCACTTGCGCAGGGGGCAACTCTTGGGGGAATATGTCGATGAGCGAAGCGGGACGGCACATCTGCCTTTCGTGGTGCGTTTGGACAGTTTCCGCATAGAATATTATCCGGGTACGGAGACTCCCGCCGACTACGTCAGCCACATTTCCTGTCTGCATTCCGCTGGCGACGTTTTCGCCCGTCCGTCCGTTTCCATGAACCGCGTCTTTTCCGTGCAGGGTTTTCGTCTGTATCAGTCTTCCTACGATGAAGATTTGTTAGGAAGTTGGCTTTCGGTGAATTATGATCCTTGGGGTATGGCCGTCACGTATGTTGGCTTTTGCCTTTTGGGGTTAGGTTGCGTGTTCGTACTTTGTGCGCCCGGTGGCGGCTTCCGCCGCCTGTTGAAGCATCCCCTGATGCGCAAAGGCGGATTGTTCGTGGTAACTTTGTCTTTCGGTTGCCACATGCAAGCCCGCACACCCCTGCCCGTGGTCACCCGCAACAGGACTGACAGCTTGGCCTACGAACAAGTGGTATGGCGTGGGCGTGTCGCCCCGTTCAACACGTTGGCACGGGATTTCGTGAAGAAAATATACGGGCATCCCACTCTTCGCGGCATCACGCCGGAACAAGTTGTCACCGGTTGGATGCTTTATCCCGAAGATTGGAATCGCGCCCCCGTCATTCTCGTCAAGGATTACGGGTTGCGTGATGCTTTGGGCATCCGAGGGAAATATGCCTCACTGGCTGATTTTTTCGACGGGAAACGATACAAGTTGCAAACTTTATGGGGGGTGCACTCGCAGGCCGGACGGGACAAGACGGCACGAGCCATACAAGAAACTGATGAAAAGGTGGCTCTCATCCTCATGCTTCGGCAGGGCACACTCGTCCATCCGGTGCCGCCCGGTGCCCCGCGCCTCCCTCCGTCGAAGATTGCCGCGGAGATTTGGTACAACCGCATCCCTTTCGGCGAAATACTGTTCATGGTCAACCTCGCCGCCGGCCTTGTCGCTTTCGGGTTGCTCATGTTCCGCACGCTTGTTTCCCGCAAAGAGACACCACAGAGTCGACGGGCGTGGAGCGCGTTCCTTTGGATCGTCACGCTGTTTCATGCCGCAGGATATGCCTTGCGCGGTTACGTCAGAGGCAACTTTCCTTTGACCGACGGATACGAGACGATGCAGTTCGTTGCCCTGTCCGTGCTCCTCACCGCATGCCTGCTCGGACGGCGGTTTCCGTTCACCCGTCCTTTTGGCTTACTGCTTTCCGGTTTCATCCTGCTCACGGCCTTCCTGTGCGACATGAACCCGCAAATCACGCCCCTCATGCCCGTACTGGCATCCCCGTGGCTTGCCTGGCACGTGTCGCTCATCATGATTGCATACGGCTTTTTCGCCTTCACCTGCCTGAACGGCATGCTGGCCTTGTGTTTGCTGGGGCGGCGTGCGTCCGCCCTTTCTCTCACCCGCAGGGAACAGGTCTGCCAGCTCACCCTGCTGAGCCGTTTCCTGCTATATCCCGCCACTTTCTGCCTCGGCGTGGGCATCGTGCTGGGATCCGTGTGGGCAGGTCGCGCATGGGGTAGTTACTGGTCATGGGATCCGAAAGAAGCGTGGGCACTCGTGGCGTTCATTGTCTATGGCATCTCTTTCCACCGGAAAAGCCTCCCTTTCTTTCGAAAGCCATGGATATTCCACGCTTATATGGTATTCGCTTTCGCTGTTGTCCTAATGACTTACTTCGGTGTCAACTATCTGTTGGGCGGGATGCACAGCTATGCCGGTTAAAATGGATGGCACTCATCGCATCAAGTACGGCCTCACCCACGAAAAAGTACGGGTGGAGGTGGCTGACGGACTGGAAATATCCGGAACCTCATACCAGGCGGAGAGTTGGGACAGGCCAAGACGCATCATAATGGCCGGACAGGAAACAGGGAAACGTCCGAACGCCGCCGGCAAACAGGTCGGGCAGTTGGAACTTTTCGAAGACGGGCACGATTTCGGCGAATACCGCTACAGATGTCTTGTCGCCAATCCCAGACTGCCGGCCAGGATAGTATACGATCCGTATCGTGGAAGAGCGGATTCCGGGAACAGAATCAAGGAATTGAAATACGACTT
>CAZGBV010000056.1:0-13419 GCA_964523985.1 uncultured Paraprevotella sp.
TGCAAACGGGCATGGAGACGGCTTCTTTTTCCTTATGTGCCGTCATGCAAGGTTGAATAGGCTCCGCTTCCCTCTCCTCCCATCAAATCATGACGAGTGTCGGTTCCACCTGCTTCATGGTTTACTATGGAATCGGAGCGGAGGGGGGGGGAAACAGCGTGCCTGTACAGGAATCCTTGCAAATAATCTTTCCCTTTTCTTTTCATTGTACGGGGCGAATTTCCTATCTTTGCTTCGCGAAGCGGCATAAGAATTTATGCAAATCAAATGAAATGTATCTGAAACGAGTGAATCCGGATGCCCCGTTAAGGCCGGTTGCCGGTCTGCCGTTTCATGCGTGTGTGGAGTTTGTTCCGTGTGCGTGCGGAACACGTCCCGTATAGGCATGGAGTAACAGGCTGGCTTTCAATGGCCTTTCCCGGTTCGAAAAGGGCGGGACGGCTTGGTGCGGGCAATTTAGGAGGAACGCGTTCCGCAAAATGGATATGGAACAGACTGCCAACCCTACGTTGAAAGTGGTGATACCTCTTTATAAAGAGGAACTTTCGCCCGTGGAGCAGCTGGCGTTGCGCAACACGATGCAACGGCTTGCCGCCCACCCCGTTGTCTTCCTGCATCCCGAAGACACCTGCTTCGGGCGTTTGTCGGCCATCTACCCGCAGGCGTCCTTGCTGCCGGTCAGCCCGGAATGGTTAGGGACGAAGAACGGCATCGCGGGCTACAACCGCATGATGCTGTCCGAAGCCTTTTACCGCCTTTTCGATGGCACTACCTATATTCTGATATGCCATGCCGATGCCTGGATTTTCCGCGATGAGCTGACGGATTGGTGCGGTCGCGGCTACGACTTAGTGGCGGCTCCCTGGCCTTTGCGCCCGCGCTATGCCCGCTTCCCGTTGAAGCAATGGATCGCGTTGTGCGAAGGCCTGTTCTCGTCGCCCCGGCACTTGCTGCGGACGCAGATGTACGGACGCGTCGGCAACGGGGGTCTCTGCCTGCGTCGGGTGGAGACCTTTGCCCGTGCCTGCCGCGCCTATGCCGGCGAGGCCGCCTATTTCCTTTCCCGCCCCGGCGAAGGCATGTACAATGAGGACATCTTCTGGGCGTTGGTACCGCGTGGATTCCGCTATCCGCCGGTGGAGGAGGCACTGAAGTTTTCTTTCGACATCAAGCCCCGTGTGTGCTATGAGTTGAGCGGATATCGCCTACCCATGGGATGCCACGGGTTCATGCACAAGAGCAGGGCGAGTTTCTGGAAAGGCTTCATCCCGTTCTGAGTCGCGCGGCGGATGCCGGAACAGTGCGCTGTCCGTTGCGCGTGAAGGGATAATCCGTATCTTTGCCGTTGGAACAACAGCATCAGGAAGTTTTTATGGAACAAATTCACCTCGTTACCCCCGTCAAAGATTCTATCGGTTTGGTGCTGGAGACCGTGGAGGCTGTTTTGGCATCCGACTTCGTCGTACCTCAACCTATACGGTCTATAACGACTTCAGTACGCCTGAGAACACCCGGCGTTTGGAGGAAGCCGCCTGCAACAGGTTTGAGTTGGTGAATTGGGAGAGCGTCCCTACCGCCTGTCCTTCCTCTGGTACGAGGCGAGGCTGCTCGCATGGCAAGTCCGTTCGTGGATGAATCACCGTTCCGCCCCGCGCTCGCGTTTCTACCGCAAGGCTCTCTGAGAGGGGGGGGACGGGCGACCGCCCATGCTTTGTCGCGGCACTTTTCAGGACTGCGTCGGGAAAATCGCTTGCGTGCATACCCGATAAATCGTAACTTAGCGGCCCAAGTACGCCACTTATGCAGACATCCGACCAAGCCGTCACGTATGGCAGACACGTCCGCGCCCTCGTCACGCTGGGCGTTCCCATCATCGTGGGACAGTTGGGTTCCATCGCGCAAGGACTGGCCGACACCGCCATGGTGGGGTGGTACGGCGCGCGCTCGTTGGCGGCGGCAGGCTTCGTCAACAACATCATGATGCTGGTGTCCGTCTTCGCCTTGGGTTACTCCTACGCCATTACTCCCGTCGTGGGCTCCATGCGTGCCCGCGGAGAGTTGGAGGATGTCGGCAAGGCGTTGAAAGCCGGGCTTCAGGTCAACGGTTTGCTGGGCTTGGGGCTTTTCCTGCTGATGGGCACGTTCTACTTCTTCCTTGGCGACGTGGGTCAGCCCGAAGAACTTCTCCCCGAAATCCGCCCCTACTACGCCATCGTCCTCGCCTCCGTCCCCGTCCAATGCCTGTTCAATGCCTTCAAGCAGTTTTTCGACGGCATCGGCAACACCCGTGCGCCGATGTGGATAATGGTTTGCGCCAACTTGTTCAACGTCGCGGGGAACTACCTGCTGATTTATGGCGTCAGTCCTTTCCCGCAACTCGGGCTGGCGGGGGCGGGCATCGCCACCACCCTGTCGCGCATCCTCATGCTGGCTGCCGTCTGCGGGCTGTTCGCTTTCGGCGGCGACTGCAAGAAGTACCGATCCGGCTTCCGCGCCAAGGGCGGGAACGCCCACTTGCGCCGTCGGTTGCACAAACTCGGCCAGCCGATTGGCCTGCAAATGGGAATGGAGACGGCTTCGTTCTCCTTGTGTTCTGTCATGCAGGGGTGGATAGGTGCGGCAGCCCTCGCCGCACATCAAATCATGGCAACCATCGGTTCCGTCTGTTTCATGGTATATTACGGCATAGGCGCGGCCGTGGCCATACGGGTCAGCCATTTCCACGGGAAGAACAATCCCAGAGACGCACGCCGCACCGCCCTCGCGGGCTACCTGATGATTCTGGCAGCCGGATTGGCGTCGGGTTTGGCCATCAGCGTGTTCATCTCAGAGATCTGCGCCTTCCTCACCGACGACGCGGACATACGCCGCATCGTTGCCGGGCTTGCCGTTCCCTTCGCGCTGTACCAGTTCGGCGACGGGCTGCAGGTGAACTTCGCCAATTCGTTGCGGGGCATCGCCGATGTCCGTCCGCTCATGCGCTACGCTTTCCTGTGCTATGTCGTCGTTTCCCTGCCGTTGAGTTACCTCTTGGGTTTCACGTTCCGTGGCGGTCCCGCTGGGATATGGATGGCCTACCCCGTGGCGTTGACGCTGGCCGGGACGCTGTTCTGCCGCCGCTTCCTCCGCAAGACGTGCGTGACAGCCACTGAACTGCAAGGGCAGGCTCTGTGAGAGCGAGATTGTGATGATACCCGCAGTTACCGTTCCGGTTCGTTCGGGAACTTCGTGGTAAGGTCTTTGCCGACGGGGGATACGTCAGGCGGGAATTCTTTGGGGGACTTTCCGGTCGCGGCATATACCGTGCACGGGCTGAAGGCGGACATGAGGAAGCAGGCCCATGCCAATCCGGGACAGGATGATGCCACGCAAGAGGTACATTCCCGTCATATTCAATCCTCTGCCATACAAAACAGACAAATGCCCGCTTTTTCCCATCATTTTCAATCCGAATCACCCTTCAAAACTTCACGCTGTCAAAAATCAGATTCGTCGCTCCGGCATTTTGCGTGATGTACTGTCCGGCAATCCGACCCAACCTGTTCCGGGTTTCCCCGTCAGAAAGCAGGCGGTCCATCGCCCGGTCAAATGCGGCCGCGTCCGCGACTTCGATGCAACCGCCCTCGCGCAGCAAGTCCTGCGCCTCGCGAAACTTGCGGTTGTTCGGGCCGACGAGTACCGGCACGCCGTACACCGCCGCCTCGGTCACGTTATGGATTCCCGCACCGAACCCGCCACCCACGTAGGCCGCCTCACCGTAACGATAGACGGACGAAAGCAAACCGTAGCCGTCGATAATCAGGCAATCGGCTTGGGCGGCACTTTCCTCCGTGATTCGGGAATAACGCGCGAAGGGACGATGCAACCTGCCCTCTATTTCCTTCAGACGGTTCTCGTCGACCACGTGCGGCGCCAGAACCAGTTTCATTTCCGGATGAGCATTGAAATAGGGAATGATCAAATCTTCGTCCGGCTTCCATGTACTCCCGGCCACCAGCACCTTGGCATCCTGGCTGAAAGCTTTCACCAACGGCAACTCCTTGGCTTGGCGGCAAATATCCAATACGCGGTCGAAACGGGTGTCTCCGGACACGATGACGTTCGTAATGCCCTTGCGTGCCAACAATTCGCGCGAAGCCTCGTCCTGCACGAAGAAACAGGTAACGCAGCGTAGCACGTCGCCGTACCCGCGCCCGTACCAACGGAAAAACACCTGGTTCCCGCGGAAAATAGCACTCACGACGTACACCGGAATCCTTTGGCGACGGCAGGCATGCAGGTAATTGCTCCAGAACTCGTATTTGATGAAGAACGCCATGCACGGGCGGGCCAGCCGCAGGAAACGGCGCACGTTGCCCGGCGTGTCGAACGGGAGGTAGCACACCACGTCGGCACCTTCGTAATCCTTGCGCACTTCATAGCCGGAGGGAGAGAAGAAGGTCAGCAATATCCTGTATCCGGGATGTTCCCGACGCAGGCGTTCCATCAGCGGGCGCCCCTGCTCGAACTCGCCCAAGGAAGCGGCATGGAACCAGACATACGCATTCCCGGGGCGGACGTCCTTGCGCAAGACGCGGAAGGTCTCCCTTTGCCCTTTCACCATCATCCGCGCCTTCCTGCAGAAGGGCGAAACGGCCACGACGGCCAGAGCGTACAGACGAAGCGCGACCGAGTATATCATTTCAGGATTTCCACAGCCTTGCGCATCCTGCGTAACGTCTCCGCCTTCCCGAGGAAGGCGGAGAGCTCGTACATGTCGGGGCCTTTCCCCGTGCCCACCAGTGCCACGCGCCAGGGGTTCCAAGGCTTCCTGCCCGTCTCTTCCGCCCAACGGTCGACGAGGGCCTTCTGCCTTTCCGCCGAGAAGTCGTCCAGACTTTCCAGCAATGCGGCCAGTCGGGTCATGTCGTCCGCCGCCGTTGCCGTCCAGTACTTCCGGACGAACTTGTCCCCGCGGTCGTAAGTCTGCGGGGCGACGAAGAAGAAGTCGCAGAGAGGCCACAGTTCGCTGATGAAATTGATTTTCTTCATCTTCATCATGCCTACCACGGCTTCGACGCGTTCGATAGGTTCCTCTATCCCGTTCCCGCGCAGAATTTTGTCGAACGCGGGGGCCAGCTCCCTGTTGTCTTTCATCAGGATATATTCACGGTTGAACCACAAGGCCTTCGCGTAGTCGAACTTGGCGCCGGCCTTGCCGCATTTGGCAATGTCGAAGAGCTCGGCCATCTCGTCGAGGGACATGACTTCCTGATTCGTCCCGGGGTTCCAACCCAACAGGGCGAGGAAGTTGAGGACGGCTTCCGGGAAGTATCCGCTCTCGCGGAAGCCGGGTGTCACGCGTCCCGTGGCGGGGTCGCGCCATTGGAGCGGGAGGACGGGGAATCCGAGGCGTTCTCCGTCGCGCTTGCTCAACTTCCCTTTCCCGTCGGGCTTGAGCAGGAGGGGCAAGTGTGCGAAGGCGGGCATCGTGTCCGCCCATCCGAGGGCGCGGTAGAGGAGGACGTGGAGGGGGGCGGAGGGCAACCATTCCTCGCCGCGGATTACGTGCGTCACTTCCATCAGGTGGTCGTCGACGACGTTGGCGAGGTGGTATGTGGGCAACCCGTCGGCGCTCTTGTAGAGCACCTTGTCGTCGAGAATGGAAGAGCTGACGACGACGCGTCCGCGGATCATGTCGTCGACGTGGACTTCCTCTCCCGGATTTATCTTGAGCCGCACGACGTACTGACAGCCTTCCGCCAACAGGCGCTCCGTCTCGGCGCGCGGCAGGGAGAGCGAGTTGCGCATCATGGCGCGCGTGGAGGCGTCGTACTGGAAGTTTCGGATTTCCCTCCGTTTGGCTTCCAGTTCTTCGGGCGTGTCGAAGGCGAGGTAGGCCTTGCCCTCGTCCAGCAGCCACCGCACGTATTTCCGGTAGACGTCCCGCCGCTCCGACTGGCGGTAGGGGTCGTAGCGTCCTCCGAGGCCCGCGCCCTCGTCGAAGGGTATGCCCAGCCATCGGAACGATTCGAGGATGTATTCTTCCGCGCCGGGGACGAAGCGCGCGGAATCCGTGTCCTCTATGCGGAAGACGAGTTCGCCGCCGTGCCGTCGCGCGAAAAGGTAATTGTACAATGCCGTGCGCACTCCGCCTATGTGCAGGGGGCCGGTGGGACTGGGGGCGAAACGAACCCTTACTTTTCTCTGAGCCATGATGACGTTTGTGAATGTCGTGCAAAAATATCACTTTTTATTTAAACGCCCCGTATTTTTTTCGTATTTTCGCCCTATAACAAAGCATAGAAAAATGAACCGACATAACCAACAAGTCAGCCTTACGCCCAAGGCCTTGATTTACAGAATCGCCGTCGCCGTTGCAGTTTTGCCTGCCGTGTGCCTGTACATGCCGCGCAACGAACATCCGGGCTATCAGTTTCACAAAGACGAGCCCTGGCGTTACAGCCAGCTCATCGCGCCCTATGACTTCTCGATAGACAAAAGCGAGGAAGCCATACGTGCGGAGCGGGACAGCATATTACAATATTACGAACCTTATTTCGCCATCGACCCGGCCGTGGGAAGAGAACAGGCAGAAAAGTTCAAGGCCGCCATGAAAGGACGAAAGCCAGCGGCCATGTCGGCCAAGTACCAGTCGTACGTGGAAAGCAAGCTGGAACACATATACTCGCAAGGAGTCATGGACTCGAAGGATTATGACCGGATGCACAGCGACAAAGTGGCTTTCATCCGCATGTTCGCGCAGAACACGGCCAAAGAACAGGCGACAGGCCAAGTCTACTCTCTCAAGACCGCTTACGAATACCTCATCGACCTGGCAGGGGAAGACAGCCTGCGCTACGACCGCGAAGTATTGCGGAAGTGCGACCTGAGTGACTATATCGTCCCTAATCTGACCTACGACGAGGAAAAATCGGAAGAGTCCCGAAAAGACCTGCTGAATTCGCTCAGCCTCAGTAGCGGAAATGTCGTAAGGGGTCAGAAAATCATCGACTACGGCGAGATCGTGAATCAGAAGACCTACGAAATTCTGATTTCGTTGGAGAAAAAGGAAGCCGAGCGGAGTCCTTCCGCGTCTCAGTTGCGCACGATGCTGGCAGGGCAGTTCCTCTACGTGGCTCTTATCATTGCCTGCTTGGTGTTGTACTTCAGCCTGTTCCGCCGCGACTACCTTGCCAACATACGCCACGTCCTGTTCATCGCGTCCATGCCCGTCATCTTCCCGCTGCTTACCTTGTTCCTCGTCAGGCACAACCTGTTCAGCGTCTACGTCATACCGTTCGCCATGGTGCCCGTCTTCATACGCGTGTTCATGGACTCGCGGACGGCGATGATGACCCACGCGGTGACGGTGCTCATCAGTGCCATATGCCTGAAAAGCCCTTACGAGTTCGCCGCCACGCAACTCGTGTCGGGTATGGTGTCCATCTACAGCCTGCGTGAACTCTCCCAGCGTTCGCAACTCATCCGTTCGGCGTTTCATATCACATTGGTGTCCGCGGCCTTTTACATGAGCATGGAGCTCATGCGCAACAAGGACTTCGGACACTTGGAATACGGCGTGTACATGTACATCCTCATCAACGGCATCCTCCTGCTGTTCGCCTATCCGCTGCTGCTCCTGTTCGAGAAAGTTTTCGGCTTCACGTCCAACGTGACCTTGGTGGAGCTGTGCAATACGAACAACGACTTGCTGCGACGCCTGTCGGAAGTGGCGCCGGGGACGTTCCAGCACTCGATGCAAGTGGCGAACCTGGCCACGGAGGTGGCGAACAGGATCGGGGCCAAGGCGTTGTTGGTCAGGACGGGCGCGTTATACCACGACATCGGGAAGACGAACAACCCGGCCTACTTCACGGAGAACCAGAAGAACTTCAACCCGCACGAGCTCATCAGCCGCGAGCAGAGCGCGTCGATAGTGATCGGCCATGTCAGGGACGGGCTCAGGATGGCGGAGAAGCACAACCTGCCTCAGGTAATAAAGGACTTCATCTCGACGCACCACGGCAAGGGCAAGACCAAGTACTTCCTGATTTCGTGCAAGAACGAGAACCCGAGTCGGCCGGTGGACGAATCGGCTTTCACATACGGGGGCCCGAACCCGTGGACGCCGGAGCAGGCCATCCTGATGATGTCGGATGCCGTGGAAGCCGCATCGAGGAGCCTGAACGAATACACGGAAGAGAGCATCAGCGGGCTGGTGGACAAAATCGTGGACGGCCAGGTGCAGGAAGGATTCTTCAAGGACTGCCCCCTCACGTTCCACGACATCTCCGCGGCCAAGGAGGTGTTCAAGGAAAAGCTGAGAACCATCTACCACACTCGGATTAGCTACCCGGAACCGGAAAGGGAACAGGCGGGGGGCTCACATAGGGTCCACGTCGAAATAGACCTGCGCGCCGCGGCAGCCGGGTCGGGCCACCAGACCTTGGCGGACACGGAGCAGATGCCCGCGCACCGCGGCGAGGGAGGCTCCGGGCTCCACCTTCACCATGATCCTGCGGACATAGAGCGACCGGATTCGCGGCACGGGGGGCTCGGCGGGCCCGAGGACGCGTGAGCCGAAGACGCGGCGCAGCCGTTCCGCCATCTCCGCGGCGAGGCGGTCGAGCACGTCGGGCCGGGCGTGCTTCATGCAGACGTAAACGAGTCGGCAGAAAGGGGGGTACGCGAACATCCGGCGTTCCTCCATCTGCGCGGCGTAAAACCCGAAGTAGTCGTGTTCCGCCACGTGGCGGACGATTGGCAGGCCGGGGCTTCCGGTCTGGAGGATGACGCGCCCGGGCGCGTCGCGGCGCCCGGCTCGTCCCGCCACCTGCGCCATCAGCTGGAAGGCTCGCTCGAAGCTGCGGAAGTCGGGCAGGGAGAGCATGTCGTCGGCATCGAGTATGCCGACTACGCGGACGCGCCCGAAATCCAACCCCTTGGCCAGCATCTGCGTGCCGACGAGTATGTCGGCCTTTCCGCTTTGGAAGTCGTCGAGGATTGCCTCGTAAGCGTGGCGGGTGCGTGTGGTGTCGAGGTCCATCCGCACCACGACGGCATCCGGGAAGGCCCGTCGCACGTCGTCTTCCACCTTTTCCGTACCGAAACCCCGTTGCACCAATTCCGTGCCCCCGCAAGCCGGACAGCGCGCGGGGACGTCGCATGTGCATCCGCAATAATGGCAAGTCATCCGGTTCATCGCCTTATGGTATGTCAGGCTGACATCGCAGTTCCTGCATCTCGGCATCCAACCGCACGTGCGGCATTCCACCACCGGAGCGTAACCCCGCCGGTTCCGGAACAGTATAATCTGTTCCTTGTTTTCCAAGGCTCGGCGCATTTCCTCCAACAGAAGCGGGGAAAACGGGCCGACCATGCGCCGCTTGCGCCGCAGTTCCTTAATATCCACTACCACGACCTCGGGCAGGGACGCCTGTCCGAAACGCTGGTTCAGCTCCACCAGTCCGTATTTGCCCTTACGGGCGTTGTAATAAGTTTCCAACGCCGGGGTGGCCGTGCCGAGCAATGTACGGGCACCGCACATGCGTGCCAGCATGATTGCGGCGTCGCGGGCGTGGTATCGGGGCGCGGGCTCCCGTTGCTTGTAAGATTGCTCATGTTCTTCGTCCACGATGACCAGCCCCAGATGCCGGAAGGGGAGGAAGAGGGAGGAGCGGACGCCCACGATGACATCATAAGGCCGGTCGGACAACTGTCTTTGCCAGATCTCGACACGTTCGGCATCGGGAAACTTGGAATGGTACACACCCATGCGGTCGCCGAACACGCGATACAGCCTGTCTGTCAGTTGAGTGGTCAGCACAATCTCCGGCACGAGATAAAGCACTTGCTTTCCCTCGGCGAGCATCTGCCGAATGAGATGAACGTAAACCTCCGTCTTCCCGCTCGACGTCACGCCGTGAAGCAGACACACCGGATGACGCGAGAAGGCCTCCTGCAGTCCGCGGAACGCCCTCGCCTGAGCCTCGCTCAGGGGGGGGATGTCGATCGTACCGGCGATAGGGGCGCGGGGCAAGCGTCCGATTTCGCAGGGACAGGCGACCAGCACGCCTTTCTGTTCCAGCGCACGACAGGCGGCCGGACTGGCACCGGCGGCCTGCAGCAGAGCTTTCCGTCCTACCTCGGCCAGCATTTTCGGATTGCGCAAGCGTAAAGCCGCTATGCCGTCTGACAGGTCTAAATACTTTAATAAAAGGGACTGCTGCGCGGGTGCCCTCCCCAAACCGTCAAGCAGTTCATGAAGCCTGTCCTCGTCGAAATAAGCGTCCGACAAACGCACGTGCACTTCCGTACGCGGCTTGTATCCGCGTTTGACTTCCTCTTTCATGGCGAGAATACCCTTGTCCATCAAAGACCTTACCACCCGCAACACCCGAAAGCCTTCGCATTCTTTTTGAAGTTGCGCCACAGTCGATTCGGAACGTCCCGAAGCCAAAGCAACCACCTGTTGCTCCCGTTCCGACAAAACGTCGCTTCCCGCATATTCATCGTTCATCGCCACCTTACTCTCGCTTTCCAATTTCATGCCTGACGGAAGGGCGGCCTTATACACGTCTCCCACGGTACAGAGGTAATAATCCGCCAACCAGCTCCAGAAGTGCAGTTGCACGGGGAGCAAGACGGGTGCGGTGTCGAGGGCTTCATATACGGTCTTCACGGCGCGGGCTTGCGGTTGCCGTCCGTGGACTTCAAACACGATGGCCGTATAAAACTTCTTGGCTCCGAACGGCACGATAACTCTACAGCCCGGTTGCACCGTCTCCTCCCACTTTTCGGGCAAGGCATAAGTGTAGGCGGCCGGCAGGGGAAGGGGAAGGATGACATCCACGAACTTCATACTCACGGATTTTAATGTGTTGCAAAAATACGACAAAAAAGTTAACGGGCAAAAAGGAAAGCTGTCCGCTTCTTGCAGGCATACACGACCGTCCCGCGGAAGCCGACGGGAAATGTTCCGGCGACCGGGAGACGGATACCGGCGCGAATCCATACGGACACATTTGTTGTTGGACTCTACAAACGAGACATGTATGTTAAAATAGAGTTAAAAGAACGGAAAGCATGCCGTGGGAATAAAATTATAAGTAAATTTACGTGCAAAAATGAGAATTTGTATCGATTCGGCGGAAGGAAGTCAGCCAGTCGTTACAGGAACAAGGCGATGACTTCCACTTATACTTATATATTATATGAGGAAAAACTTGACTTTGGCATGCCTTGCAGCTGTCGCACTTTCAGTTCAGGCAAGCGGTGACGACACCAAGCTCAAAGTGAGCGTGGTCGGCGGTTCGCAGGCGTTTGACTTGGCGAGCATCAGCAAGATTACCTTCGGGAACGAAAGCTTCACGGTGAGCACGGCGGATGGGAAGACGGCGACATTCGAATACGGCAAGGTGAGCAGCATCAAATTCGACGACACTCCGTCAAGTGTCGGCGACATCCCGGGCGACAAGGCCGCCGCGCAACTCCATTTCCGCAATGGGCGGATTGAAGCCGACGGATGGCCGGAAGGAAAGACCGCGACAATCGCGGTGTACGACATGGGAGGGCGGGTCGTCCTCCGCATGGGAAACTGGGACGGGACTCCCGTCAACGTCAGCGATTTGGCTGACGGAATTTATCTATTCAGCGTTGACAATCAATCAATCAAATTCGTGAAATGATGAAAAGACTTTTTGTTTTGATAACGGCGTGCGCCGCAATCGCCGCGCTTCACGCCCAGAACAACCCCAACCGCTTGCTGGTGCGCGACAAGCTCGGGAACGTGAAAGGCTACCTCGTGGAGAGGATAGACAGCATCTTCTTCGTACAAGGGACGGACAACGTGTCCGCAGAGATATCCTACAAAGGGTTCGCGAGCGGAGAGAAGGATACTGTGATTCTTGAAGTGAAACCCTCGACGGGATGCGATGCGTTCAAGCTGGCCTGTGTCAAGTCGACGACGGCCGAAAGTCTCGGGCTGGACAAAAAAGACGAGGGAATCACCATAGCCGACTATGTGAACAACAACGGCGGCGATTTTATCCGCGGCGGGTCGTCCGAAGTCCGGATAGCGGTGCCTGCCCGGATTAGTCCGAACACCGAATACACCATCTTCTCGGTGGGTTACGATGAATACGGCATCGCCTGCGGCACGAACTCATGCAAATTCAGCATATCCGAAAGTGAGTCCGGACCGAGCGTGCCCGGCTCTGTGCCCGACGTAGTGAACACGGCCTTGTTCGACCTCTATCCCAACGCACAGGACGTGAATTGGAGCCAGGATTCAACTAAGGAATATTGGGTGGCGGTGTTCAGTCTGCCCGCTACCCGGCGTGCGTCAAGTCCGAACCGCAACTCGGCCTGGTTCGACGAAAAGGGCAAGTGGTACATGACGGAGAACGACATCATGTTCCTCCAAAGCCTCCCGCAGGCCGTGCAGGAGGCTTTCGGTGCCAGCGAGTACGCTAATTGGAGGATTGACGACATCGACATAATCCGCCGCCAAGGCGCGGAGACGGTGTACGTCATCGAGGTGGAAGGCCGGCAACAGCAGGACGGCAGGGAAGTGGAGGTGGAAATAGACCTGTACTATTCCGAGGACGGCGTGCTGGTGAAGAAATTGGTAGTGGACGTGGAGGAGGATTACGACTATCACGACTTCATCCCCTCGCAACCCGCCACGGACATAACGGATTTCATCAACGAAAAGTATCCGGGTGCGCGTATCGTCGAAATCGACCGTGAGAACGGGATGACCGAGGTGGAAATCATCGACGGGAGGACATGCCGCGAACTGCTCTTCAACGATGCGAACGAGTGGATACACACCAAGACGGAAGTGGCCTATGCCGCAGTGCCCGACGTGGTGAGACAGGCACTCGATTCCGACTACGCGACGTACCGGATAGACGACATCGACTACTACGAGACACCGACGGGCAATTACTACCGTTTCGAGTTGAAATCCATCAACGGGGAAGTGAAAGTGGAGATAGACGAAACCGGGAAAATCCTGAACGGATACAATCCGGCTGACCCGGGACCCAACGGCGGCGGTAACAACGGGAACAACGGGAACAACGGCGGCATGGTAGCCGGGAAAATCGAGGACTTCATCGAGCAGAAATATCCCGGAGCACGCATCGTGGAGCGCGACTACGACGACGGGATGATTGAAGTGGAAATCATCCACGACGGACGGGAAAAGGACGTTTACTTCAACGGTGCCAAGGAATGGGTGAGAACCCGCTGGGACTTGAGGTCGAATGAACTGCCGCAGGCCGTGACGAACACCATCAACACGCAGTATCCGGGGTATCGCTTGGACGATGCGGAGTACGTGCAGACCCCCACGGGCGATTACTACCTTGTGGAATTGGAAAGCGGAAGCCGCGAAACGACGGTGCGCATCGACGCGAACGGGAACGTCTT
>CAZGBV010000057.1:0-12773 GCA_964523985.1 uncultured Paraprevotella sp.
CTCGTCAGGATACTTGGACGCGAATTCCAACAACTTCATTAACGATGTTGATTTGGACATGCATAGGTAAAAATTCCATATTGATTATGCCAATCGTTTTTTGGGCGTAAATACGGATTATCATTATAAAATATTTCTGTGGGGAGTGTGACCGCTGGTTCGAATCCAGTCATCTTGATGAGGGAAGATGTTGACATCCAGCGTCTTCTCTCGTATTTCACGACAGCCTTTGCCGTTCCGGGCAGAATTTTCTACCTTTGCCTTCGTGCATCTGTAAGGATTATTTGTGCATGATAAGGAATATGCCGTGGCAAAAGTCAGAACATACTTGAACCCGGAGGGGGAGGGGAAATCCCCTTGCCCACCCCTGCCATAAGTCTCATCCTTAACGGAGAGCTAAATGAACTCTTCCCCCAACTTCATTTGGGCATCCGTCATCATCCGCCTCAGTGCCGCGCTATCGTCCTTAGGACAAATCATCAGCACGTCGCCTTTTTCGGCCACCACGAAGCCTTTCAAGCCGTCGATGACGGCTATTCTTCCCTTGGGTAAGCAGATGACGTTCCCCTCGCTATTGTACAGCAAGGCTTCGGTGTCGAGCAACACGTTGTCCTGCCGGTCGTGCTGCGTGTCATCGTGGAGGGAACACCATGAACCCAAGTCCGCCCATCTGAAGCCGCACACCTGCACGTAAACGTTCTCGCTCTTTTCCAAGATGCTGTAATCCAGCGACAAGTTCGGCAATGTGTCAAAATGAGACGGCACCCGGCAGAAGTCGTCTTCCCAAGAGGAGTCGGCCACCTCCGTCAGGCTGTCCCGGTAGTCCGGAACCAAGTCGTGGATTGCCTTCATCATGCTACGCACGTTGTAAAGATACAACCCCGTATTCCAGTAAAACTCGCCGCTTTCCACGAACATGCGCGCAAAGTCTGGTGCCGGTTTCTCCGTAAAGGATTTCACACGAGCGAACGCTCCCTCCACTAGCTTCTCGTGAGCCTGAATGTATCCGTACCCCGTGTCGGGGCGTGTCGGCTTCACCCCCATGGTGAGCAGGCAGTCGGAACGCCTCACGAAGTCCAGCCCCTTCAATGCGTCCTTGCCAAAATCGTCTTCCTCCAAAATTAACTGGTCGGCGGGAGAAACTATCACGTTTCCTTGCGGGCAAAGGTGGCTGATACATGTCGTAGCCCACGCCACGCCGGGCAATGTGTTGCGGCGGATGGGCTCTTTCAGCACCCTGTCCTGAGTCACCTCGGGCAGTTGTTCCTCCACCAACTTCGCATAGCTCTTGTTGGTGACGACGAAGATATTCTTGACATCTATGATTTTGCGGAAACGATCGTAGGTTTGTTGCAACAAGGTGCGCCCCGTGCCGAACCAGTCGAGGAACTGCTTGGGCAATTCCTTACGGCTCACGGGCCACAGGCGACTGCCGATGCCCCCCGCCAATATCACACAATAATTCGTGTCTTTTTCCTCCATAAGCCAAAGGTTGGTGTAAACTGTCGCTAAGTTAACCCTTTCCACAGACAAAAGCGAAAAAGGAACTTTAAAATCACTTAAACGCGAAGTTTATTCCACGAACCTGACCTTTCCCGCGTCCCTCGGCTTGGCGGCGGGAGACTCGTCGGGATAGCCCACCGCGATGGCATACAGCAGGACATAATCCTCCGGGAACTGCAAGCGTTCTACGTAGGGGGCGGCATCCGGATTATCCTTCATGAAGGCGACGGGGCCGCCGAGGCAACACGTACCGAGCCCCAACGACTGAGCCGCCAACAGCATATTCTCGCCCAACATCCCACAGTCCTGCTGCCCCCTCCCGTCTTTCGGGGAAGCGATGAATATCACGGCGGGAGCATTCCGGAACATGTTCTTGAATCCGGGTTCCTCCGTCGCTTTCGGGTTGGCCTTCCTGAATATTTCCGTAATGCCGTCAATATAGTCCGCGTTGTCCACCACGCGCACCTGCCAAGGCTGAAGGTTCATCCCGCTGGGCGCGTTGATGCCGCAATTCACGATAATTTCCAGTTTCTCGCGCTCCACCGCCTGTTCCTTGTACTTGCGAATGCTACGGCGCGACATTATGGCTTCCACCACAGCATTCCCTTGCGCTACGGCTGCACTATCGGATGCCACCTCTTCCTTGTTCCCGCCAGTCGGCGTACAAGAACCCAGACCCACCAGAGTCAAACCCAAACCTAACGTACCGCATACACACATACAGAAAGCAAAGTTTTTCAAAGTATCCATAGTCCGATATAATGTTGTCTTCGCAAAGCTAACGAAAAAAGTTTTCAAAGACAACTTTTCCTCCACAATCTTCCGATAACGAGCCAAAAAATTCCCGCACAGAGCCAACGGCAAGCGCGAAACCACGGGAAACATCCGAAAGAACCTGCGGCACGGGGTATTCCGACATTCACGCGGCACAGGCTTGATCCGCGACGTTCGACTTCAAGGGGAGAGGTAAAAAGGATGGTTCTTTTGTATTTGAAGAAACGGGCGAAACGATGCCGCAGGGCAATCTCTCCGCCGGGATGCTTCTACCCTACATGGAAGCGACAAAGGCGCGGTACCACACGGACACGCGCCTTGCCCCGTGTCATGAATTGTCTGCCGCATAGCTGTCCGCGATGGCCTTGGCGACGGCCTTGAACTCCTCGTCCGTGAGCTTCAACTTGGGGTTGCTGAAAAGCATATCCCTCTCGCTTTGCATGGGAATCAAGTGTATGTGTGCATGAGGCACCTCCAGCCCCAGGACGGCCTGCCCCACCTTGACGCAGGGGAAAGACTTCTTGATAGCTACGGCCACGTGCTTGGCGAACACCTGCATCGCCCCGATTTCCTCGTCCGTCAGGTCGAAGATGTAATCCACCTCGCGCTTGGGAATGACCAACGTATGGCCTTTCGCCAACGGGTTGATGTCAAGGAAAGCGTAGAAACGATCGTTTTCCGCGCATTTATAACTCGGAATCTCTCCGGCGGCGATTTTACTGAATATGGTTGCCATGGCACTTACTCGAATGAGATGTTCATGATTTCCAGTTGCACAGTCCCTTGCGGAATCTTGATTTCCGCCACGTCGCCTACCTTCTTGCCCAACAATCCCTGCGCGATGGGGGTCCGCACCGAAATCTTGCCCTCCTTTAGGTTGGCTTCCGTCTCCGAGACGATGGTGTATACCATCTTCATGCCGTTCTTCACATTCCTCATCTCCACTTTGGACAAAATCTGCACCGTATCTGCTTTCAACTTCGATGTGTCGATAATCTTGGCATCGCCTATGACGGCTTTCAGACTGTTGATTTTCATCTCCAGCATGGCCTGATGTTCCTTGGCCGCATCGTATTCCGAGTTTTCACTCAAGTCGCCCTTGTCGCGCGCCTCCGCGATGGCCGCCGAAGCCGCCGGACGCTCTATGGTCTCCATTTTTTTCAGTTGAGCCACCAATTTGTCGTAGCCCTCTTGTGACATATAAGCCATAATTATACCTCCTAATTTTATGTTTATGCGTTTTTCTTGAAAAAGATAAAAACAAAAGAATTCCGGCTTGGCCAGCCGAAACCCTTTTGCCTTTTCTTCCGATGTCTCGATGCAAAGGTAAACTTTAAATTCTGAACCGCAAAGGTTTTTGCTTTTTTTCTGTTTTTACGCGACATTGCCCAAGAGACGCGGAGCCGACGAGTGCGGACTTACGGGAAAAACTTAAACGACTGCGTTCCGACCCTGCCATCCGCGCCCGCCGAGGAATTCCACCAAATCCGCAACCTACGACTAATCCAAAAGAACAGTCCGCGGCGTACAGGAACATCAATAACGATATTAAGGTCGCGCTAAAAAGCCGAACCGCCACGTCTTCCGCCCGTCGAAAGTCAGGACGGAGAACACGATGCTGTCACCTTCCCGCAAGCCGAGGGGACGAAGCGGAAGGCTGGCATACACCGTGACGGAATAGGAAAACGCGTCGCCGGACTGGCGGTGACACAGCGACAAGTGGTGGTTTTCTCCCGTGAGGGACGGGCGGACGGAATCCGTCCGGTAACCCCATTCCTGCTTGCCGCCTTGCGTCTTGGGAACGAGGTGCAGATTGAGGTAATTTCCCTCTTCCCAGATGCTCGCCACGGCCACAGGGTCATCCTCGTCCACCGGTTCCTCTTTCTGTTCCAACACGTTGACGGTCTCCGCCGTGTAAACCCTGGCCACAGTATGCCCCTCCCAGCTGTCGTCCGTCACCTCGTAGCCGAGCACGAGGCGATAAACAGCATCAGGTTTCAAGTCCTGTATGGGGCTATTGACGGCATACGTCCTGCCGTCATCGGTGGCGAACAGCGTACCGTTGCCGGAGGAATCCGTGTAGAGTTCCACGAACTCTGTCAGAATCGAGGGGTATGCCCGTCCGTATTCCCCGTCGTCTCCACACGCCGTACAGACCGTAAGGCATACGAGAAACACCAGCATTTTCCATGCCGTCGCGGGAAACGGAGGAGTTTGCGCCGCCCGCCGTCCCGAATGCCGTTCCATGTCCTTATTTTCCATGAGCCTCGACATAGTTGAACACAGGATTGGCATACATCGCGAGCAACCTTTCGCGCAGGAAGGGCATATCGGGACGGGGAAGTACCACTTTCCGCAGACGGTCTTCGAGGTAAACCTCGAACCGCGCCTTCTCCCCGGAGGTGTAATGTGCCGCGAATTCCCCCGTTCCCCGTAGCAAGTCGGCGGCGATGTAATTTCCGGCATACAACCTGTAATTGTGGTGGATTTCACTGTCTATTCGTGAGGCCACCGCCGCGAAAAGATCCGCCTTGGGCATATCGGCAGGCAACGTTTCCAACCAGTCGTTCAGCGGGCCGGCCACGCGAAAGCAAATCCGCCCCTTATACCCAAAGATGCCCGTCCGCATGCTCTCCAAGTCGTCTGCGGGGCTCTTCTTGAAGTCCTCGACATCGCGTTTTTGCTGAAATTCTTTGGCTTTCAAGTAATCACAAGGATCGTACTCATACGACAGAGTGGTGGGTACGAGGTTAAGTTGTTTCAGACGTTCCACGGGGCTCCCTTCACCCCCCATAGCCATCATCTTGAGGATGGACACCTGCGTGCGGTCGTTGGAGTCTTTAGCGCGTCCCTCCCGTTGCGCTATCCAAACGTTCTCGTGTTTCACGGTGACGGCGTAGTGCATGTAACGGCTCAGCCGGAGTCCGGACTCCAGCATCCGGTGCAGACTTGTAGACCGTTCCACGATGAAAGCCTTGTCCACCCTCACCAGCCTTTTTATCCAAGGGCGTATCAGCAGGTTGTCTCCGATGGCGATTTCCACCGTGTTTCCGAAGCCGTTGTCCAACAGGCAGATGGAGAGGAAAGCCGAATCCATCACGATGTCGCGGTGGTTGGTGACGAACGTATGAGCCGCACGTTTGTCCACCGACGAGCTGTTTTCCATGACCAGCCCGTCGCTGTAACGGCGCACGATGTCATGGAGCAAGGGATAGAAGATAGTTTGTTGCACTTCCAGACTAGTGCGGCAACGGCGGAGGCGGGCGCAAACCTCCTCGTAAGGCGTGTCGGGCATCACCTGTACGGCGGCGGCGCGGAATTCCGGGTCGTTTATCAGTTCCTCGAACACGCCGGGTAGCTCTTCCGGGTCGTAAGGACGGATTTCATCGAATTCCTCAGGCGTTCGCATGGGCGGGAAACGGTTCATGGCAGTTTGTCTTCGATGATGTCGGCCAACACGTCCTTCATTGCCATACCGGCGGCTCGCACCTGTTGGGGGATGAAACTGGTCTGTGTCATTCCGGGCGTGGTGTTCACTTCCAACATATTGACGCATTCCCTTTCGCGTCCTTCCTCGTCCGTCCGGCGCGTGATGATGTAGTCTATCCGAATGATGCCGCTGCATCCCAATATGTCGTATATCGCGGAGGTGAGCGAGCGCACTCGCCGAGCCGTATCCTCTTTCAGGCGCGCCGGCGTGATTTCCCTCACTTGCCCGTTGTATTTGGCATCGTAGTCGAAGAATTCGTTGCCGGTCACCACTTCTGTGACGGGAAAAACCATTTCCTTCCCTTTCGTCTTGTAACACCCGCAAGTGACTTCCGTCCCCTCAAGGAATGCCTCCACCATTACTTCGTCGCTTTCGCGCATGGCTTTCGCGATAGCCTGACGTAGGCCGTCACGGCTTTTCACCTTCGTCACCCCGAAGCTGGATCCGCCGGCGTTGGGCTTCACGAAGCAGGGCAACCCTATCTTCTCCGCCATCTCGCCATAGGATGCCTCTTGCTCTGTCCCCTTGCGGACAATGAGGCTATCGGCTACGCTGACACCGAAAGCCTTCAGGTATTGGTTCAGGGTAAACTTGTTGAACGTCATGGCCTCCACGAGCACACCCGACGTGGAATAAGGCATCCGGATGAGGTCGAAATATCCTTGCAGGATGCCGTCCTCGCCCGGTGTGCCATGTATGGTGACATAGGCGAAGTCGGGGCGGACTCGCCTGTCGCCGTCCATGAAGCCGAAGTCTTCCCTGTCCACGCGGGAACGCCCGCCGTCCGGTAACCGAGCCTCCCACACGGTGCCTTTGATTTCGATGATGTAAGCCTCATACTTTTCCTTGTCGAGGAAAGAATAGATGCCTTCGGCACTTCGAAGGGAAACGTCGTGTTCGGAAGAGTCCCCCCCCGCCACGATGGCGATTATCCTTTTCATTTTCTCTTCTGGTATTTTCGTTGTCATACGTTCATGCCCTTATTCTATATCCCTGTTCGCGGAGTAAGTACGCCACCGTTCCAGCAATGTTGCCATATCCGGCGGGAGTTCCGAAGTGAAGTACATCTCCTCGCCGCTACGCGGATGGACGAATCCCAGCGTTCGCGCGTGAAGTGCCTGACGGGGACACGTGGCGAAGCAGTTCCGTATGAATTGCTTGTATTTGCCGGACGACGTGCCGCGCAGGATTTCGCTTCCACCGTAACGCTCGTCGTTGAAAAGCGGATGGCCGACATACCTCATGTGCGCCCGAATCTGGTGCGTGCGCCCGGTTTCCAACCTGCATTCCACGAGCGTGACGTAGCCGAAGTCCTCAATCACGCGGTAGTGAGTGACGGCAGGCTTCCCCACTTCGCCGCGGGGGGGGAACACCGCCATCTGCATACGATTCCTCGAATCTCGGCCGATGTTGCCCTCAATGCGCCCGCTGTCGTCGCGGAAGCTACCCCACACCAGCGCGTCGTAGAGCCTCTTGGTCGTCTTGTCGAAGAACTGCCTGCTTAGGTGCGTCTTGGCATCGGGGTTCTTGGCCGCCACGAGAAGCCCCGAGGTGTCCTTGTCTATGCGGTGCACCATCCCCACTCCCGGGTCGTTCGGGTCGTAGTCGGGATTGTCTTTCATGTGCCAGGCGATGGCGTTGACCAATGTCCCGGCATAATTCCCACACCCGGGATGCACCACCAAACCCGCGGGCTTGTTCACCACCATCAAGTCTTCGTCTTCGTACACGATGTCCAAAGGGATGTCTTCCGCGACGATTTCGCTCTCATGTATGGGGCGATCCGGCAGAATGACGATTTCGTCGAGAGGCTTCACCTTGTAGCTGTTTTTCACTGGCTGCCCGTTCACGAGGATGAACTCCTGCCCGACCGCCCGCTGCAGCCGGTTGCGCGACGTACCCGACAAGTGTTCCATCAGGAACTTATCTATGCGCATCGGCTTCTGCCCTCCGTCGGCCGTCAGCCGGTGGTGCTCGCAAGCCTGCGGGTCTTCCTCGCTGGGTTCTTCGTCAGCAAACAGGATATCCTGCCTATTGAAGGAGCTAATTTCCGCGTCCGTCATGTCGTTTTTTGGGGAGAGTGAAGTTAAAAACCGCCCGCGACGGTGTCACCCGGGCTTCCGTCGTAAAGGTCGCCTTCCACGACCGGTAGGGTATCACTGCCGAAAACGTAGAGCGAGTCGTCGCCAAAGCTACCTCTTCCCACTTGCAGGGTCAGCTCGGCATCGACGGGAATGCGGTCGCCCCCGAATACGTTTTTCCCACGGTATTTCACGCCGTACACCCAGTCCTTTTCTCCATCCACATATTCGCAAGGAGAGAGTTTGAATCCCATGGCCGTCAACCTTGCTTCCGCCTCGCGCAATGAACTGTTGTCGGCGATGTCCGGCATCGGCAAAGTGGGAGTGCGCGTAGTGTTGATTGTCAGGTATATTTCCCGTCCAGGCTTCACTCGTCCGCCGCTCGCCGGGGTTTGCTCCAGCACGGTACCCGAGGGCAGAGCCCTGTTGAACCCCGAATCCGTGACGATTGCCGTCAGCCCCTGACTTTCCAAAATCTGGCGTGCGTCGTACACACGCATCCCCTTCACGTTCGGCACGGAAACCTCCACCCCGTGTATGGTGTAGCAATCCAACCCAATCCATACGCCGACGGCGATGGCAACCAAGGTCAGGAACATGGCCAACAGGTTCACCCAAATGATTTTGCCGGTCAGTTTACCGAAAAATTCTTTAATGGTCATTCCGGATGCCAGTGCATTTTTTCAGGTTCAAAGATAGCGAAAGATGACCAAAAAGGCAAACGGGAAACAGTTTTTTTCAAGTCCGTCCGCGTCCGGCGACATCCCGTTCTCGTTCAAGTGTCCCGGCAAAAACAAAAAAGAAGTAAGGGAAAACCTTACCTCTTTGGATTCTTTCCGGAGCAAAGACACCAACGACTCATTTGCCGTGCCTCTCGTCAGACACGGTGAGCTTCCTGCGACCCTTGGCTCGGCGCGCGGCCAACACCCTGCGACCGTTTTTCGTCAACATCCTTTCGCGGAAGCCGTGCTTGTTCTTTCTCCTTCTGTTGTGGGGTTGAAATGTCCTTTTCATCGTCTTATACTGTTTTATTTGTTTCTCTTCGGGTCTGGGGCGCAAAATTAGGCACTTTTTCCAAATTAAGCAAGGGACAATTCATTTTCCGCCTAAACTTTTGCGTTTTTTTTCTTTTTCCATTAACTTTGCGAGGGAAACAGAGGTGCACTCAATTACATATTTTATAAAGACAGGTTTACAAAGCAAGTTTTTTATGATTAACGCTCAAGACATTAAAAAGGGTACTTGCATCCGTATGGACGGCAAGTTGTATTTCTGTATAGATTTCCTGCACGTGAAACCGGGCAAGGGCAACACTTTCATGCGCACGAAGCTGAAAGACGTGGTCAACGGCTACGTGATAGACCGCCGTTTCAACATCGGCGAGGCCTTGGAAGACGTGCGGGTGGAGCGCCGCCCTTACCAGTACCTTTACAAAGAGGGCGACGACTACATCTTTATGAATCAGGAAACCTACGAGCAGATACCCGTGGCCAAGGACTTGATTAACGGGGCGGACTTCATGAAGGAAGGCGAAATAGTGGATGTCGTGTCGGATGCCTCCACGGAGACGGTGCTTTACGCCGACGTGCCCACCAAGGTGGTCTTGAAAATCACTTATACCGAACCAGGACTGAAAGGTGACACAGCCACCAACACCCTCAAGCCGGCCACCGTGGAAACGGGCGCGACGGTGCGCGTGCCCTTGTTCGTGAACGAGGGCGAAATGATTGAGGTGGACACCCGCGACGGCTCGTACCTGAGCCGCGTGAAGTGACAAGCCGGTGGCGGGTTTCGGTGAAAGGAAGTGGATAACGAGGCTGTCGCGCCTTGTCATTCACTTTTTTTGTCACATTCACCCGGAAACCAACCTCCGGCATATCCCCTCGCCAGTCAGGTAAAAGCAATGAAATATTCCCTAATCATACCGGTTTACAACCGCCCCGAGGAAGTCGACGAACTGCTGGAAAGCCTTGCAGGGCAGACTTTCACAAACTTCGAGGCGGTCGTAGTGGAGGACGGATCCTCTCGCCCGTGCCGCGACGTGGTGGAGAAATACGCAGGACGTTTCACGGTGAGGTATTACGCCAAGCCGAACTCTGGCCCTGGTCAGTCACGCAACTACGGGGCGGAACGTAGCAAGGGGGAATATCTGATAGTACTGGATTCCGACTGCGTGCTTCCGCCGGGATATTTGGAGGCTGTGGACGAAGAACTGAGGTGCGAGCCGTCCGACGCTTTCGGCGGCCCCGACAGGGCACACCCGTCCTTCACAGACGTGCAGAAGGCCATCAGCTACGCCATGACTTCGTTCCTCACGACGGGAGGAATTCGGGGCGGGAAAAAGAAAATGGACAAGTTCTATCCGCGTTCCTTCAACATGGGAGTCCGAGCGGAGGTTTACCGCCGTCTGGGAGGCTTTTCCAAGATGCGTTTCGGCGAGGATATTGATTTCAGCATCCGGATATTCAAGGCGGGGTGCAGTTGCCGCCTGTTCCCCGGAGCCTGGGTGTGGCACAAACGGCGCACGGACATGAAGAAGTTTTTCAAACAAGTACATAACTCGGGCATCGCGCGCGTCAACCTCTACAAGAAATATCCCGACACGCTGAAGACAGTGCATCTGCTTCCTGCCGCGTTTACCGTGGTAATGTGCAGTCTGCTGTCGGCAACACTCGCGGGGTGGATAGGTTCGGCGTGGATTTTCCAGACGGCCTGCCGTTACTCCTATGCCGCGGAGATGCCAGAACTGATGCGTCACGTGGAAATGTTCCACGCCTTGTCGTGGATTCCCCTGTTGCCGTTATTGACGTTTTCCCTGCTGGTTTGCACCGATGCCACGGCGGCCGACCGCAATCTGAAAACCGGAATGCTGTCGGTGGTGGCCTCATTCGTCCAGTTGACGGGCTACGGCACAGGATTCCTCCGTGCGTGGTGGCAACGTTGCGTGCGCGGCAAGGACGAATTCTCGGCCTTCGAGAAGAACTTCTATGAATGAGGGGACATGGAAAACGCAAAACTGAACATCAAGCAATGGGCCGAGGACGATCGTCCGCGCGAAAAGATGATGCAGAAAGGGGCTTCCGCGTTGAGCAACGCCGAATTGCTGGCCATCCTCATCGGGTCGGGCAACATGGAGGAGACGGCGGTGGGGTTGATGAAGCGCGTCCTGGCCGACTGCGGCAACCGCTTGAAAGCACTGGGACGTATGTCGCTCGAGGAACTGACGGGGAACATTGAGGTGCAGGATGAAGAGACAGGGAGGAAAAAGACGGTGCGACGCTACAAAGGACTGGGCGAAGCCAAGGCCGTGACCATCATGGCCGCCTGCGAACTAGGTCGGCGCCGTATGGAAGAAGACGCGGTAGATTTGCCGTCCATCCGCTCCAGCGAAGACCTCTACCACTATTTCCTCCCACAGATGCAGGATTGGTTCCACGAAGAATGTCACGTGGTACTGATGAATCAAGCCTGCCGCGTCATCGACAGGATATTGGTAAGCAAGGGAGGGCTGACGGAAACGGCGGTGGACATACGTTTGATACTGCGCGAGGCTCTGCTACGGCGTGCGCCTGTCATCGCGCTCTGCCACAACCACCCGTCAGGGCAGGTGCGCCCCAGCGTGGAGGACGACCGCCTGACGGAACGCCTCCTGAAAGCCTGCCGACTGATGAGCATACGCTTGCTAGACCACATCATCGTGGCCGAAAGCGGCTTTTACAGCTATTGCGAAGAGGGAAAACTGGTATGAGATAAAACAAGACCTTGTATCATATATGGAAGAAGAAAAGGAAATTCCGGAGAGACTGCACATAGAGGAGAAAGTAATCGGGATGCTCAAGACTGTATATGACCCGGAGATACCTGTGAACGTATACGATCTCGGGTTGGTGTATAAAGTGGACTTGTCGGACGACTGCACACTGAGTGTGGACATGACGCTTACGGCACCGAATTGCCCAGCTGCGGACTTCATCGTAGAGGACGTGCGCCAGAAGCTGGAGAGCATAGAAGAAGTTAAGTCGGTAGAAGTCAACCTAGTGTTCGAGCCCGAATGGGACAAGGACATGATGACCGAGGAAGCCAAATTGGAATTGGGGTTCTTGTGATGAAAAACGTGTATTTCCTTTCCGATGCACATCTGGGATGCCGATCCATCCCCCACGACCGCACGCGCGAACGCCGTCTAGTGCGTTTTTTGGACGGCATCAAGGACAAGACCTCGGCGGTTTACCTGCTGGGGGACATCTTCGACTTCTGGTATGAATACAAGACAGTAGTGCCCCGCGGCTACACCCGCCTCCTTGGTAAAATCGGGGAACTGACCGACGGAGGAGTGGAGGTGCATTTCTTTACGGGCAACCACGACATCTGGTGCGGCGACTATTTGGAGAAAGAATGCGGTATGACACTCCACACCGAACCCATGACCGTGGAAATCGGAGACAAAGTGTTCATGTTGGCACACGGCGACGGTTTGGGCGATCCCTCCCGCAACTTCCGTTTCTTGAGAGTTTTGTTCCACAACCGCTTCTGTCAACGTTTGTTTTCCTGCATCCATCCCCGATGGGCCATCGACCTAGGATTGGCGTGGGCGGCTCACAACCGCTTAAAACACAGCGGCGAAGTGAGATTCCCCCCATACATGGACGAAGAAAAGGAATACCTTGTCCGTTTTGCCAAGGAATACCTAACCACCCATTCTGAAATCAATTATTTCATTTTCGGCCACCGGCACATCGAGCTGAACATGGCATTGTCGCAATCAAGCCGCCTCCTGCTTCTGGGCGACTGGATTACGCGCTTCACCTACGCCGTGTTCGATGGCGACAAACTGTTCATGGAGAACTACGTGGAGGGCGACACGACCCTTTGAACGTTTCGTGGTTCAGTAGCAAAAAGGTGTGGGTAATGCGCCCAAATGATTA
>CAZGBV010000058.1:0-12748 GCA_964523985.1 uncultured Paraprevotella sp.
TCGCATCGTTGAAGAGCAGTTCGCGGCATGTCCTCCCGTCGATGATTTCCACCTCTGTCATCCCGTTCTCACGGTCGATTTCGACGATACGCGCATTCGGATAGTGTTCTTTGATGAAATCCGTTATGCTCGTGGCGGGTTGCGAGGGGATGAAGTCGTGATAGTCGTAATCCTCCTCCACGTCCACTACCAATTTCTTCACCAGCACGCCGTCCTCGGAATAGTACAGGTCTATTTCCACCTCCACTTCCCTGCCGTCCTGCTGTTGCCGGCCTTCCACCTCGATGACGTACACCGTCTCCGCGCCTTGGCGGCGGATTATGTCGATGTCGTCAATCCTCCAATTAGCGTACTCGCTGGCACCGAAAGCCTCCTGCACGGCCTGCGGGAGGCTTTGGAGGAACATGATGTCGTTCTCCGTCATGTACCACTTGCCCTTTTCGTCGAACCAGGCCGAGTTGCGGTTCGGACTTGACGCACGCCGGGTAGCGGGCAGACTGAACACCGCCACCCAATATTCCTTAGTTGAATCCTGGCTCCAATTCACGTCCTGTGCGTTGGGATAGAGGTCGAACAAGGCCGTGTTCACTACGTCGGGCACAGAGCCGGGCACGCTCGGTCCGGACTCACTTTCGGATATGCTGAATTTGCATGAGTTCGTGCCGCAGGCGATGCCGTATTCATCGTAACCCACCGAGAAGATGGTGTATTCGGTGTTCGGACTAATCCGGGCAGGCACCGCTATCCGGACTTCGGACGACCCGCCGCGGATAAAATCGCCGCCGTTGTTGTTCACATAGTCGGCTATGGTGATTCCCTCGTCTTTTTTGTCCAGCCCGAGACTTTCGGCCGTCGTCGACTTGACACAGGCCAGCTTGAACGCATCGCATCCCGTCGAGGGTTTCACTTCAAGAATCACAGTATCCTTCTCTCCGCTCGCGAACCCTTTGTAGGATATCTCTGCGGACACGTTGTCCGTCCCTTGTACGAAGAAGATGCTGTCTATCCTCTCCACGAGGTAGCCTTTCACGTTCCCGAGCTTGTCGCGCACCAACAGGCGGTTGGGATTGGGACTGGTCTGGGCAAGGAGCGTGGCGCTCGCGATGCCCGCCGTTATCAAAGTAAATGCTTTTTTCATCGTTTCATGAATTTGATTGTTTGATTTCCGACCCTGAACAAATAAACTCCCCTGGACAGGCCGCTCACGTTGACCGCAGTCCCGTCCCATTTTTTCAACAAGAGGACGACGCGCCCTCCCATGTCGCAGACCGATGCCGACGCGGTCTTTCCGTCCGGCCATCCGTCGGCCTCTATCCGTCCGTCACGGAAGAACAAATGCGCCGACGCTTCGTCGTCCGTGATTTCGCCGATGCCTGTCGGTTTTGGCGTGACAATCATCATTTTCGTCCCGTCGAACTTGATGCTTGTCACATCGTCATATTCAAATGACACAGGCTCATCGCCCGGCACAGTCACCGTGAAACTACCGTCGCTGAACGTAATCTTGCTGCCTGCCAGGTCGAATTCTTTCGGGCCGCCATCGTCCGCACCCCGGGCCGACGACAGACCACCCGCCGCGAGGCACGCCATGATAAAGAATTTCCTCATCTTAACTTCGGTTTAGGTTAAAGACTAAATGACACAAAAATCCCCTGCAAGCCGGCTCCCCCCGTTTCGCCGAGGCAACGCGGATTCGCCGTCTTAATGTTACAAATATACTTCATTTTTCCCGGAATGCGTCACCTTTTGTCTTTTTTTTATGCTAAATTAACGATATCCTGACGGAGACCGGCGGACGGACGGCGCGACGCGCGGTTGCCGTCCGCCGAGATACTCGCGACTCCGCCCGCACCTCCCATCCGGCGGACAGCCCTCATGCGTCCAACGTGAAGCCGTCGGCATCCTCCAGCACGGGGAATTTGCGGCGGAAGCCGGCCAGCCAACCCATGTCCGCCTCCACCGTCACGGCATCCGCCGCCCCCCGCCTGCAAGCCGCCACGGTGCGCCCGTAAGGGTCTATCATCACCGTGCCTCCGCAATACTCGCAGGCATCATCCGCGCCCACGCGGTTCACCCCCGCCACGTAGCACTGGTTCTCGATGGCTCTCGCCCGCAACAAGGCCGTCCACGCCTCCTCGCGCGAGGCGGGCCAGTTGGCCACGTACAAAGCCACGTCGTAGTCCCTCCGGTTGCGTGCCCAGACGGGAAAGCGCAAATCGTAGCAGACTTGAAGCAGGAAGCGCACTCCCCGGAACTCCGCCACCACGCGCCGCCGCCCGGCAGTGAAGCGGAGATGCTCCCCGCCGTAAGTGAACAGGTGCCTTTTGTCGTAGGTGCGGACTGCCCCGTCCGGGGTTGCGAAATAGAAGCGGTTGTAGAACTTCCCGTCCTCGCGCACGGCCACGCTGCCCGCCACGGCGCAGTCGTGCCCGGCGGCATAACGGCGCATCCGGCGCAACGTGCCGCCGTCGGACGGTTCGGCCGTTTCTTCGGGCCGCGTGCAAAATCCCGTGGAGAACATTTCGGGCAGCACGTACAAGTCCGACCCCGGACAAGCGTCCATCGCCCGCTCGGCGCGGCTCATGTTGACTTCCGGGTCTCCCCAAGAAACGTCTTGTTGCAAAAGTGTTATTCTCATACGGACGCGGTGTCAGTCGGGCGCAAAGGAAAAGGAAGACATGAGACGTGCCGCCTCCCCACCCTCCCCCGTGCGGAGGGCCGGGCATGAGGCAACACCCGAGCCGGAAACAGGACGTGCCGGCTATGTCCGCGTGCCGGCACGTCCGCCGTCGCCGCGCACGGACAAGCGGCCAAGCCCCGAAAGCGTCTTCCCGCTCCCATCCCCGCTTTCCTTTCCCTCTTTGTCCTTATGTTCAACGTAACAAAGTACAAAAATAACGATTCCACGCCTCACTGCACAGCAATATGTCCGCAAAAAAGGCGGGAGGCATGAAAAAAACGTCCTTGGCGGCCATCACGGGGAAACGTCCCGGCGGAAATATTTTTGCAATCTTTCCCGGAAACATGCTTCCCGTTCCGGATATTTTGCCTACTTTTGGAGCGTTGCAACCGACATGAAAGACGAGGCATGACAGACAGGATAAGGATTGTAGCGGGAGACATCACGCAACTGCAGGTGGACGCCATAGTGAACGCCGCGAACCGTTCCCTGCTGGGAGGCGGGGGCGTGGACGGCGCCATACACCGCGCCGCGGGAAAGGAATTGCTGGAGGAATGCCGCACGCTGGGCGGATGCCGCACGGGCGAGAGCAAGATGACCGATGCGTACAGGCTGCCGTGCAAGAAAATCATCCATACCGTGGGGCCGGTGTGGCGCGGCGGCGGACACCACGAGGCCGAGCTGCTGGCATCGTGCTACGACACCGCCCTGCGGCTGGCCGAGGCTCACGGGCTGAAGAGCGTCGCCTTCCCCTGCATCAGCACCGGCGTCTACCGCTATCCGCAACGGGAAGCCGCAAGGATAGCCTACGAGACCGTCAAGAGGCTCATCCGCGACGGGGAATACGAAGGCGACGTCGTGTTCTGCTGCTTTCAGGACGAGGACGCGGAAATATACGGCAAACTCATGCAAGAAGACGAGATATGAAAAGTTTCAAGACACAACCGTGGCTGTTGCCACAACCCGTGCTGATTATCGGCACTTACGACGCGGAAGGACACCCCAACGCCATGAACGCTGCGTGGGGCGGACAGTGGGACATGAACGAAATCATGATTTCCTTGGGCAAGCACGCCACCACGGAAAACCTGGAAAGAAAGGGCGACTTCACCGTGGCCTTCGCCACGGAAGCCACGTTGGAAGCCGCGGACTACGTGGGCATCGTCAGCGCGAAGAACGACCCGCGGAAGATGGAAAAGGCCGGATGGACGGCTGTCCGGGCCGAGAATGTCGACGCGCCGGTATTCGCCGACTTCCCGATGACATTCGAATGCCGCGTCAAGGAGAAAATCGGCGAGACTGGAACCGGATACTACCTCATCGGGGAAGTGGTGAACGTCCTGGCCGACGAGAAATTCCTCTCCGCCGACGGCAAGCCGGACATGGAGAAGATGGGACTCATCGTCTTCGACCCCATCCACCACCGTTATGTCGGCCTCGGCCAAGCCGTCGGCAAGGCGTTTTCCGACGGGAAGAAGCTGAAATAGGGCAAATGGCCGGAAATCCGCCGCACCGCCGCCGCGCGGAAAGGGGACTGCGACGGGGGAAGGAAGCCCCCGCCCCCACTTTCGCGGCACGGCGGCGCGGCGGATTTCCGGTCTCCCCCGTGCCGCGAAGGGGCTTTCCCGCGCAATTCCCTTCCGCCCCCCTCCGCGGCGGAGGGGCGTGCGGCGCGTCCGCGCATGGAAGTCCCGCCGCCGGGAAGGCTTCCCCCGGCAAACGAAAAGGGGCGATTCCGGCACGTCCCCCTCTCCCGCCCCCTTAAAATCCGGCTTTTTCGTGGGGATACATATTTATTTTATTACTTTTGCCGAAAAAATCAAGAGCGAAGAATATGCAGAAGAAGAATTACTATTTGGATTCGGTTCTCGACCTGAACTCCTCCAATGTGTGGGGGACGGACGCGCGGGAGCTTTTGGACCTGTGGCAGAAAGACATCAAGGATGAGGACTTCCCCTCGTCCGAGGAAAAGGTGCTGAACGTCATCCGCGTGGCCTACGACGTTTACCACTTCGACCCGAAAGACGACAGGGAAGTCACGAGATACAACAACGGGGATTACGTCATACTGCCCTGCGCGGACAAGCGCAAGGGAGCCGTGGCCATACGCAGGAAAACTATCCGCCGGATTACGGACCTCTCTTACGAGAACATCAAACATATCACGGCTTCCGACCTGTTGAAGCTGATAGAAAGCAACTTCGGCGGGGGCTGGAACTCCATATCCTTGGCGATAAGAGACATCATAGAGTCTGCCTTTGACATCAGCACCACCACCTTGCCCGCCTCCCGCATCCACGCCAAGGGCGGCACGCTGCAACGCAAGGTGGCCGACGGCTACGAAGTGCTGGAAATAGCGAAGGGGACGTGGATAGAGGCCATTTTCGCCAAGAAGCGGGAGCCGATGGAGAAACTGCACTTCGAGGCGGGGACGGAATACGACGAAGACGGCAACAAACGCGTAGACGACGAAGGAGCGGAAACAGACCTGGAGCCGGAAGAGACCGTGGAGGGGGACGACACCTTCTACCAAAGCTACACCCCCGAAGCGGACATCAAGGACGTGGAAGAGGAGCTGGCAGACGAGTGACGTCCGGGACGGAAAAAGGAAAGGGATGGAAATAGGGAAGGAAGAACGGGAACGCATCATCCGGTTAGTGAGGCAACAGGTGGTGCCGGCGGTGGGATGCACGGAACCCATTTGCGTGGCCCTTTGCGTGGCCCGCGCGACGGAGACGCTTGGGGAAAGGCCTGCTTCGGTCAGCGTCCTCCTCAGCGCGAACATACTGAAGAACGCCATGGGGGTGGGAATACCCGGAACGGGCATGGCGGGACTCCCCATAGCCATTGCCTTGGGGGCGGTGGCGGGCAAGCCGGACTACGGACTGGAGGTGCTGAAGGACGTGACGCCGGCCGACGTGGAGCGGGGAAAGCAGTATGTCGCCGGGCGGCACATCAAGATTTCGCTGAAGGAGGACATCGCGGAAAAACTTTACGTGGAGGTCGTGGCGGAGAGCGCGGACGGGCACAGGGCCAAGGCCGTCATCGCCGGACGGCACACGCATTTCGTCCATGTGGAGAAAGACGGGCAGGTGTTGCAGGACGACCGCATGCCCCAAGGGGAGGAAACCGGAGAGGACGGGTGCGACCTCGACTTGCGCAAGGTGTACGACTTCGCCACGGAAGCACCGCTGGAAGAAATCGAATTCATCCGCGAGGCGCGCCGCCTGAACGAAGAGGCCTCGCGGCTGGCCTTGAAGGGTTGCTACGGACACGAGCTGGGCAAGACGCTGAGCCGCCCTCTGGGGCGCGGCATCTTGGGCGACACGATATTCTCGCACATCCTGTCGGGCACCTCGTGCGCGTGCGACGCCCGCATGGCGGGAGCCATGATTCCCGTGATGAGCAATTCCGGGAGCGGCAACCAGGGGATATGCGCCACGATGCCGGTGGTGGTCTTTGCCGAGGAGAACCACAACACGGACGAGGAACTTGTCCGCGCGCTCATGCTGAGCCACTTGACGGCCATCTATATCAAACAGAGTCTGGGCGTACTGTCCGCGCTGTGCGGATGCGTGGTGGCTTCCACGGGGTCGAGTTGCGGCATCACCTACCTGATGGGAGGAAAGTACGAGCAGGTCTCCTACGCCGTGAAGAACATGATAGCGAACCTCACGGGGATGATTTGCGACGGCGCCAAGCCGAGCTGCGCGCTGAAACTGACGAGCGGAGTTTCCACGGCAGTGCTGTCGGCCATGCTGGCCATGCAACAGAAGTGCGTGAGCAGCGTGGAGGGCATTATCGACGACGACGTGGACAAGAGCATTCATAACCTGACGAGCATCGGGGCGGAGGCGATGAACGAGACCGACCGCAAGGTGCTGGACATCATGATTCATAAAAGCTGACCGCCGGAATACAGAATGGCAGATTGTCAGACTGTCATTTCAACCCCTCCGAAAATCGCCCGTTTGCGGGCGGGAAACGGAGGGGCGCGAAAAAATCGGTTCTCGCACGGCATCGGGAAATCATTTTGCAAGCCGACAGGCCGCCATGGCTTACTTTCTGCCGGGCGCGGACGCGGGTCGTGCGCTTGCGGCGGCGGGCCGCGTAAGCGGAACAGCGATTCCGCCCGACATTCCGGCATCCGGATCTTTACGAACGCGGCGCATCAAAGAGATGTCAAAAGACCTTTCGGGGCAGGCCGTCGCCCCGCTTCCGGCAGACTTTTCCGGAAAAAGGCCGAGATTCGAATCGCGACGACACGACAAAAAAAGTGTTTTTTCACGTCATCCGAAAATTTTTCGCGGCACAAAATCGCGGCGTTTTGGTTAAGGGACGTGAAAAACGAGGCTCCATCGCAAAAATATGTTTCCGAAACGACCCGGATTCCTCTCTATTTGGAACTTTTTGAATCAAGTGCCGGTCAGGAAAATCGGCCTTTTTCCGCCAAAAAGACACCGACCCCCGCATTTTGGCGGCAAAATGAAAATTCACGGGAGGCGGCCTGAAGCCGACTCTGTTCCGCGCCGTCCCCCCCGCCGCGCCCCACGACCCGAACGCCGTGCAAGGCAGGAACGGAACCGGGATTGCCCATGGCGATGCGGGCGGAAACTTGTTAAAATATGTTATATTCAGGCGGGAATACGGCTGCGCGAGTAAACCTTACGCCCGGAAACGGGTCATATCATCGTGAGACAAAACAAATATGGTTTAATAAAAAAGAGAATGACTATGAAGAAAATGATGACGGCCGTATGTCTTGCTTTGCTGGCCGGAAGCACGTTGTCCGCCCAAGAAAACGGAAACGCCCCGCGTACGTGGAAGAACCCCGAACCGACGGCCAAGCGGGTGGCCGCGAAACTGATGCTGGACGAAAACACGACGGAAAAGTTCGTCCCCCTTTATCAGGAATACATGCAGAAACTGGCGGAATGCCGCACGCCGAGAAATGACAACGCCCCCCAGACGGAACTATCGGACAAAGAGATAGACGAGGAAATAAAGGCTCGTTTTTCCGCCGAAGAACAACGGTTAGACGTGCAAAAGACCTACTACGAGAAATTCAAGGAAATTCTGACGATGAGGCAGGTGCGGCAACTTTTTGAACGCCCGAACATGGGGAACGCCCGTCAACGCTCACAGAAAGCGAAGTATTTGCCCCCCGTCCACAGGAGAATAGTCGACGTGCCCGGAGCCAAAACGCCGCAGACCGAATGACAGCGCCGGCGCACGGGACGCGAGGCATCCGCCGGAGCCTCACGCATGCCGCACGGTCGCGGCAAAAGTCCCGATGCCCCCGGATGCCACGAAACTCACGCCCCCGCGGCCGTTGCAGACGCAACGTGCCGCGGGGGCGTTCTTCTTGCGCCTTTGTCGCCCTCCCGTCGCCCGCGCCGGCACGGGCAAAGCGCGAACGGCCCTCGTTCCGTATGTTGGCAACCGCCCGCCATGTCCTTCCGAGGGGGATACGCCCCCGGAAAGCCCGTACTGTCCCCGGACGGATGCCGGTCAGCGGCAGTTCCCGTCCCTCGCGTCGCCCTGCCTTTCGGGCGGGAGGCCGGCCATGACGGCCCGGTATGCCTCCTCCATCGTCTCCTTGATGTTCTCAGGACCTTTTCCCTTGGGCAGGATGGGACGGTGGATGTCGAGGGTCAGCCTGCTGCGTCTGACGAAGCCGAAGCCCTTCGTGCGCGGGAGGATGTCGAACGAGCCGTTGATTGTCACGGGGACGACGGGGAGCTGCAGCTCGTCGGCCAGCTGGAACGCCCCTTTCCTGAACGTTCCCATGCGTCCGGTGTACGTGCGCGCGCCTTCGGGAAACACCACCAGCGAGGTGCCCTCTTTCAGGATACCGCGCGCCTTGGCGTAGGCCGCCTGTATCTTCTTCGGCCCCGACTTGTCGATGAAGATGTGGCGCGCGCTCTCGCATGCCTTCCCCACCAAGAAAATCTTCCGCAGCGACTGTTTCATCAGCCATTTGAAATTGCGCCCCAAGAAGCCGTAAATCAAGAAGATGTCGAACGCGCCCTGATGGTTGGCCACGAACACGTATGACGTCCTCCTGTCCACGTTCCCGCGCCCGCTCACGACGACCGGGATGAAGAGCACGCGGCAGATGACGACAGACCAGATTTTCCCGGGGTAATATCCCCAGAAATGCGCGCTGCCCACCCACGAGCCGATGATGGTGACGATGGCCGTCAACATGGTGCAGGCCAACAGGACGGGCAGGGCGATGAACAATTGGTAAATGCGGTATAGCAACTTCATGTTTTTGTGACAATTCGACTGCGCAAAGGTAAGGAATACCTATTTATTGTGCAAGGTTATGACGTTAATTTCGGGCCACGCCCCAAACCGGATGGGGACGAGCGCCTCGCCCACTCCCAAGCTGACGTACAAGCAACGCGCGCCTTCGCGGTACATGTACCTCCATTCCGGATAGAAATATTTCGAGGGCGACCAGCCGAAAAGCATGAACTGCATGCCATGGGTATGCCCCGACAGCGTGAGCTGGATGTCGGTCTGCGGCAACACCTTGCGCCGCCAGTGGGTAGGGTCGTGGCTGAGCAGCACCTTGAAGAGCCGCGCGGAGCCCCTCCCCTGCCCTGCCCCCGGCAGCCCGGCCAACGCCTTTTTCAAGTCGCCCCGTTCCGGGAAGGGCGGTTTCCCGTCGTTCTCCACGCCGACGAGCGCGATGCTGTCATTTCCCCGCCGTATGACGCGGCGCTCGTTCAGCAACAAGTCCCATCCCATGGCGCGTTGCCTCTCCTTCAACTTTTCGAGCCCGGCGGCCTGCTCTTCCGGCGACAGGTAAAAAGCGTATGTCTGGTAGTCGTGGTTGCCCAGGACGGAATACACTCCGTCCGGCGCGCGCAGCCCGGCGAGCGTCCTGTCGAACCCGTCCAGCTCGCCCGCCTCCCTGCTCACCAAGTCGCCGGTGAACACAATCATGTCGGGGCGTTGTTCCATGATGCGTCCCACCACCTTTCCCACCATTTCGCGGCGGTGGCGGAAACTCGCGAGGTGCATGTCGCTGAACTGCACGATGCGGTATCCGTCGAAAGCCGGCGGGAGGTCGGCCGAGACGAAGTCGGCGCGGCGCACCTGCAAGAGGGAGGGGCCGAAGCTCAATCCGGCTCCCATGACGCAGAACAAGAGGAGCGACGCGGCGGAACTCACCACCGTGCACGCCTTTCGGGCGCGGCGGAAAACCAGGCAGACAACTTTCCCCGTCAAATCCACCACGAGGAACAGCGTCTTGGGCAAGGCGACGAGCACGTAGAGGCTGAAAAAGGCGACCATCCGCGTCATGTCCGCCGACGTATGGCTTTCCGCAAGGGTCAGGACGAGGGCGAGCGCCAGCAACAAGGCGTTGGGCAGGAAAAAGAGGAAATAGGCCCAGAGGGGATGCCTGCGTCCGTACATGAACTTGAAGTACAGATAGACATCGGACAAGACCAACGTCAACAACAAAAAGGGAAGTAACCGCAACACCATATTCGCGTTCTTTAGGTTAAAGGTTGGCAACCAAGAATTTGCGCATCGTCTCCACGGGCAGGCCGCGCCGCCGGGCATAATCCTCCAGCTGGTCTTCCCCGATTTTTCCCACGGAGAAGTAGCGCCCGGAGGGATGGGACAGCATGAGCCCGCTCACCGACGCGTGCGGCATCATGGCACCGTTTTCGGTGAGCCGGATGCCGACTTCCGGGAAGCCGAGCCATTCCGACAGGATGAAGTTGACCGACTGGTCAGGCAGGGAGGGATAGCCCACGGCGGGGCGGATGCCGACGAACTTCTCCACCAGCAGGTCTTCGATGGACAAACGTTCCTCCTTCGCGTATCCCCAATAAACCGTCCTCACCTCTTGGTGCATCTTTTCCGCCGAGGCTTCGGCCAGACGGTCGGCCAGCGTCTGCGCCAACAGGTGCCTGAAGTCGTCGGCATCCGCGCCGGTTTCGTACAGATGTTCCATTTCCGCGTCCACGGCGGCCGCGAAGACGCCCGCCGTGTCGGGCACGCCTTGCGACAGCGGGCGCACGAAGTCAGAGAGGCAAAGGTGAGGTTCGCCCGGTTTCGCGGTGTGCTGCTGCCGCAACAGGGGCAGGCGAAGTGTGCGCCCCTCCCGTCCCGGGTCGGAAAGGAGGAGGTCGTCGCCGTCCGAACAGGCCGGATAGAGCCCGAAGCGGACGCGGACGAGGAAATCCCGGTCCAACCGCGCCAGCATACGGCCGGCATCCTCGAACAGCCGCATGGCTTCGGCCGCCCGCGCCCTTTCAGCCTCCGGAAATCCGGCCGGCCAAACGGCGCGGCAGGCGGCGCACCCGTGTATGCGCCCGACGGCGGCGAAGCGCGGCGGGAATCCCCAGGCGTGGAAGAAGTACGTCCAGTCGATGTAGGGAGCCACTTCGCGTATGTGATAGGTCAACGTGCGGGTCATCGGTCGAAAACAAGTTGCCGCCCACGGACATCCGCGTCTATGCGGCCATGATCATACACCAAACGCCCGTTGCAATAAGTCTGTGCGACCGACCAACCGAACGTCTCTCCCTCCAACGGGCTCCAACCGCATCGGCTGAGGATGTCTTCTCTCCGCAAAGTCCACGGGCAGGACGGGCGGACCAGCACGAGGTCGGCCTGCGCGCCTTCGCGGATGAAGCCGCGGCCTTTGACCTGAAAGAGACGGGCCGGGGCATGGCACATCAAGTCCACGGCACGCTCGACGGACAGCACGCCTTCGTCGCACAGGCGGAGCATACTGACGAGCGAGAACTGCACCATGGGCATGCCCGAGGCCGCCCTCACGCAACCGCCTTGTTTCTCGCGCGGCAGGTGGGGCGCGTGGTCGGTGGCCACCACGTCGATGCGCCCGTCCGCCAACGCCCGCCGCAACGCCGCGCGGTCGGCGGAACCCTTCACGGCCGGGTTGCACTTGATGCGCGTGCCGAGGCGGGCGTAGTCGGCATCCGTATAGAGCAAATGCGCGATGCAGGCTTCGGCAGTGACAGTCTTCATGCTTCCCGCGGTTTCGTCGATCAACGGGCCGGGGCGGAAGAAAGAGAGCTCGCGCGCGGTGCTGACGTGGGCCACGTGGAGGCGCGCGCCCGTTTCACGCGCCAACCCGACGGCCAGCTCCGTGGAGCGGAAACAGGCTTCCACGTCGCGGATGGCAGAGTGGTGTTTCACGTCCGGGTCGTCTCCGTACCGTTCCCGGAACGATTCCAAGTTTGCCGAGATGATGTCCGAAGCCTCGCAATGCGCCATGACGAGCAGGGGAGAACGGCTGAATATGTCCCGCAGCACGTCCTCGCGGTCGACGAGCATGTCGCCCGTGCTGCTGCCCATGAAGAGTTTGATGCCACACACCTTGCGGGTGTCCAGTTTCCCCAGCAATCCCGTGTTCGCGTGGGTCGCCCCGAAGAAGAAAGAATAGTTGACGAGGCTCTTTTCCGCCGCCGTCCGGAACTTGTCGTCCAAGGTTTCGAGGGTAGTGGTCTGCGGCACGACGTTCGGCATGTCCATGTACGAAGTCACGCCGCCTGCCGCCGCGGCCTGGCTTTCGGTAGCGATGTCGGCCTTGTACGTCAGCCCCGGTTCGCGGAAATGCACGTGGTCGTCTATCACGCCCGGCATCAGGTACAGCCCCCCGGCATCTACCACGCGGTCGGCCGACGGAGGGGTGTGCGTCGTGTCGGCGGACGGTATGACGCTCATAATCACGTCGTCTTCTACCGTGACCGTACCCGTGAAACGTTTCCCCTCGTTGACGATGATGGCGTTTTCTATTCTCGTCCTCATTCCTGTCTGCCTTTGTCCAGTCCCCCCATCCGCATTTCCCCGCAAATTTAATGAATACTTTTCATCGGCGGCATCCTGTCGGGCGGAAACTTGTGCGACAGGGGTAACTCAAAATCCATCGAAACAAATGCTCGACCAAAAGAACAGGAATGCATTTCAATGTCTCAGGATATCGTATCAGGACGCTTTTAAACCCATCCTCAATATCCCTTCATCCTTCCTTCCCGTGCGGAACGTTAAACTTGCCCTCAGAGTTTGCACGATACG
>CAZGBV010000059.1:0-12250 GCA_964523985.1 uncultured Paraprevotella sp.
ACGGCGCGTTGCCGCATGTCGCCGCCTGGTACGAGGCTTTCGGCATCACCGAGAAAGACGCGATGTTCGTGCCCGAAGCGAAGCGCGTGACGATTTGGTAAGTTTACCGGCGCAGGCAATGCCGCGAGAACAGGCGGAACGATAAAGATTCTAAATCGTTCCGCCTGTTTGCTTCAAAAAGATGGGCGTTCCGGTAAGATTTTGCTAATTTTGCGTTGTCATCAGGAAAGATAAAGCCGAACGCACATGCCATTGAATTTACCCGACAGGCTTCCCGCCATCGAGCTGTTGAAGAAGGAAAACATCTTTGTCATAGACACGTCGCGGGCTTCAGCACAGGACATCCGCCCGTTGCGCATCGTCATATTGAACCTCATGCCGCTGAAAGTCACGACGGAAACCGACCTCGTGCGGCTGTTGTCCAACACGCCCTTGCAAGTGGAAGTCTCTTTCATGAAGGTGAAGGCGCACACGTCGAAGAACACGCCCGTGGAACACATGAAGACCTTCTATCGCGACTTCGCGCTGATGAGGGAAGAGAAGTACGACGGCATGATTATCACGGGCGCACCCGTGGAACATCTCGAATACGAGGAGGTGAACTATTGGGACGAGATGGGGCAGATTTTCGACTGGGCGCGCACCCATGTCACTTCCACCCTTTACATCTGCTGGGCCGCGCAGGCCGGACTATATCATTACTACGGCGTGCCCAAGTACAAGCTGGACCGGAAGATGTTCGGCATTTTCAAGCAATATCCGCTGAGACCCGCGTTGCCCATATTCCGCGGCTTCGACGACGTTTTTTATATGCCGCACAGCCGCCATACCGAGATACGCCGCGACGACGTGGCCGGTGTGCCGGGCTTGGAGGTCGTCGCCGAGTCGCCCCGCTCCGGAGTGTGCATGGTCATGGCGCGGGGCGGGCGTGAAATCTACGTCACGGGGCATGCCGAATATTCCCCCTATACGTTGGACACGGAGTACCGGCGCGACTTGGCGAAAGGCCTGCCCATAGACATTCCCGAGAACTATTACAACCACAACGTGCCGGACGAGGGGCCGCTGGTGACGTGGCGTGCCCACGGGAACCTGTTGTTCTCCAACTGGCTGAACTATTACGTGTATCAGGAAACTCCCTACGACATTAACAACATCCGATGACAAGGCAGACACCCGTGGAACTTCTTTCCCCCGCCCGCGACGCGGAATGTGCCATGGCGGCGGTAGACCATGGCGCGGATGCCGTGTACATCGGCGCCGCGCGTTTCGGGGCAAGGGCCGCAGCAACCAACGCCGTGGACGACATCGCCCGCGTGGCGGAGTACGCACACACGTACCGTGTCAGGGTGTATGTCACCCTCAACACGTCGTTGAGGGACGAGGAACTGCCCGAAGCGGAAAAGCTGGCATGGGAATCGTACCGCGCCGGGGCGGACGCGCTCATCGTGCGAGACCCGGTTTTCCTGAAACTCGACCTCCCGCCCGTCCCATTGCATGCCAGCACACAGATGGACAACCGCACGCCGGAGAAGGCGAAGTTGCTCCAACGCTTGGGATTCAGCCGGGTGATACTGGCACGCGAGCTGTCCCTGAACGAGATACGGGCGGTGCGTGCGGCCTGCGACGTGCCGTTGGAAGTCTTCGTCCACGGTGCGCTTTGCGTCAGCTACAGCGGACGGTGCCACGCTTCGATGTATTGCTTCGGGCGGAGTGCCGACCGCGGCGAATGCGCCCAGTTCTGCCGCCTGAAGTTCGACATGGAGGACGACGACGGCCGCATGATAGAGCATGGCCGCCACTTGCTCTCCCTGAAAGACATGAACCGGGGCGACGACCTGGAACGCCTGTTGGATGCCGGTGCTACTTCGCTGAAAATCGAAGGACGCCTGAAAGACGCGGCTTACGTGAAGAACGTGACCGCGTGGTACCGCAACCGCTTGGACGAAATATTCAAGCGTCGCACGGAGTATCGCCCCGCTTCGTCGGGGAAGGTTTCCTTGGCGTTCACGCCTTGCCCGGAGAAAAGCTTCAACCGGGGCTTCACCCGTTATTTCCTTGACGGACGGACACCCGACATCTTTTCGCCTCATACGCCCAAATCGACAGGCGAGGAGGTGGCGACGGTGAAAGGCGTGCGCGGGAAGTGCATCTTCGTCTCCGGGAAAAAACCTCTCGCCAACGGCGACGGACTGTGCTTCTTCGACGACAGGGGCGAACTGCGGGGCTTCCGGGTGAACCGGGTGGAGGGCGGCAAGGTCTATCCGGCGGAGATGCCGCGCCTCGGTCCCCATGCCCGCCTTTACCGCAATTACGACAAGGCCTTCGAAGACTTGCTGACCCGCCCCTCCGCTGTCCGCAAAATTTCGGTGGAGTGGACGTTGGGGGAATATCCGGGCGGATTCACGTTGGAAATGCGCGATGAGGACGGAGTGACGGTAACCGTGGCCTTCCCCTATCCCAAGGAAAAGGCGCGTGTCCCGCAGAACGGGAACATCACGGCGCAGTTGTCCAAGTTGGGTGGTACGCCGTTCAAGGCGGATGGCGTGCATGTCCGTTCCGTCTCCGGCTGGTTTATCCCCTCTTCCGTGTTGGCCGGGTGGCGCAGGACATTGGTAGACCGGCTCATGTCGGCACGCAGGATGAATTATCCGCGCGAGGTGCGACTCCTTCCGACGGCTTCCGTGCGCGGCCGGGAAGAGGAAGGCGCGGCGGCGCATGATGCGGGTAGAGGTTGTCGACCCCCCGTTCCCGGATCGGCTGTGACGGGATGCCGGGACGTGACGGACGGCAGGGAGGAGGGAGATTCCGATACCCGCCGCCGGCAAGGAACCGCATGCGCCGTTCCTGCTTCCGGAAGGAACGAACCCGTCGACGAAGCGTTGATGACGTGCAGACATTGCCTGCGTTACAGCATGGGGTGGTGCGCACGTCACGGGGGAACGAAGTCCCCTTTCCGCGAACCGTATTATTTGGTGTTGCCGGACGGGCGGCGCTTCCGCCTGTCCTTCGACTGCAAGTATTGTCTGATGAAAGTGTATGCCGATGAAAAAAAGTGACTTCTTCCCGGTTTTCCTATTGACGTGCGGCTTGTTCCCGGCGGGCTGTTATTACCAAAGGCCGGACTATTCGGACGACTGGGACTTGACGGAGAGGCGAAAGGATTCGCTCGACTTCGAGGTGTCCCATCATTACAACCGGAATTACAATTTCGTGGTGGCGGAGGATTCGTTGTGCCTGCAAACCGCCCGCCCGGTACATAATCCGGTGAATGCCGACGTGCAGGGCGACACCGCGGTCGTGTACGCGGACGACCGTCTCGTCGTGGCCGAGATCATGTTCGTGCCGGAAGATTCGGTGGACTCGGTTTGGGTGAAAGTGGCCCGCGACCAGTACACCATGGGGTGGGTGCACGAGCGCGACTTGTTGCCGCGCGTGGTTCCGGACGACCCCATCTCGCAGTTCATCCACGCCTTCAGCGATACCCACCTGATATATTTCCTGTGCGCCTTGGGCGTGTCGCTGACGTTATGGATGCTGCGCCGTATGCGTCGCAAGCGTTATCACCTCGTGCATTTCGACGACATCGGAAGTTTCTATCCCACGTTGCTTTGCCTGACGCTGTCCGGCGCGGCCACGCTTTACGCCAGCATGCAGAATTTCGTGCCGGGCACGTGGACGGAGTTTTATTTCCACCCCACGCTGAACCCGTTCGGATTGCCTTTCGTGTTGGGGCTGTTCGTGGCCTCCGTGTGGCTGATAGTCATCTTGGCCATGGCATCGGTGGAAGACGTCTGCCGCCAGCTTCCTTTCCGTGAAGCCATGCTCTATCTGTTCGGCTTGTCGGGGGTGTGTGCGGGGTGTTACCTCTTCTTCTCGCTCGCCACGTTGTATTACGTGGGCTATCCTTTCTTCTTGGCATACGTCGTTTGGGCGTTGCGACGGTATTTCCACCACGCGCGTTGCCCCTACGTCTGCGGACGTTGCGGGGCGAAACTCCGCGCCAAGGGGCGCTGTCCGCGTTGCGGGGCATGGAACGAATAACTTGTCCGCAAGGCCTGCGGCGTAAGCGGACTTACACACGGCTCACGAAAGAAAAGATTTAAATATTATTAATAAGGTACGGCGTTCGCAAATCGCGGACATTATTGTACATTTGCATCATCATGTGGATTTGTTCGGCACACAACGTATGAAAGATTTCGTCAAATACACCTTGGCCACGCTCTGCGGTCTGTTCCTGTCTGGCATAGTCCTCTTCATATTGGGCATCCTGGCCGTCGCGGGCATGGCGGCCGCCGACGGTACCTCTCCCTCCGTCAAGCCGCACTCCCTGCTCCGCCTGACGCTGAACGGAAATTTGCAGGAAGACGCACAGGACAATCCGTTGGACGGCTTGTTCGGGGACGTTTACCCCACCCTTAGCCTGAAAGAGATACAGGAGGCCGTGCTGGAAGCCAAGGAGAACCCGGACGTGGACGGCATTTATGTCGAAGCGAAGATCCTCCTGGGAGCGACTCCCGCCATGGTAAGGGACATCAGGGAGGCTCTCGCCGACTTCAAGGAAAGCGGAAAGTATATCATCGCGTATGGCGACAACTACACGCAGGGCACCTACTACATCTGCAGCGTAGCCGACAAGGTAATCCTCAACCCGCAGGGGCAGGTGAACTGGTGCGGCATGGCCTCGCAGCCCGTTTTCCTCAAGGATTTGCTGGAAAAGGTCGGCATCAAGATGCAAGTGTTCAAGGTGGGCAGCTACAAGTCGGCCGTGGAACCGTTCACGGACACCCGGATGAGCGACGCGAACCGTGAACAAGTCACCTCCTACCTGAACGACATCTGGCAAACCATGCTTGCCGACGTGTCACGCTCGCGTTCCGTCGGCAAGGAAGTGCTGGACACATACGCCGACAGCATGCTCACCTTCCGCCCGGCGGAGGAACTGGTGCGGAACGGCATGGTGGACACCCTTTGCCACATCGACGGCGTAAGCCGGATGCTGCGCGCGAAAACGGGGAAAGGCAAAGGCATCCTGCCCCTCGTCGGCGTGAAGGATATGGCGGCACTCCGCGAGGCGACCCCGAAAAGAGGAGACAAGATAACAGTCTATTACGCATACGGCGACATCGTCGACGAGAATACGGAATGGAGCGAGGACGTAATCGACGCGACGACGGTGTGCCGCGACCTGAGGAAGCTACGCGAAGACGAGTCCGTCAAGGCCGTGGTACTCCGCGTGAACTCCGGAGGCGGAAGTGCCTTCGCCTCGGAACAGATATGGCACGAGGTGAAGTTGCTCCGCGATGCCAAGCCCGTGGTAGTGTCCATGGGCGGAATGGCCGCGTCGGGAGGCTACTACATTTCCTGCGCCGCCAGCTACATCGTGGCCGAACCGACCACCTTGACCGGAAGCATCGGCATCTTCGGCCTTTTCCCCGACGCGAGCCAGTTGCTCCGCGACAAGCTGGGACTGCATTTCGATGTCGTGAAGACCAACCCGTTTGCCGATTTCGGCACGCTGGCACGCCCCCTCAATCCCGACGAGTCGCGGATGATGCAGGGGTACATAAAGCGGGGCTACGAACTCTTCACCCGGCGCGTGGCCGACGGGCGGAAGATGAAGGCCGACAAGGTAGAAGAACTGGCCCAAGGCAGGGTGTGGACGGGGCGGCAGGCCGTGGCGAACGGACTGGCCGATGCCAACGGGAACCTGCAGGATGCCGTAAGGAAGGCCGCCTCGCTGGCCAAGTTGAAAGATTACCACACGGAATACGCGCCGGTTCCGGCTCCCTGGTATGCGGACTTGCTCGAGAAGGAGAAGAGGGACTATCTGAACACGACGCTCAGGGAAACCCTCGGAACGTGCTACGCCCCCCTGATGAACCTAAGGCAAATCCGGCAGACGAGTTTCTTGCAGGCGCGGCTGCCTTACGACCCGAATTTCGTCGAGTGAACGCTCATGGAAGGCGACCTGATTAAAATCAACGAATGGCTGTTGCCGGTGGCCTGGCTTTACGGCGCGTGTGTGAGGATACGCAACGAACTTTTCGAAATTGGCATCCTGAAATCCAAGAGTTACGACATCCCCGTCATCTCGGTGGGCAACATCACGGTGGGCGGCACGGGAAAGACTCCGCACACGGAATATCTCGTGCGGCTGTTGCGGAAGAAACACAAGGTGGCCGTGCTGAGCCGCGGATACAAGCGCAAATCGAAGGGTTTCGTCCTGGCCGCGCCCGATACGCCCATGCCCGCTATCGGCGACGAGTCGTACCAGATGAAACAAAAGTTCCCGGACGTGTATGTCGCCGTGGACAAGAACCGCCGCAGGGGGATAGAACGGTTGTGCGACGAGCAAATCGCACCCGGGACGGAAGTCATACTGCTGGACGACGCTTTCCAACACCGTTACGTGAAGCCGGGCATCAACATCCTCTTAGTGGATTACCACCGCCTGATTTGCGAAGACAAGCTACTTCCTGCCGGGCGTCTGCGCGAGCCGGAAGAAGGGAAGAACCGGGCCAACATCGTCGTCGTTACCAAGTGCCCGGCAGACATCAAGCCTATGGGATTCCGGGTCATCAGCAAGGCATTGAGGCTCTTCCCCTACCAGAAACTGTTCTTCTCCACGCTGAAATACGGCGACCTCGTGCCGTTGTTCGGCGGGGAAGCACATCCCTTGCGGGAACTGTTGCCCCGCAGGCACGTCCTGTTGCTCACGGGCATAGCCTCGCCCGAACAGATGAAGATGGATCTCGAGCATTACGGGACGGATGTCACGCCGCTTTCCTTCGGCGACCACCATTACTTCTCGGCCAAGGACGCGGCTCTCATCAACGAGACGTACACGCGGATGCCGTCGCCAAAGATTATCGTGACCACCGAAAAGGATGCCGTGCGACTGAAGAACCTCGGCGGCCTGGGCGAAGAGGCGAGAGCGTCGCTCCATGTCTTGCCGATAGAGATAGAGATATTGCAAAACCAACAAGAAACGTTTGACGAAAACATTACCGGTTATGTATTCAAAAATTCAAGAAACAGCATCCTGGCTAAGAAGTAGGATGACGACGAGTCCCGCGACGGCAATAATCTTAGGCACCGGATTGGGCAAGCTGGCCGACGAGATAACCGACGCGACACGCATCCCGTACAAGGAAATCCCCAACTTTCCGGTATCCACGGTGGAAGGGCATTCGGGCAACCTCATCTTCGGGAAGCTGGGCGAAAAGGACATCCTGGCCATGGAAGGACGCTTCCATTACTACGAGGGATACACCATGCAGGAGGTCACCTTCCCCGTCCGCGTCATGTATGAACTGGGCATAAAGACCCTCTTTGTCAGCAACGCCGCGGGCGGCACCGACCCCGGCTTCGAAATCGGCGACCTGATGATTATCACCGACCATATCAACGCGCTCCCGGAGAACCCGCTGCGCGGCAGGAACTTCCCCACCGGCCCCCGTTTCCCGGACATGTCGGAAGCCTACGACAGGAACCTCATCCGGCAAGCCCTCGCCATCGCCGCGGAAAAGGGCATCAAGGTGCGGCAGGGCGTGTACCTCGCCACGCAGGGGCCGACTTTCGAGACCCCGTCCGAATACAGGATGTTCCGCATCTGGGGCGCCGATGCCGTGGGCATGTCCACCGTGCCCGAAGTCATCGTGGCCAACCATTGCGGCATCAAATGCTTCGGCATCAGCGTCATCACCGACCTCGGCGTGGAGGGGAAAATCGTGGAAGTCAGCCACGAGGAAGTGCAGAAGGCCGCCGATGCCGTGCAACCGCTCATGGCCGAAATCATGCGCGAGATGATAAACCGCGCCTGAGAAAGGCATTGGATCCATGCGAGAGACGGACAGGACTGAAATCTCCGCCCTCGGGGAGTTCGGGCTCATCAAACGCCTCGCCGAAGGCATCCGGCTGAAGAACCCTTCCTCATGCCGGGGCATCGGCGACGACTGCGCCGTCCTGGAATATCCGGCCGGCAAACAAGTACTCGTCACCTCCGACTTGCTTATGGAGGGCATCCATTTCGACTTGACATACGTCCCGCTGAAACATCTCGGCTACAAGGCGGCCATGGTCAATCTATCGGACATCTACGCCATGAACGGCACGCCCCGGCAGATGGTGGTCTCCGTAGCCTTGGACAAACGTTTCTGCGTGGAAGACATGGATGCCCTCTACGGCGGCCTCAAGACGGCATGCGAGGCGCACGGCGTGGACATCGTGGGAGGCGACACCTCGCCCTCGCTTACCGGACTGGCCATAAGCATCACGTGCATCGGAGAGGCGGACAAGGACAAGGTCGTCTGTCGCGACGGGGCCCGGGATACCGACTTGGTATGCGTCAGCGGGAACCTCGGGGCGGCCTATATGGGATTGCAGTTGCTCGAGCGCGAGAAGGCCGTATTCGAACAGCAGGCGCGGGAGGCGCGCAAGAAAGGGAATACGGCGGCGGAAAGGGAATGGGGCGAAGCCCGACCGGACTTCGCCGGAAAAGAGTATTTGCTGGAACGGCAACTGAAGCCGGAGGCGAGGCGCGACATCGTGCAGGCGTTGGCCGCCGCCGCCGTCCGTCCCACTTCCATGATTGACGTGTCGGACGGACTCAGCTCCGAGCTGTTGCACATTTGCACGCAAAGCGGTGTCGGATGCAGGATATACGAGGAGCGCATTCCCTTGGACTACCAGACGGCCGCCATGGCGGAAGAATTGAACATGAACGTCACGACGTGCGCGTTGAACGGCGGGGAAGACTACGAACTGCTATTCACCGTCCCCCTTGCCGACTACGACAAAGTATGCCGGATAAATGACATCAAGGTGATAGGCCGTATCACCGAAGCCGACTTGGGGCGCGTGCTCGTAAGCCGGGACGGGCGGGAGTTCGGGCTGAAGGCGCAAGGCTGGAACCCGCTCAAGGACTGACGCGACATCTTGCGGCCGGACGGGAACGCGGCGGCTCCCACGCCAGCCTTTCGATTGCGGAGCCTGCGTCCGAAGATGGTACGGCAGGGATTTGCGCAAGTCAGCCGTTTGGAGCAGAAGACTTTCTTGCGCCCCGCCCGCGAAGGTTGGCACGGGAATACTTTCGTCGCCTTTCGCGTCGCCAAGTCGGCCCGTTCCGGACAGCCCCGCGGAGAAAGCCGTTTCACCCCTGCCCCGCCCCATGCACTTCGTTTCGTGACCTGCAAACTTACGTCTTTCATCTCCGTCCGTCGCTGCAGGTTTAAGGGAACACGTTTCATACGGCGGGCGCGAAAAAAGACCCTCGCCGCCTCGCGGGCCGGTCGGGAAACAAAAACACGAAAAACCTGCCGGAAAGCGTTGCGCTTTTGGGTGAAGATAAGTAATTTTGCAAAGACAAATCACTTGACAGTCCTGTTAACGTTTTTCCATGTCATGAAAATCAATTCCCTTCTTGCAGGCGCGGCGCTCGTGGCTGCTTCGTCCGCGACCCGCGCACAGGACAATACCCTGACCGTAAGGACTGATGAAATCGGAGCCGACATCAGTCCGGCAATGTACGGCGTGTTCTTCGAGGACATCAACTTCGGAGCCGACGGCGGCTTGTACGCCGAACTCGTCAAGAACCGTTCTTTCGAGTTCGCCCCCGACCATTACATGGGTTGGAAAATCTTCGGCAACGTCACGTTGCAGGAAGACGGCCCGTTCGACAAGAACCCGCATTACGTCCGCCTGAGTTGCGCCGGGCACGGCGACATGTGGACGGGCATACAGAACGAGGGCTTCTTCGGCATCGGCCTGAAGAAAGACGCGGAATACCGCTTCTCCGTGTGGGCGCGCGTGCCGGACGGCAAGCCGGTGACGCTGATGGTTCAGTTCATCGACCAGAACACGATGGACGAGGCGCAGCAGTTCGTCAGCCAAGACCTCGTCGTCGACTCCAAGGAATGGAAGAAATACACGCTCACGATGAAGTCAGACCGCACCATCGCCAAAGCCGACCTGCGCATCTTCCTTTCCAATCCGCGACACCGCTCGGGCACGGGTACCGTAGACTTGGAACACGTCTCCCTCTTCCCCGCCGACACGTGGATGGGGCACGAGAACGGGATGCGCAAGGACCTGGCACAAGCCTTGTACGACATGCGTCCGGGCGTGTTCCGTTTCCCCGGCGGATGCATCGTGGAAGGCACCAACCTGGAAACGCGCTACCAGTGGAAGAATACCGTAGGCCCCGTCGAGAACCGTCCGCTCAACAAGAACCGTTGGGAGTCGACCTTCACCACGCGGTATTACCCTGACTATTTCCAAAGCTACGGCTTGGGCTTCTACGAGTTCTTCCTCCTCTGCGAGGAAATCGGCGCGGCTCCGCTCCCCGTGCTGAACGTGGGCATGGCCTGCCAGTACCAGAACTGGAACGATGAGAAGGCGCACGTGCCGGCCACGGCCGACGACCTCAAGCCCTACATCGACGACGCGCTCGACCTGATAGAGTTCGCCAACGGCTCCGCCGACACGGAATGGGGCAAGCTCCGCGCCGACATGGGACACCCCGCGCCGTTCGGCATGAAGTTGCTCGCCATCGGCAACGAGCAGTGGGACAAGTTCTATTTCGACCGCCTGAAGTTCTTCGTGGAAGCCGTCCGCAAGGCGCATCCCGAAATCCTCGTCGTCGGCACGTCGGGTCCCGACTCCGAGGGCGAGATGTTCGACCTCGGATGGGAGAACATGAGGGCACAGGGTATCGACCTCGTCGACGAGCACTTCTACCGTCCGATTGACTGGTTCAGGAACAGCATGAACCGCTACGACGACTACGACCGCAACGGGCCGAAAGTGTTCGCCGGCGAGTATGCCTGCCACGACAAAGGCATGAAGTGGAACCACGCGGGAGCTTCCATCTACGAGGCCGCCTTCATGACCGGGCTGGAGCGCAACGCCGACGTCGTGCACATGGCCACCTACGCCCCGCTCTTCGCCCACGTGGAGGGCTGGCAATGGAGACCCGACCTGATTTGGTTCGACAACCTGCGTTGCGCGAAGTCCGTGAGCTACTACGTCCAGCAGATGTACGCCAAGAACAAGGGCACGAACGTCGTGCCGGTCACGCTCGCCACTCCCACCCCGAAAGGCGAGGACGGACTGTTCGCCAGTGCCGTGTACGACAAGGAGACGGGCGAATATATCGTGAAAGTCGTCAACACGACGGACAAGGCGCAGACCGTGGACATACGGTTCGAGGGACTGAAAGCCGTGCAAGGCAACGCCGCGACCGTCACCTTGGATTGCGGAGACTATGCGCTGGACAACACTCCGGACTCTCCGAACACCGTCGTTCCGCAAGACGGGTGGGCGGCAGTGGAAAGGAACGCCGTCAAGAAAGCCGTAATCCGAGGCAAGAACTTCGTGGTCTTTAAGGTAACAAAGGCGAAAGATTGACTTTCAAGGCAAAGGAAACGAAATCCCGGCGGCATGGGGACAATGTTTGTCCGCACACCGCCGGAACCCGTTTGGAAAGCAAGTATTCCTGTCGCCGTCTACCGCAAAACGTTCCCGTTCGCGTCGAAGCGCACCGTCGTTTCGCGACCTCCGCTTTCCAGTTCCACAAGGTAATAGTCGCCCGTGGGGGTCTCCACGTACTCCGCATCGTCCAAGCGATAGCCCGGATACTGCGTGTTGATGGCGTTCTTCACGGCCTGTGGCAGTTCATTCGACCTCAAGTCCCAGCGGGTTCTCACCCATTCCTTGGCACCGTTGAAGTAAACGTCCTTCTCCCGTCCGTCGTGAATGATTTCCACTTCAATCATCCCGTCGTCGTAGTCGCGCTCCACGATGATTGCTCCAGGATATTTCTGCTCGATGAAATCCTCGATTTCCCCGGCTACCATGCCGCCGTTGTTCCCGTTGTTTCCGTTGTTTCCGTTGTTACCGCCGCCGTTGGGTCCCCCCGGATTGTATCCGTTCAGGATTTTCCCGGTTTCGTCTATCTCCACTTTCATTTCCCCGTTGATGGATTTCAACTCGAAACGGTAGTAATTGCCCGTCGGTGTCTCGTAGTAGTCGATGTCGTCTATCCGGTACGTCGCGTAGTCGGAATCGAGTGCCTGTCTCACCACGTCGGGCACTGCGGCATAGGCCACTTCCGTCTTGGTGTGTATCCACTCGTTCGCATCGTTGAAGAGCAGTTCGCGGCATGTCCTCCCGTCAATGATTTCCACCTCGGTCATCCCGTTCTCACGGTCGATTTCGACGATACGCGCATTCGGATAGTGTTCTT
>CAZGBV010000060.1:0-12087 GCA_964523985.1 uncultured Paraprevotella sp.
ATGCACATTCCCGCCGGACGGGACGAAATAGCGGCCGTCCTTGCACGCGCCCCCGCACGAAAGCGGCACGCCCTGGCTGTCTTTCGCCGCCCGGACGGGAAGGGGATTTGTCCGCACCCTCCGCGCCGGAAAGGGAAGGCAACACTTGAAAACGCCATTTTTCCCTTGTTGGAAAAAACAAATTCTTTATCCTGCCGGTGTGAAGTCTTTCGGATTTTATATATTTTTGCGCCACGGTAACGCCGGGACGGGCATCCTTGCGGCGCATCGCCGGAGAAGAAAGGGACGACATGGGGAAGACAGAGGGGCACACGTTGTTGTATATGGCGGCGGGCGCGGCGTTGCTGCCCGTCCTCCTCCTGCGCGACTTCACCCCGTCCAACGAACTGCGCTACCTGAGCATCGCCGACGAGGCGTTGCGCAACCATACTTTCTTCACTTTCACCAACCATGGCGTGCCCTACACTGACAAGCCGCCCCTCTACCTCTGGGTCGTCATGCTTTGCCGGTGGCTCACGGGGAGCCACCGTATGTGGTTGCTCTCCCTCTTCTCGCTCCTGCCGGCATGGGGCGTCATGCGGACGATGGACGCCTGGACAGCCGGCGTGGCGGACGACGGCAGAAGGGCCTCGGCGCGCCTGATGCTGCTCACGTGCGCCCTGTTCCTCGGATCCGCCGTCACGTTGCGCATGGACATGCTGATGTCTTTTTTCATCGTCCTCTCGCTCCGGGAGTTCTGGGCGATGCAGGGAGGCGGGAGCCGTGCGGGGCGGAGCCGGTGGCTGTTTCCCCTGTATCTTTTCCTGGCTGTCTTCACCAAGGGGCCGCTGGGGTTGCTCGTCCCGTTATGCGGCACCGCCGCGTTCCTTGCCGCCCGGCGGCGCGTGCGGGAGTTCTTCCGCTACTGGGGATGGCGCACGTGGGGTGTGCTACTGGCTTGCTGCGCACTGTGGTTCACGGCGGTCTATGCCGAGGCCGGAAGCGGCTACCTGCACGACCTCCTGTTCAAGCAGACGGCGGGGCGGGCGGTGAGCTCGTTCACCCATGCCGCGCCGTTCTACTATTATGCCGTCTGCGTCTGGTACTGCCTCGCGCCGTGGGCGTTCCTCGTCGTGGGGACGGTCGCCGCCGCCTTGCGGCCCGGCGGCGCACGGGGCGACTTGCAGTGCTTCTTCCTCTCGGTGGGGACGGCGGCATTCGCGTTGCTCTCCTGCATCAGTTCCAAACTTCAGGTTTACCTGTTGCCGGCCGTGCCGTTCCTCGTTTACGGTGCGGCGATGTCCCTGCCACGCCTCCGCGCGAACCGCTGGGCGCGGGCGGCCGTGGCGATACCCGCCGCCGCGTTCTCTCTGGCGCTCCCCGCCCTCGCCGTCGCCGCGACGGCGATGCGGGAAGAAGTGCCTTACCTGGGTGACACGCTGTTTTATGCAGCCGCGGCCATCCTCACCGTGTGCGGCGCACGTGCGTCGTACCTGTCATGCGACGGGAGACGCGCGGACGGCCTCGCCGGAAGCATCCGCTGCCTGGGCGCGGGTCTGCTCCTCTCGCTCTTCGTGGGCGGCTGGGCGATGCCGGAACTCAACCCGCACATCGGCTACGGTGCGCTCTGCCGCACGGCCTCGGAACTCGCGCGCGAGCGGGGCATCGCCGACATACGCACGTGGCATCTCCCGCGCTCCGAGAACGTCGACGTTTACCTGCGCCGTCCCGTGAAAGTGGTCGAGGGGGAAGAGCCGCCCGCACCGGACGGCAAGCCCTACCTCCTGCTCACGCGCGCCCGCAACCTCTCCAGCTTTCCCGGACGGGAGGCCCGGACGGCGGGGCCGTATGCCGTAATCGTATGCACGGAATGAACGGCGGCCAACGCCGCCCGGTGGCAGGCCGCCGACAAATGCCACAAAACGGACAAGACGATGAACAAGACAAGCAACTACGAGCTGACCATCCTCGTGCCGGTCTATAACGAGGAAGACAACATCCACGCGCTGGGAGAAAGGCTGGGAGCTTTCCTGCCCGCGGCACGCCGCGCCGCCTGCGTGCTCTTCGTGGACGACGGGTCGGTCGACCACAGCCTGGAGCGCATACGGGAAGAATGCGCCGCACGCGCCGACTTCTTCTACCTCTCGCTGGAACACAACGGCGGGCTGAGCGCGGCCCTGAAAGCCGGCATCGACACCACCTGCTCGCCCTACGTGGGCTACATGGATGCCGACTTGCAGACCGCGCCGGAAGACTTCAACCTGCTGCTGGAGGACATAGAGGACTACGAGCTGGTGACGGGCATACGCGCCGACCGCCACGACACGCCGTTCAAGAAACTGCAGTCGAAGATAGCCAACGGCTTCCGCCGCATGATGACCCACGACGGCATACGGGACACGGGCTGCCCCCTGAAAGTGATGCACACGGCCAACGCCAGGCGCATCCCCTTCTTCACGGGCATGCACCGCTTCCTGCCCGCGCTCGTCCTCTTGCAGCAGGGGCGCGTGAAGCAGGTGCCCGTGCGGCATTTCCCCCGCACGGCAGGCGTGTCGAAGTACCACCTCCGCAACCGCCTCGTGTCGCCTTTCGTGGACTGCTTCGCCTACCGCTGGATGAAGAAGCGCTACATCAACTACCGCGTGGCGGCGGACAACCTCGCCTCGCCCTGACCCCGCATGGAGACTCCCGCGCTCATCCTCGCCGTAGGCTTCCTTGCACAGGGTTTCTTCTCGGCGCGCGTCCTCGTGCAGTGGATGCTCTCCGAACGGGCGCGGCGCGTGCTCTCGCCCTCCCTCTTCTGGGTGCTGAGCCTCGCCGGGTCTTACCTGCTCTGCCTTTACGGATGGCTGCGCCACGACTTCGCCATCGTTCTGGGGCAGTTCATATCCTACTATATCTACCTGTGGAACCTGGATGCCAAGGGCATCTGGCGGCGGATACCCGCCCTCGTGCGCACCGTCCTGTCGCTCACGCCGGTCGCCGCCCTCTGCCTCGCGGCGGGAAACGCGCGGGAGTTCGCCGCACGCTTCCTGCACGACGGCGAGGTGCCGCCATGGCTGTTGCTCTTCGGCTCCGCCGGGCAAGTGCTGTTCACCCTGCGCTTCGTCTACCAGTGGCTCTGCTCCCGCCGCGCGGGCGAGTCGCGCCTGCCTGCCGGCTTCTGGGCCATCAGCCTCGCGGGGTCGCTCGCCATCGTCGCCTACGGCGTCATGCGCCGCGACGCGGTGCTCGTCGTGGGGCAGTCGTTCGGTATGGCGGCTTACGTCAGGAACCTGGTTTTAATCAAGAAGGGAAAAGACAAGACCGGAACGGAATGAAGATACTGATAACGGGAGCCGCCGGCTTCATCGGGGCGGCAACTGCAAGGGATTTGGTAAGGAGAGGCCACGAGGTGGTGGGGCTGGACAATCTCAACTCCTACTACGACACGGGGCTGAAATACGCGCGGCTCGGCGAGGCGGGCATCCCCGAAGCCGCCGTCAGCGGGGGCGGGACCGTGCGCAGCCGCACGCGGCCCGGCTACCGCTTCACGAAGGCCGACCTGACGGACCGCGCCGGGATGGACGCGCTCTTCGGCTCGGAACGGTTCGACATCGTGGTGAACCTCGCCGCGCAGGCGGGCGTGCGGTACAGCATCGACAACCCTTTCGCCTACGTGGAAAGCAACGTGGCCGGTTTCCTCAACGTCCTGGAGAACTGCCGCCGCCATCCCGTGCGCCACCTGGTATACGCCAGCTCGAGCAGCGTTTACGGTATGGGCGGCCGCGTCCCTTACGCGGAGGACGACGACACGGACTGCCCCGCGAGCCTCTACGCCGCCACGAAGAAGAGCGGCGAGCTGATGGCGTACTGTTACAGCCGCCTCTACGGCATCCCCGCCACGGGAGTGCGCTTCTTCACCGTCTACGGCCCGTGGGGGCGGCCGGACATGGCGCCGTACATCTTCCTGCGCTCCGTGCTCGACGGCACCCCTATCCGCGTGTTCAACAAGGGCGATATGGAGCGTGACTTCACCTACATCGACGACATCGTGGAGGGTCTGGCACGCCTCGTCGCCCGTCCGCCCGCCTCCGCCGTGCCGCACGCGGTGTACAACATCGGGCACTCCTGCCCGGTGCGCCTGCTCGACTTCATCCGCGTCATCGAACGGACGACGGGGCGCAAGGCCGTCCTGCGGATGGAAGGGATGCAGCCCGGCGACGTTTACCGCACCTGCGCCGACACCACCCGCCTGCAACGCGACTTCGGCTACCGCCCGACGACGACGGTGGAGGAGGGCATGCGCCGTTTCTACGAGTGGTACGAGGAATACCGCCACGGCGGCCATGCGGGATTGCGGACCTGAACGGACGCGGGAGCCGGCATCTGTCCCCCGCACACCGCGCCCGGTGCGCCGGTGACAGATTGTCAAGACACCGTTCCGTTTGTCAAAACGTCATTCCGGCCCCCACGAAAATCGCCCGTTTCCGCCCCGGGGCGAGGGTAGCCGGGAAAAACCGATTTTCACGCGGTTTCGGGGAAATCAAGCCGTAAGCCGGAGGCCGGCCTTGGCTTGCATCGTGCCGGGCGGGGAGGCGCGTCGTGCGCCTGTCGCTCCGGGGCGCGTAAGCAAAATGGCGGATTCGCGTGACAACTTGTCGGTAAAATCCTTACAAACGCGGCGCGTCAAAGAGATGTTAAAAGGGCATCCGGGGCAGACCGCCGCCCCGCTTTCAGCCGGATTTTCCGGCAACAGCCCGAGATCCGAATCGCGACTACACGACGAAAAAAGTGTTTCTTTACGTCATCCGAAAATTTTTCGCGGCACAAAATCGCGCCGTCTTGGTTAACGTGTGTGAAAAACGAGGCCGAACTGCAAAAACATGTATCCGAAACAGCCCTGATTCCGTTCCAGATCGAGGATTTTGAATCAGGCGGCGGTTAGCGGAACCGGCCTTTTTCCGACAGGATGTCGGCAAATCCCGCATTCAGGCGACAGAAAGACATCCGCCGCGAGGCGCGTCCGAGGCCGGATTTGCACGCCCGCGGAAACCCCGCCCTCGCCTTTCCAAGAACCCATACGCACGATTTTCTTAGTTAAATCTTGTTAATCGGGGGGGGTAAAAGCTGTTTTCGTTAACTTTGTCGCGCCAGAACCGGAAGGACGGGCAGCCTGCGGCCTCACGCTGTCCGCCGCGGGGGTGCGGCGCGAATGAATTGACGAACCTTTTTAAACGTTTGGAACATGATTATGGAGAAAAAAGCATTTTTGTTTTTCGCCTTGTGCATGGCCGTCGTCTGCGCGAAAGCGCAAAATTGGGAAGATGTCGTTTACCTGAAAAACGGCAGCATCATCAAGGGCACGATTGTCGAACAAATCCCGAACGTTTCCCTGAAGATACAGACCGGCGACGGGAGCATATTCGCCTACGGCCTGGACGAAGTGGAGAAAATCACCAAGGAGCAGGCCGCAGGCCGGAACAAACGGATTGGTGCGGGATGGCGGAAGAATGGAAACGGGTTGGAAACCGGGTATCGCGGGTTCTTCGACTTCGGCGGGACAATCGGCACGGGCACTTTCGATGATAACCGTGTCGAGCTTTCCACCTCGCACGGGATACAAATCTCTCCTCACTTTTTCTTGGGCGTCGGAGCGGGATACAATCATTATTCCGGCTTAGAGTTGCACGAGATACCCGTCTTCGGCCATGTGAGGAGCGAGTTCTTGGACAAATTCGTCTCGCCGTTCATCGACATCAAAATCGGCTACACCGTTTTCGACGAGATGGGATTTTACATGAATCCCTCCGTGGGATGCCGCATCGCGTTGCCAAGGAAAACAGGCCTCAGCTTCAGCGTGGGATATACGATGCAGAAGTTCGATATTTATTATTACGACGATAACGGGGACTTTTGGGGAGAATGGAAAGAAAATTTCGGGGGTGTCAGCATGAAAGTCAGCGTCGACTTCTAAGTCCCGCCGCGCGGGTTCCCCACCGTCCGTGCGGATACAAGCCGGTCTGAGTGCCGCGGGGATTGACGGACACCGCAGCACGCAGGCCGGCTTGCCTTGTCCATGGCGGTGCCGGGCCGTCCCCCCTGGTTGTCTCCACCCCGTTCCCCAGTGCCGCCAAGTCCCGCGCCGGGGGCGCAAAGACACGGAAAGACACGGCTCGCGCCTTCCGTTTTCATTATTTTGCAAGTCCCGTGCCGCGAAGCCGGAAGAAAATGATACCTTTGCAGACGGCAAAAGGAAAGGAAGCATGCTGGTCAGGATTTATCCGGAAAACCCCAATCCCCGCGAGATGGCCAAGGCCGCAGGGATGCTTGGCGGCGGGGAACTGATTGTCTATCCCACCGACACGGTGTACGCCATAGGGTGCGACGCCCTGAACGTGCGGGCGGTGGAGAAGATTTGCGCGTTGAAGGGGGCAGACCCCCGGAAGAGCGACTTGTCAATCGTCTGTCGCGACTTGTCCTCCGTCAGCGAATACGCGCGGGTGGACAACGCGGCTTTCAAACTGCTGAAGAAGAACCTGCCGGGGCCGTTCACCTTCATCCTGCCCGCGAGCAGCCGCCTCCCCAAGATATACAAGAACCGGAAAGAGGTGGGCATCCGCGTGCCGGACAACAGCATCGCCCGCGGACTGGTGGAGGCGTTGGGAAACCCCATCCTCTCGATGTCGGTGCGCGACGAGGACGAAACCTCCGAGTACTCCACCGACCCGGAATTGATTCACGAGAAGTACGGCGACCGCGTGGCCTTGGTCATCGACGGCGGATATGGCGGCACGGAGGCGTCGACGGTGGTGAATTGCGTGGACGACGCTTTCGACATCGTGCGCCAAGGCAAGGGCGAGCTTGTCCTTTAAGGGCGGCCGCGGCAGGAGAACCGCCACATCTGATCCGGCTCCCCGACCGCAGGCAAGCGCAATCAGCCTCAGGGCGCACAGGCCGCCGGAACGGTAGGCGGACGCGGCTTTCATGAAGAACTCGCGCTTCCCCGGCATCTGCTCCGGATGCAGGCTGGGATGCCTCGTCGTCGCGCCCCTGCGGTTACAGTGCGGCATCTCCATGCTTTCTTTCATGCCGCAAGCCGGAGCGTTCAGGAAATCCTGCGCCGAGCGTTGAGCTCAGCTTCCTTCCGCCCGACGTATGCTCCGCAATTCTTTCGGGCAGTCCTGACTTGTTCCGCGGCGGCAGCCTTTACGGCTTCACCAACGTCAACGCTTCCGCCCCGTTCTCGTCGAGCAAGGCGGCGGCGCGGGTGTCCTTCACCACGAAGCTCTTCACCTTGTTGAAGGCTTTCATGACTTCGCTTTCCAGCGTCATGCCCGGCCCGGCCATCATCGTGATGCTCACCTTGTCGAACGTCAGCGAGGCGGGTTTCCCCTCTTCCTGTCCTATGCCGCCGTTCAGGTTGTTGCACCCGGCGTTGCCGTGCAGGGTCTTCGCCTCCGCGTCGAATTCCAGGAACGGTGCCTTTTCCGTCTTCTCTATGTCCTCTACCGCCTCGCCGTAAACCTTCGCGATGTTCCACCTGCCGTTCAGGGAGGCCAGCGTCGCGGCGGGACGCTTGGCGAGCGTGAGCAGGGCGTTTCCCTTGCCGTCCGTCAGGGTCAGCCCGCTTTCAGAACCCTCGTAGCCCTTCACCTTCCCCAAAGCCTCCAGCACGGCGGTTTCGACGGCCATGTCCTTGCAAAGCATGCGCGTGGAAGCCACGCCCTCGAAGGACAGGCGGCCGGCCTTGCCCGTGCGGAACGCCCCCATGATGCGGTTGCACCCGGCACACCCGTACACCCTGTTCTCCGCCGGGTCGAACTTGATGAATACATCCTTCTCCGCCGCGACCTCTTTCCCGTCCACGGCGGTGATGTCCCATTCGCCTTCCAGCACGCCGGCCTGCAAGGCGTTCTTCCCGCTCCCGCAGCCGCAAGCCAATACGAGCGCGACGACGGCCGCCCCCGGCATCAAAAATCCTTTCATCTTCATTTCCTTGATTTGGTTTGACCTTGCAGGACGCAAATATAACCCTTTTCCCTTTCATCCTTTCGCCTTTAAGTTATTTTAAGCCACGGGAGCGGTGCGGATTTGCCTCGGAAAAACGCTATCTTTGCGGGAAAACGCGCGGAGGCGGAAAACAAGACAGACATAGGCGACAGGGCAATGGAGGACAAGAGATGCATGAAGGCCGACGAAGCCTTCTTCAAACTTCTGCGTTTGGGAATAGGGACGTGCCGCGACCCCGACGTGGCGTTGGACGAGGCCGGATGGGCGGCCGTGTACGACATGGCCTGCAAACAGGCCGTGGCCGGCATCGCGGCGGACGGAGTGGAGTGCCTGCCCGCCGCCCGAAGGCCGCCCCGCGACATCCTGATGCGCTGGATCGGACTGGTGCGGCAGACAGAGGCCTGCAACCAAAGGCTCAACCGGGCGGCGACGAGGGTATGCGGGAGGTTCGGACGAGAGGGGATGGGTGTCGTCCTGCTGAAAGGACAGGGCAACGCCTTGTACTACCCCCGCCCGTTGCACCGCACGTCCGGCGACATCGACTTGTGGGTGGACGGCGGACGCAAGGCAGTGGTGGATTACGTGCGCAAGTACTGTCCCGATGCGGAGGTCATCTTTCACCACGCGGAATTCCCCGTGCTGAAAGACACCGAGATAGAATTGCATTTCATGCCCTCGTGGATGAACGTCCCGCGGACGAACGCCAGGTTGCAACGTTGCTTCGGGGAATGGAAGGCGGCGGCGTTGTCCAACAAGGTGCGGTTGCCCGGGGAGGAGGGCGAGGTGGCCGTGCCCACTCTGGCGATGAACCGCGTTTACCTGCTGGTGCACATCTTGCGCCACTTTTTCGAGGAAGGAATCGGCTTGCGCCAGTTGCTGGACTATCATTTCGTGCTGGCGCAACCGTGCCGGGAGGCCGGGAAGGAAGAGACCGCCCGCATATTGGAACGTCTGCACCTCACGCCCTTTGCCGGAGCGGTGGCCTACGTGCTGCAATCCGTATTCGGGACGGACGACGGACATTTGCCCGTGCCGCCGTCGCCCGGGCGGGGACGACGCCTGCTGGACGAAATCATGAAGGCCGGCAACTTCGGCATGTACGACGAGCGCATACGACGCGAGGCGACGGAGACGGCTTTCTTCCATTTCCGCCGCAGGGTGTCGCGCAACATGAGGTTCCTGGCCGATTATCCGGGCGAGGTGCTGTGGAGCCCCCTGTTCAAGATATGGCATTACGGGTGGCGGTTCTGCCACGGTTACTTGAGAAGTGCCCGGAACGGGCCGCAGACTCGCGGGAACGGCCGCAAGGAGCCGGGGAGCGCGGGCGGGCGACGGAATCAACCTTTCTTCCGGTAGGCCGCCAAGGCCTTCAGGGTTTCGATGTCCTCCGGCAGCGTGAGCTTGAAGTTGCAGTCCGAGCCGGGCGAGATGTAAAGTTCCTTCGCCGGGAACACTTCCGTGGCGAGGGTGTACAGCGACTGGCTGCGCCGGATGCCCGCCCGGTCTGCCCTGCGGAAAATTTCCGTCAGTTCGTCGAGGCTGAAGGTCACGGGGGTCTGCGCACGGTGGAGCAGCTCGCGCGGGATGCACTTCCGCGAACAGACTCCGTCGTGGCTTACCATGTAGGCTTCGTGGCTCCGTATGGCGGTGACGGCATTCCCGTGCGCACGGAAAGTGCTCAGGTTGAGGCTGATGATTTCTTCCGACACCAAGGGGCGCACGGCTTCGTGCGTCACCACGGCAGGGTTTCGTCCCCCCATTTCCGCGTGTAGCCCCTCGACGCCGTTTCTCAGCGACCTGAAGCTCGTGTCCCCGGCCGGGAACAGCCCGCACAACTTGCTTATCTCGCCGTCGCGGGCCGCCGCCCTCACGAAATCGTCCCATTCCGGGTTGCAAACCACGTAGATGCGGCCTATTTCCGGATGGCGCTGGAAAGTCTGCAAGGAATAGGAAATGACCGGCACGCCCGCTACCTCGATGAACTGCTTGGGGCGTTCGCTATGTATGCGGAAGCCATGCCCCCCGGCCAGCAGCAACACGACGTTGAGCGGCTCAACCATTTTCCAGCTCCTCCCTGAACCTGTCGCAAAAGGCCTCGTGCACGCGGCGCGTGTAATGTCGCAAGGCCTCAAGCACGATTATCTCGAATGCGAAAAAGAGCCACGGCACACCGGCAATCAGCGAGGCGAACAGCACGAGCACCCGCGTGTCGAACGTCAGGAGGTTCGCGTATTTCATCAGCGGGAGGCTCGCCGCCCGGAACCGCTCCTTCAGCGCCTGCGGCGGGCCGTCGGGGTAGCGTTGCCGCACGAGGGCGTAAAACTTCTGGAATCCCGGTGTCTGCCTCTCCTGCCCCCGCGTGTAGTTGCCGTAGAAGTAGAGGTAAATCTTGTGGAACCATTCCTTGCGGTTCCATGGCAACGCCCGCATCAGGGCGCGTTGCTCGGCGTAGCTGTCCAGTTCGCTCCCCGCCGCTCCTTTCAGGAAATAAAGGTGTATGTTGCGGTAGTAGTCGGCCACGGCGCATTGCCTGGCATGGCAGTGGAAGCCGGAGTAGGCGGCAACCAGCCAAATCCATATCCCCCACGGCTGTCCCCACGGGGCCGTCTCGCCGGTGAGGCGCAGGCACAGGAAGAAGTAGATGGAGAAGAACCACACGTCGCCCGCGAAACCGTCCAGGATGCGCCCTATCAGCGTCTTCTGCCCCGTCATGCGCGCCAGTTGCCCGTCGGCGCAGTCGTACCAGTTGGCCCAGACCAGAAGGAACATGCCGACGAGGTTCATGCGCAGGTCGTCCCACCGGAAGAAGTAACCCGCCGCGACCCCGATGACGATGGAAAACAGCGTGACGGCGACGGGGTGGACGCGGAGCTTCTTGAACAGCAAGGCCCAAAGGTAGCCCGGGGTGCGCGTCACGTAAAGTTCGAACGCCCCCTCCGTGTCCTCCGACTTCATCGTGGCCTGTACACGTTCTATCAGCTTGGATGATTTCATGTTATGCGAACCTCCTCGACTTCCCTTCCGAAAAGCGTTGCAATATTCGTAAAAAAAAGCGGATTTTGCAAGCCGGCGGGGGAAAAAGCCCGGAAATAAAAGGACGGTAGCCCTTTTGAGGCGCGGACTTCGTGACGCGCACGGCGGGACGGGAGGGTACGAAAAAGGGGAAGAAAGCCGTCCGGCCTTCCTCCCCTCTTATTTACCTTTTAATTGTTCTTCAAACCAAGGTGCCTTGCATTCCGCAAGCTACACCTACATTCAACTTTTCGCTGTCGAACAACATCAAAGTACTTGGAACCAAGAACTATCCGTTGTTCTTCTTCAAACTCGTTACAACTGCCATAGATACTGCCATAACCACTGCGGCCGTTGTGAGAAACATTAATCCTGTCATAATCTTTTTCCTTTCTTTTTAAAAAAACAATCTTTTACCTTAATTTCGCTCCTCACGGAGCTACTCTCCAAAACTAAATACCTTTTTCCTTATGACGGTGCAAAGGTAAGGCGGTTTCTTCCGCAAAACAAGCAAAAAGGCGTTTGTTGTCGAATAAGTGCCTTTTTCTTGATATAAATCAAAGAAAAGGCTTTGCGGCACTGTTTTTTTTAATAACTTTGCACCGTCTTGTTCTGCCCTGAGCCGGGGGAAAGCTCCTTCCGGCCGGCGGATGAAAAGGGAATCGGGTGGAAATCCCGGACAGTCCCGCTGCTGTAAGCTCATTGTGCGGTTTGTTCTAAACCTCAAGCCACTTCCTTATTATATAATAAGGTGGGAAGGCCGACAAACCGGAGTAAGTCAGAAGACCTGCAAGACGCAATCGTGCCGGAGTCCCCGTGGGATGGGACGAAGGATGTAATGCCCGGCGAGGGCGAATTGTCTGTATTGGAAATGGAAGAGTCGGAGAACGCTCTTTTTGAGGGGAAACTGTGCCGGGGGGCATGGATTGCGGCCTGTTTGGCCGCGGCGTGCCTGTCAGTTCCGGCGCAAGGGGAAACGGGGGAAAAGCCGCACCTGCCCGAGCTCTGCCGGGCCGACACCCGTATTGGACGAAGTGAAAGGCCGGACACGTCGCGGCAGGACATCCGGGAGATGAGGACGGTGGAAGTGCGGACCGACCGGCA
>CAZGBV010000061.1:0-11874 GCA_964523985.1 uncultured Paraprevotella sp.
TTGCGGCACGAATTCGTCCAAAGTGCATTCGCGGTTCTGGGTGAGCAACGCCATCAGCTCAACGGCCGTTCGAAGATGCCCGGCTCCATCGTTCATCGCCCTTTCGTCTCACCGGGGGCGAAGAGTTCCATCTGCCCGTCTCCCAACAGGTCATAGCTCATCCGGTGATAGGGTGTCACGCCATGGCGGCGGATGGCCTCGCGATGCGCCTTGGTCGGGTACCCCTTGTTGGAATCCCAATGGTAATCGGGATATTCCCCGTGCAGCCGGAGCATGTAGTCGTCGCGGTAGGTCTTTGCCAAGATGGAGGCGGCGGCGATGCTCATGTATTTCCCGTCGCCTTTCACTATGGCGGTGTACGGCAAACCTTGGTAGGGTATGAAACGGTTCCCGTCCACCAAGAGAGCCTCCGGGCGGAGTGGCAACCCGTCGAGTGCGCGGTGCATGGCCAGGAACGAAGCGTTGAGGATGTTGATTTCGTCGATTTCCCGCGGCGAGGCCACGCCCACGGCCCATGCCAGCGCGTCGCGTTCTATCTGCCCGCGTAGCAAACGCCGCGTCTTCTCGCCCAACTTCTTGGAATCGTCGAGCATCTCGTTCCGGTAATCTTTCGGCAGGATGACTGCGGCCGCATACACCGCACCCGCCAGACACCCGCGTCCCGCTTCGTCGAGGCCGACCTCCGTCACGTCCGGATTCAAATATGGCAACAACATGGAGGCAAAGTTACGAAAAGAAAAAGGGAGCGGGAGCACGCCGGCTCAAAAAATTCCGCGGGAGCACGTCCTTCCGCACAGGGGGCCGGCGGGAACACGGGCGTGTTTCGCCCTCTGCGTCCGTCTTGGCGTGTCGTCCCCCCGACGCACCCCGGCTTGCGGGAACGTCGCGGCCTTTGGGCGGACGCTTTCAGATTGCGGCTATCCTCATCCAATCTTCCGACTCCGACAAGGGTTTCAGGCCGGCCTCGTCGGCCCCGCAGCAGTAGCACATCGACGCGGGTACGTTGATGGCATAGTTGCCGTAGACGTTCCTTTGAATCGCATAATCCTCCACGTGGTAAAGTATGTCTTTCAGTCGGTTCACCTGCTTCTTCAACAAACTTATCATCGGCAATCGTATCCTGGGCATTTCTATGTCGGGAGCCTTCTCCGGATCTCCTCCGAACATCTGGTAGACGAGCCGGTACTTGCGCGTCACCGCTCTCATGCGCCGTTCGTGCCTTTCAAATTGTCCGGGTGTCTCGGGAAGGCCGAAGTTGATGCCGTTGTTGCAGGCCGACTCCAAGACGAACAGCGCATACAACGCCTTCTCGCGGCGGTGCACTCTCTCCAACCTGGCATCGGCTTCGGGAAAGCTTATCCTTTCCCGCGACGGATCCAGCACCACCGTGCTCCTGATGCCTTTGCGGAGCATCAGGATGTCTAATATTTGGCGGTAATATCCCGTGAAGATGAACCTGCCTTTTCCCTCTTGGATGTAGTTGAGGCGAAGGTTGCGGTAATGCCCGGCGAACAAGTCGAGGAACGTCCGTATCGTAGCCAGCGGGTCGTCTTCGATTTCCACGAGCAGGAAATTCGACATCTTATTGTCGCTGACAGTGGACTCTCCTATCTTAATCAGGAAAGAAGGGTTGATGGAACGCAGTTCCTTGGCCGAGAACTTGGAACACAACTGGTTGTTACAGAACGAGGCCGTGGAAAGATGGAGCAGCTGCGTCATGACGGATTGCAGTCTCTCCGTGCCCACCTTCGGATAGAGGCTCCCCACAATCCTCAACAAGTCTGCCTCTGCAATGTTTCCATAATGTTCCGACACCTTGGGCAAATAAACCAGCTCGAAACCGGCCAGCCGCACTTCCGCGCAAATTTCACGGTACGACTTTTGCATCCGCTCGTTCATGCCTTTGTCGTACTCGCTTTCCAGATACAGTATCTGCGAGTTTTCAAAGTTTATCGCGAAGGTGCCTAACGACAGCACCGACACCTTGCGCCGCGAGTCGACGGTCAGCGCCAGGCGCAGGGCGGTCAAGAGAAGTGCCTCTTCGCGCACGCAGAAGTCATCCGACATTGCCATCCGGTCGAAGTCGTCCACGAAGGCGCGCCTTGCGGCCTCGCCGGCAGAAACGATGAACCCCACCGCCTGCGACAGAGAATAGTCGGCCGCACGCGATTCGTCCTCTCTCGTGATGCCATACTTGTTTCTTATGCTGTCAAGGAGGTCTATTTCCCTTGTGTCTATGATGCCGTCGGCCTTTATGAGGTCTGTGACAATCCTGAAGACACCTGCCCTTTCTTCTTGTCTCATGCCTGTCCCGGTATGGATTTAACGCGGCGTGGGTCTACGGGAGCCTCTTCCCGCGAGGGAACCCCGTCGCGCCATTCTGTTGCAAAAGTACTTATTTCCCTTGAAACCCCGGACAAAATCCCGCAAGAATGAAGGCATCGCAACCTCCGCGTCGGAACTCGTTGCCCGGAACTTGGTCGCGGCGCATCATCCTGAGAGCTTCCGGAACAAGACAGTCGCCCGGGCCGGAAAGGGCGGCTTTGACATGTCGACTCTTTTGGGCCGGCCGATACCGGAACCGCCCCAAGTTGTCCTTGCGGATAGGGGGAGGGCACGAAACCGCGCACCAGGGAAACGAGGCGGCTTCCTTCCCGCTTCCGTTTCCCTCCTGTGCAGTCCACGCGCCGCCTGCCGCGAAGACGGGAGCGGCGCGGTCAGTAGTTTTCCTTCTTCACCTCGAAGTAAGCCTGCGGGTGGAGGCAGGCAGGACACGTCCGCGGGGCTTCCTTGCCCACGTGGATGTAGCCGCAGTTGCGGCATTGCCATACCGTCTCGTCGTCCTTCACGAACACCCGTCCCCTCTCGATGTTCTTCAGCAGGGCGAGGTAGCGTTCCTCGTGACCTTTCTCCGCCACGGATATCATGCGGTACATCGCGGCGATGGAGGGGAAGCCCTCCTCGTCGGCCACCCTGGCGAAGTCGGGATAGTCCGCCGTCCATTCCTCGTGTTCGCCCGCCGCGGCCGCCCTGAGGTTCTCCTCGGTGGTGCCTGTCACGCCGGCAGGATAGCTGGCCGTAATCTCCACCGCGCCGCCCTCGAGCCATTTGAACATCCGTTTGGCGTGCTCCTTTTCTTGGTCGGCCGTCTCGGTGAAGACGGCGGCCACCTGTTCGTACCCTTCCTTCTTTGCCGTGCCGGCGAAGAAGGTGTATCTCATTCTCGCCTGGGATTCTCCCGCGAAGGACACCATCAGGTTCTTCTCCGTGCGTGTCCCCTTGATGCTTTTTTCCATGAATCTCCTTGTATTTCCGGTTAAACAAACGCAAAAATACGGCGCGGGAGAGGGCGCGTGCTTATGTTTTCTGTCATTTCTCCTATGGTTTTTGCCACGCGGCTCGGAAAGGCGAGACCCGCGTCAGTTTGCCGCCTCGCATTTCAATCTCCGTCACTTCGCGAGCGGGTTTCACGTGTCGCGCGGCACGCGCATCGGCCGCGGCCAAAAGTCCCTTCTCCTCCATGGTATGTCGTTTTTATGTCATTTCACCAACACTTTCTTTCCACCTATGATATAGATGCCGCGCGGAAGGCCTTCGGCGGCCGTGTCGGCATCCACCTGATGCCGTATCTTCACGCCGCCGACCGTATAAACGTCCGTCACGCCAGTGCCGGAGGAGGGAAAGGTCACGCTGCCTATCGCGTCCGCGAAGTCATGCCCCTCCACGTCGCGGAAGTCCTTCCACGCCTCCGCAGTCTGGTAAGCCCCCACGCTTCCTTGTGGCACGTACAGCTTGCAAGTTTCCTTGTCGACGGACTCAAAGGCGGCAGACCCGCAGACAGGAGGAACGCTCGGTTCGACATACAAGGAGGTCAGGGCGGTACATTCCTTGAACGAAGAAGCACCGACGGAAACCACCGAGGCCGGAATGATGACAGAAGTCAGGCTGGAGCAATAACTGAACGTCATCCTGAGAATGGCAGTCAGCGAATCGGGAAGTTTCACGGAAGCAAGCTTCTTGCACCTGGAAAAAGCATCTTCTCCGATGGCGGTCACAGAGTTGGGAATATCAATGGCGGCCAAGGTTTCGCACCACATGAACGCCCTGGCGCCGATGAGGGTCACGGAATTCGGGATGGTCACGGATTCCAGTTTTTTGCAAGTGTAGAACGCCCTTTTGTTGATGACGGATATCGATTTCGGGATGACCACCGAAGTCAGGCCGGAAAAGGCGAACGCATAGTCGTCAATCGTGGTCACGGTCTCGGGAATGGTCACGGAAGCCAAGTTTTTGCAATGTTCAAACACGTGTTGTCCAATATAATTCACGGACTTCGGGATATCCATGGAAACCAGTCCGGTGGAAGCAAACGCGTAGTTGCTGATTTCCGTCACGGATTCCGGGAGGTCAACGGAAGTCAAGGCCTCACAGCCTTGGAACGTGCCCTCAAGCGATGTCACCTGTTCCGGAATGGACACTTGCGACAGGGAAATGCATTTCTGGAAGACTCCTTTGCCAAGGGATTTGACCGATTGTGGAATGACGACGGAGGTTAAGGCACGGCAAGAGGCAAAGGCTCGGTTTCCGATAGAGGTCACCGACTCCGGTAAGTCCATGGAGGTCAAGCCGTAGCACATGTTAAACACTTCTTCTCCGATGGTAATCACGGACGGGCCGGCAAAGGCGACGGACTGCAGGTTTTGGCAGTTATAGAACGCCTTATTGCCGAGCGAGGCCACCGAGGCCGGAAGTGTTACGGCGGTCAGGCCGCCGCACTTGTTGAATGCGTTCTCCCCGACGGAAGCCACCGCGTATTCCTTCCCGTCACCGTCCCGTGCCGAAGAGGGAATCTCTATTTTACCGCCGAGGCTGGCATAGTTGTTCTTGTAGTTGCTCTCCGAGTTTTCATAAGTCACCTCGCATTTCGTGTCGGACAACTTCTTGTAACATAGCGCACCGTCCTTAAAGTCATAGCCGCGCGCGGACATACCGCACAGGATGAACATCATCGTCAAGGCCATCCCTTCTTTCTTACTCGTAATTCTCATTTCCATTTGCTTTTCTCGTTAACGAAAGTTCTTCCTTTTCAGAATTGCAAAGATAACCCTTTTATAAATTACCCCCCCCGATTAACGATATTTAGTAAAGTTCGACCGAGAAAAGCCGTAGGTGGTTAATCTTAGTTAATAAAATGCAGGACGAAAGCCGCGGACGGATCCATTTTCGTAATTTCGAGCGTTATCAACCTGCTTCATATTGACATGGGAAAACATTTAAGGACAGCGGCGGGATTGTGCTTGGCGTGTGCCGGTTTGTTCGTCGGCGCAACGGCACACGGGGCGAAGACGGGGGCGGCCTACCTCTTCGTTTACTTCACGGGCAACGCTCCCGAAAAGGAACAAATCTGTTATGCCGTCAGCTCGGACGGCTTCAACTACACTCCCCTGAACGGCGGGAAGCCCGTCATCTCTTCCGACACGATTTCCTTGAAGAAGGGCGTGCGCGACCCCCATATATTAAGGGGCGAGGACGGGTGGTTCTACATGGTGGCCACCGACATGCGTTCCAGTCAGGGGTGGACTTCCAACCGGGGCATCGTGATGATGCGCAGCAAAGACATGATAGGGTGGACGCACCACACCGTGGATTTCCCCGAAAGATACGCCGGCACCATGTTCGCCAGGGCAGTCCGCGTATGGGCGCCGCAGACCATCTACGACAGGAAGGCGAGGAAGTACATGGTCTATTTTTCCGTCCTGACCGACGACGGGCAATGCCCCTACGACAAGGTGTTCCGCGTCTACGCCAACGGAGATTTCAGTGACCTCGAGGGAACGCCGGAGGTATTGTTCGACTACGGGAAACCGGCCATCGACACGGACATCGTGCAGGACGAAAGCGGCACGTACCACGTGTTCTTCAAGACCGAGGGGGAAAAGAAAAAAGGCATCCGTCAATATCTGGCCGGCGACCTGCGCGACGCTTCCGGATGGGAACTCCTGCCCGGAACGTGCGAAGACACCGACAAGGACGTGGAGGGTTCCGGCGTGTTCCGGCGCGCGGAAGGCGACTGGGTGCTGATGTACGACTGCTACCGGAACGGGCACTACCAGTTCTGCATAAGCAAGGATCTGACCGATTTCAAGCGGGTGCGGGACACGGCCACGCAAGGGGAGTTCACCCCGCGCCACGGCACGGTCATTGCCATCACGCAAGAAGAGTTGGAACGGTTGCGGGAAGCTTTCCCGGGTGCCGGGTAGGCGGGGAAGCAAGCCTCCGGGAGAAGTAGGCGGACTCACGCCGTCCCGCGCCGCCCGGGGGTGTCGCCATGCAAGACGGAAAGGCGCGGCGCGTCCCCCGGAAAGGATACGCCGCGCCTCCCTGCGTCGTCATCTCACTGCCTCTGCCCCAGCTTGTCGTCGATGAACAACAGGCCGGCCTTGTCGGCCCTGCGGATTTTCTCCAGGATGCCTTGCGCCGTGGCTTCTTCTTCCACCTGTTCGCGCACGTATCCCCACAAGAAATCCTGCGAGGCCATGTCTTTCTCCTCGGAAGCGACTTTCACCACGCCCTCAATCAGCTTGGAAACGTGGCATTCGTGCTCGTACACGTTCTCGAAGACACCCAGCACGCCGTCCCACTCCTGCGGCACGACATCTATCTTGTCCACCTTGGCCACCCCGCCGCGCTTGAGGACATAGTTCGCCATGTCGTATGCGTGTTCCAGCTCCTCCTGCGACTGTTTCTTCATCCATGTGGCGCATCCGTCGTAACCTTCCTTCTGCAGGTAGAAGGACATCGACAGGTACAAGTTGGCCGACCACATCTCGGCCACGATTTGCTCGTTGATAGCTTTCTGCAATTTGTCTGAAATCATGTTCGAATATATTTAAAAATTAAACAACTCCACTCTTTCGCCATACCTACAATTATGATGCCGGAACGCGGCTTCCCGCCGCCCCGTCTGCCCTTCGTTCTTAAAATCACGGCGCGTCGCGGCGGATGAGGTTGAGGAACTCCTCCCGCGTTTTGGCCTGGTTGAACGCTCCCGTAAAATCGCTGGTGGTGGTCACCGAGTTCTGCTTTTCCACCCCGCGCATCTGCATACACATGTGCCGGGCTTCCACCACCACCATCACGCCCAGCGGGTCCAGTGCCTCCTGAATGCAATCCCGGATTTGCCGCACCATTCTCTCCTGCACTTGCAGGCGGTGTGAAAAGCAGTCCACCACGCGGGCAATCTTGCTCAGGCCCGTGATGTACCCGTCGGGGATATAGGCCACGTGCGCCTTCCCGTAGAAAGGCAGCATGTGGTGCTCGCACAGGGAAAAGAAGTCTATGTCCTTCACGATCACCATGTGGCGGTAGTCTTCCCTGAACCTGGCCGAAACCAGGATTTCCTTCGGATTCTCGGCATACCCCCGCGTCAGTGTCTGCATGGCCTTGGCCACCCTGTAAGGAGTCTTTTGCAACCCCTCGCGTCCGGCGTCTTCCCCCAACAAAGTCAGGACGGCCTTGCAGTGGGCTTCCAGTTCCCGCCGTGCCGTTTCGTCGAAATCCCGCTGTCCCATCCTTTCAATAAGGTATCTGGATTACGGATTTCACGATCAGAGCCTCGTCGAACTGGTTGGTGGCCCGCATTTCGCGCAAGGCTTGGTCGGCTTCCTCGTAAGTCCTGAAGTCGCCCACCCTGCAAACCCAGCGCGGACTCTGGAAATGCGTGTAAGTGGCCATGTCGCTGAAATAGCTCCTCACCTTGCCCGCCATCCGCTGCGCCTCCTGACGGGCCGTCCGGGAATTTCCGCCGGCATAAACCTGGATGCGGTATCCGTTGGCCTTCATCGTGCGCGTGGGGGCGCCTCCTGCCGGCGGATTGCCGCTCTCCGCCGTCTGCGGCGCGCGCGAGGCGGCCGCAGGCGAAGCCGGGATTCCGTTCTCCGCCTCCGCCCCGTTCACAAGTCTTGTTATCTCGGTGTCCTGTACCACCTGCACCGTACCTTGTCCGTCCGCGGGCTTCACCAACCTGTCCAGGAACTTCTGCTGTGCCGCGGCGTGAGGCAACGTCGCGGCGCACCAAAGCAGAGACAGGAAAAACCTTTTCATCATATAGCCGTTTGAATATGGAACCTTGAAAGGAAGCCGCCCCGTCGGCATGGAGACGCCTCCGGGAGCGCTCCCGTCCGCCCGTCAGGCTTTCCAGGCATCGACGATGCCCTTGAAGTCGGCGCACTTCAAGGACGCGCCGCCAATCAGGCCGCCGTCCACGTCGGGTTTCGCGAAAATCTCCTTCGCGTTAGAGGGCTTGCAGCTTCCGCCGTAGAGGATGGAAACGTTCTCGGCCGCCGCCGTGCCGAACTTCCCGGCAACGACGGTGCGGATGAAAGCGTGCATCTCTTCGGCCTGCTCCGCCGTGGCCGTCTTGCCCGTGCCGATGGCCCATACCGGCTCGTATGCCAGGATGACGTTGGAGAACTGTTCCGCCGTCAGGTCGAACAGGGAGCCGGCCAGTTGCGCCTTCACCACCTCGTTCTGCCTTCCCGCCTCGCGCTCTTCCAGCACCTCGCCGATGCAGAAGATGACTTTCAGGCCGCAGGCCAAGGCCCGGTTCACCTTCTCTTTCAGCGTCGCGGCGGTCTCGCCGTAGTAAGTGCGGCGTTCCGAATGGCCTAAGATGACGTACCGCGCGCCCGTGGATTTCACCATTGCCGCGGAAACCTCTCCGGTGTAAGCGCCCTTCTCCTTGTCGGCGCAGTTTTCCGCGCCCAGCCCGACGATGCCGCCGTCCAGCACGGCGGCCACGGAGGCCAAGTGGATGAAAGGCGTGCAGATTACCACGTCGCAATTCGGTTTGTCGGCGGCCAGGGCCGCGTTCAGTTCGGCGGCTAACGCCACGCCTTCCTGCAAATTCAGGTTCATCTTCCAGTTGCCTGCAACGATTTTCTTTCTCATTTCTTTTCTTTTTAAGTTGATTTCCTATGCCTCTGTGTCAGTGTCACCGGGCGGGGCCGTCCGCGCCGGGCGGTTTTTCCTCTTGTACATCTTGCTCCCCACCCATATCCTGTCGGCGAACGTCAGCACGGCCAGCGGCACGAGGAACCACAGGACGACGCGCAACGTCGTCGCCATCCGCGATGCGGACTGCAAGCGTCCCAGTTCGCTGTCTTCCAGCGGGGCGTTCAAGTCCTCTTCCTTCGGGAGGTCGTTGCAACTCCATTTCCCATACACCGTGCCGCCTTTCAGCAACACCAGCCCGGGGTTGGAGCGCACGACGGTCTTCAGCGTGGTTTCGTCCGTCGTGCAGAAAGGGTAGTCCGCCCCCGCCAGGTCTTGCCACCGCCGTATCGCGTCGTCGCCCGATGCCGTAAGGCAGTAAAAGGCGTAGCCGTGTTCGCGGCAATAGTCGTAAAGCTCGTTCACGCGGTCTATGTTGCTGTCGTCCGCGAACTCGAGGAAAGGTGATATCATCAAGAACGTATATCCCTTGTCCGCCAGGACCTGCCCCGTGATGTCCTCTCCGCCGGGCCACGTCGTGACGGAAAAGTCGTGCACCGGGGGCACGTATCCCTCCTTCACCGTCACCGTCCGGCTCTCCACGAAGTGCCACGCCGTGTCCTCCGGGTAATCCTCCGCCGTGAATTCCTTCTCCTTCCCGTCCTTTTCAAGAAGGAAAGTCGTCTGGTATTCCGGCTCGTCTGCCCCCTCCGGGATTGCCATCGCGCCGGGTAGGTCGGCTCCGACGTGGTAGGGGCGGAAGTCGAACACGGGGAGGTGATAGATGCAGAAGCAGGCCAGGACGAAGGCGAAAAGGATGGAATAGAGGGAAATCGTCCATTGGTTGCGTTCGGAGACGAAGCGCGTCATCAGCCGCCGGTAACGGAATACCGTCACGGCCAAGGCGGACAACACGACGTTCTTGCCGAAAGTCTGCCAGTTCGTCAGCGTCACGGCATCGCCGAAACACCCGCAGTCCGACACGGGATTGGCCAGGGCGAGATAGAGCGTCAGGGGGGTCATCACGCCCATGAACGCCAGGAAGAGCAGGGACGTGGCGCGGCGGCGTATGCCGAAGAACAGGTATATCCCCATGCAAAATTCCAGCACCGCCAGCACGACGGCCAGCCAAAGCGGCAGGAAGCCGGGAATCCATTCCGACAGGCCGAAAGCCCGGAAATAGTCCTCGAACTTGTATTGGGTGCCGCGCGGATCCACCACTTTCACCAACCCGGAGAAAACGAAAGTGGACGACAGCAACAGACGGCTGGCGTTCACGGCCGCCCAAAGCACCTTATTCCCCGCCCTGCTCACCGAAAGTCAGTCTTATAAGCCCGAACACGGCATAGTTCAACATGTCCATGTAGTTGGCGTCAATCCCCTCCGACACCGCGGTCCGTCCGCCCAACGCCTCGATTTGCTTGGTGCGGCATACCTTCATCAGGATGAAGTCGGCGTAGGAGCTGACGCGCATCCCGCGCCAAGCCTCGTCGTAGTCGTGGTTCTTCTTCAACATCAAGGAGAGCGAAAGAGCCGCGTACTTGTCGTAGTACTCTAAGGCGCGTCCGGGCGTCATGTCTTCCGTGTCGGCATAGCCCAGCTCCAGCTGTATCAGCCCCACGATGCTGTAGTTCACGATGGCCACGAACTCCGGGCGGATGCCCTCGCCTACCATCGAGACCCCCTTCACCTCCAGATTGCGGATGCGGCAGGCCTTGATGAATATCTGGTCTGTCACCGACGCGGGGCGCATGATGCGCCATGCCGTGCCGTAATCATGCAACTTCTTGGCGAACAGCTCCCGGCACTCCTTTATTATTTGCTCGAATTGTCCCCGTGTGTCCATATCTTGCCGTTTATGGCATATCGCCACATGCAATGTGCAAAGGTAAGACAATTCGTTGAATAAAACAAAAAGAGAACGCGGAATGCGTGGAGGGAGCATCCCTTTTTCACGTTCCAAGGCGGCGGGCGCGGGGAATCAAGGCGGCGGCTTCCTTTCCGGGACGTTCCCCGCCTTTTCCCTCGGGAGCGCGGCCCGGGCCGTGTTCCAGTCTGCCATGGAATCGCGCGTTTCGCTGTCTTTTTGACGGGAAAAGGCCGGTTTCCCTAACCGGTGCTTGATTCAAAAACCTCCAAATAGAGAGAAATCCGGGCGTTTCTGAATACATGTTTTTGCATATCGGCCTCGTTTTTCACGTCCGTTAACCGAAACTCCCCGATTTTGTGCCGACAAAAATTTCCGGACGACGTGACAAAACACTTTTTTCGTCGTGTCGTCGCGATTCGAACCTCGGCTTTTTCTCGAAGAAACCGGCTGAAAGCGGAGTCCAGACCTGCCGCAGGCGGCTTTTTCCTTCTATTTGATGCCCCGGCGCGTACAAAACCCGGACGACAGATTGTCATGCGAAACGGCCTTTACGCTTGCACGCCTCCCTGCGGCAAGCGCACGGTTCGCGCCTCCGCCCGGCACGACGCGCACCTCGTCCGCCCTTCGGCTTACAAAGTGATTTGCGAAAGCGGCGCGAAAATCGTTTTTTTTCGTGGCTCCCCGGACACGGACGCAAACGAGCGATTTTCCGGGGGGCGTGAATGACATTTTGACAAAACGACACCTGACGGCATTTCTTCCCCCTCCCCGCCGAAACTCGGGAAAAGCCTCGGATTACCGGAAAAAGTCTTATCTTTGCAGACGCAAGGAGGAAAACATCATGGATGTACGGATAGAACCGGGCTGGAAAAGGCGGCTGGCGGCGGAGTTTGAAAAGCCTTATTTCGTGAAGTTGGCGGATTTCGTCCGCCAGGAGTACCGCACGGCCACTTGTTTCCCTCCGGGCAGGTTGATTTTCAACGCTTTCAACCTGTGCCCGTTCGACAAGGTGA
>CAZGBV010000062.1:0-11846 GCA_964523985.1 uncultured Paraprevotella sp.
TACACAAAGATACGCAAAAATTTTGATATAAACTAATTTTCAACATATACTTATATAACGATTAAATAATATACAAATGGACACGACAGCAGGCAGGGACGGCAAAGGCGCGATACTCACCCTCACGGAACATCCGTCCGACTTCATCCCCATGGAGAACTTGAGTACGACAGGGAGGTCGCACACGCGGCGAGAACCGCAATCAGGCTGTTGCCGCCGTACAGGGGAGACGGGCTGAAGACCATGATGGCGGACAACGGCAACGGGTTCCCCGCGCATGGGAAAATCACGGAAGCAATGAAGGGAACCGCCGTCTGTTTCACCGACCCCTGTTGTTCGTGGCAGAAGGGTGTCACCAAAGAACGCCGACAAACTCATAAAGGCAATACGTGCCGGAAGGCACGGACTTCAGAAATCCAGGCATTTCTTTCTTGGAAAAGGTACAGGCCAGAATGAACGCAAGGCCAAAGGAGAAACTCAATTTCTCAACACCGAAACGCGAGTTCTTCAAACATTTCCTCTAATTTCGCACTTGCCGGTTGACTCTGCGCATATTCCGGACGGTCATGTTTTTATTGGAATGTTTCTTGTTCTGAAAAAGAAATCGTATTTTTGTCACAAAATAAAAGCAAAGTGGAAGAGAACACAATTTTATGACAAGACGATTCGCAGAACGCACACGGCAAGACCTCTCCGAGGTGGACAAAGAGGTGCTGAATATGTGGGACAACGCGGACATATTCCATAAGAGTATGGCAGAGCGTGAGGGTTGTCCATCGTTCATATTCTTCGAAGGCCCTCCTTCGGCCAACGGCCATCCGGGTATACACCACGTGTTGGCGCGTTCCATAAAGGATACGTTCTGTCGCTTCAAGACCATGAAGGGTTTCCTGGTGAAGCGCAAGGCGGGATGGGACACCCACGGGCTTCCCGTGGAATTGGGAGTGGAAAAAGAACTAGGCATCACGAAAGTGGACATAGGCAAGACCATCTCTATCGAGGAATATAACCGTAAATGTCGCGTCAACGTGATGAAATACACGAAAGAGTGGACAGAACTGAGTCGCAAGATGGGATATTGGGTAGACATGGAACACCCGTATGTCACTTACGACAACAAATACATTGAGACGCTTTGGTGGTTGTTGAAGCAACTTTACGACAAGGGGCTGTTGTATAAGGGATACACGATACAGCCTTACTCCCCCGCAGCGGGCACGGGACTGAGTTCGCATGAATTGAACCAGCCAGGTTGCTACCGCGATGTGAAAGACATGACGGTGACGGCACAGTTCCGGATGCTCGTCCCGCGCAAGGAAATGACGGGATGGGGTATGCCTTGTTTTCTGGCATGGACTACCACCCCCTGGACGCTTCCTTCCAACACGGCGTTGTGCGTGGGAATGGACATAAAGTATGTGTGTGTGCGCACATATAACAATTATAGTGGGGAACCCGTGACGATAGTCTTGGCAAAAGAGCGACTGACGGCTTATCTCGACCCGCGGGGCGAGGACATACCGTTGGACGGTTATGAGCTGGGCGGCAAAGTGATGCCCTACCGCATCGTTGGCGAATATCTCGGAAAGGACTTGGTGGGCATGACCTACGAACAACTGTTCCCGTGGGTGAGTCTCGGCAAAGAAGCATTCCGAGTAATCTCTGGAGACTACGTGACAACGGAGGACGGCACGGGCATTGTGCATATCGCTCCGACTTTCGGTGCGGATGACGCACGAGTAGCCAAAGTGGCGGGTATCCCTCCCCTCCAGCTGACAGACCGAAAGGGTGAATGCCGTCCGATGGTAGATTTGACGGGCAAATTCTATCTCATGGACGAGTTGGACGAGGACTTCGTGAAACACCGCGTCCGTGTGGACGAATACAAGAAATGGGAAGGACAGTTCGTGAAGAACGCCTACGACCCGAAGAAGACCGACAAGGACGAGACGCTCGACGTGGCACTCTGTATGGAACTGAAGCGGCGCGGGATGGCGTTCAAGATAGAACAACATATGCACAACTACCCGCATTGCTGGAGGACGGACAAACCAATTCTGTATTATCCACTCGACAGTTGGTTCATTCGTAGCACGGCTGTTAAGGAACGCATGACGGAACTCAACCGCACCATCAAATGGAAACCAGCATCCACGGGGACGGGACGATTCGGGAAATGGTTGGAAAACCTAAACGATTGGAACTTGAGTCGGAGCCGCTACTGGGGCACACCCCTGCCCATTTGGCGGTCGGAAGACGGGGAGGAAATATGCATCGGATCGGTGGAGGAATTGTACGACGGGATAGAGAAAGCGGTGGCGGCAGGGGTGATGCCCTACAATCCGTTGAAAAACAACGGTTTCGTTCCAGGCAATTACAGTCAAGACAACTATGACAAGATAGACCTCCATCGTCCATTCGTCGACGAGGTGGTGCTGGCAAGTTCCTCAGGCAAACCGATGAAGCGGGAGACCGACCTCGTGGACGTATGGTTCGACTCCGGTGCTATGCCTTACGCTCAGATACATTACCCGTTCGAGCATAAGAAAGATTTAGACAACCGCACAGCTTATCCCGCCGACTTCATTGCGGAAGGCGTGGATCAGACCCGCGGATGGTTCTTCACGTTGCATGTCATTTCCACAATGGTGTCCGACAGCGTGGCATACAAGGCCGTGATATCCAACGGACTTGTGCTTGACAAGAACGGGAATAAAATGTCCAAACGTCTGGGTAACGCGATAGACCCGTTCGGTGCGATAGAACGGTACGGTTCTGATGCCGTGCGTTGGTATATGATTACCAACTCTTCGCCATGGGACAACCTGAAGTTCGACGAGGCCGGTGTGCAAGAAGTCAGCCGCACTTTCTTCGGCAAGCTTTTCCAGACGTATTCCTTTCTGTCAATGTATGCCAACGTGGACGGCTGGTGCTACGCCGAAGCCGACGTACCCCTGCACGAACGCCCGGAGATAGACCGTTGGATTTTGTCTGAGTTGAATACGTTAGTAAAGAATGTTGATGCCTGTTACGAGGATTACGATCCGACGAAGGCGGGACGTCTGATACGGGATTTTGTGGTGGACGATGTAAGCAACTGGTTCGTTCGTTTGAGCCGCAAGCGCTTTTGGGGGAGCGCGATGAGTACGGACAAGCTTTCGGCCTATCAGACGCTGTACGTTTGTCTGGAGACGGTGGCCAGGCTGATGGCTCCCATCGCTCCGTTCTACGCTGACCGTTTGTACCGCGACCTGACGGACGCGACTGGGCACGCGGAGACAGAAAGCGTACATTTGGCTTCTTTCCCCGTATGCGACGAGGCTGAAGTGGACAAAGCCTTGGAATATCGCATGGAATTGGCTCAGCAAATCACTTCCATGGTCTTGTCCCTGCGCAAGAAAGAACGGATTATCGTGCGCCAGCCGTTGCGTTGTATTTCCATGCCAGCGGGAGATACCGGCCTTCGAGAAAACATAGAGTCCGTGAAGCAATTGATATTGGACGAGGTGAACGTCAAGGAATTGAGGTTCGTGGAAAGCGAGGGGATGCTGGTGAAGAAAGCGAAATGCAACTTCCGCACGATGGGCAAGAAATTTGGCAAACTGATGAAGGGTGTGGCCGTTGCCGTGGACAGGCTGGCACCGGGGCAGATTGCTGAGTTGGAACGCGATGGCTCGCTCCCTTTGGTCATGGAGAACGGGAAACAAGTCACTATCGACATCTCCGACGTGGAAATCTTCAGTGAAGACATACCCGGCTGGACGGTGTCTAACGAGGGAAACCTGACAGTGGCACTTGACATCACCATGACCGACGAACTCCGCGTGGAGGGCACGGCACGCGAAATAGTGAAGCGCATACAGAATCTGCGCAAGGAGAAAGACTTCGAGATCACCGACCGTATCGCCGTGACGCTCTCGCATACGGAGCAGACAGACAAAGCCGTGGCAGACTACGGGGACTATATCCGAGGGCAAGTACTGGCCGATTCGCTTGTCGTGACGGACGAGGTGGACGGAGGCGTGAACGTGGACTTTGACGGTTTTACCATAAAGGTGAAAGTGGACAGAAAGTGAGTGAATAATATTAACCCTGAAATGAAAGTATTATGACAGAAAAAACACGTTACAGCGATGAAGAGTTGGCCGAATTCAAGGAACTGATACTAAAGAAACTTGCCGTGGCACGCGAGGAATATGAAACCATGATGGGGACGCTGATGAACACGGATAACAACGGAGTGGACGACACGTCGCCCACCTATAAGGCCTTGGAAGAGGGAGCCAACACCCAAAGCAAAGAGGAACTTTCGTTGTTGGCATCGCGCCAGCAAAAGTTCATCAAGGGACTTGAAGCCGCCTTGGTGCGTATCGAAAACAAGACTTATGGTATTTGTCGCGTGACGGGCAAGTTGATTCCCAAGGAACGCTTGCGCGTAGTCCCTCACGCAACGTTAAGCATAGAGGCCAAAAACATGAAAAGGTAATGGAGGTTGCAGAAAGAAGCCGTCGGGGATGGTTCACTCAAGGACACTTGGCCTTGCTGATTATCTTTTTAGTGCTTGTCGCAGACCAGTGGATAAAAATAGCGGTCAAGACTCGTATGTACCTGCACGAGAGCATCCGCGTGACCGATTGGTTTTACATCCTTTTCACTGAAAATCCGGGTATGGCGTTTGGGTGGGACTTCTTTGACAAGCTTTTTCTGACTTCCTTTCGCATCGTTGCCGTGGCTTTCATTATTTTCCTCCTTTTCCGGCAGATACGCAAGGGTGTGCCGACAGGCTTTGTGATTTGTTTGTCCCTGATTTTGGCTGGGGCGGCGGGAAACATCATTGATTGCGTGTTCTACGGCCTGATATTCAACAATCCCCCCGTACCTTTCACTGCTCATTTCGTGCCGTTCGGGACAGGCTACGAAAGTGCATTTCACGGTCGCGTGGTAGATATGTTTTATTTTCCCATCATAGACACCGACTGGCCGGAATGGATGCCATGGGTGGGAGGCAATCATTTCGTATTCTTCAGCCCGATATTCAATTTCGCCGATGCGTCTATCAGTTGCGGCATCATAGCCTTGTTGATTTTCTACCGTAAACGTATTTCCCGGTAACGTTTCATGTACAAGAAGTTGCGTAAAGTGTTTTTTGCCGTAGCCGTCCTCTTTTTGTTTCCGGCGTGCAAGTCCGGTGTGCCGTCCGACCTGATTCAACCGACGGAAATGGAGAATTTACTTTACGACTATCACATCGCGCAAGCCATGGCAGAAACCGGGAGTGACAGCATGAATCTAAGACGTTACGGTTACGTGTTGGCCGTGTTCAAGAAACACGGTGTGAGCGAGGCGGAATTTGATTCCTCAATGGTATGGTACGCGTCGCACACCACTTATCTGAACGACATTTACAAAAGGTTACAGGAACGTTACGACGCGTATGTCACTGCATTAGGAGCCTCAGCAGGGGAGAGCGATATTTACGCCCATCTGGACACACAAGGAGATACGGCCGACATTTGGAACGAGCGCAGATGCAGTGTCTTGAAGCCACGTTTCTCGGAAAACCGCCTGATGTTCACTATGGATGCTGACACGACTTTTCGCAAGGGAGACGTACTGCTTTGGCGTTTCAACTCCCATTACATATCCCATGGACGGCAAAGCGAGGCATATGCCGCTCTTTATATGATTTTCGACAACGACTCTGCAACGGGCATCACACAAAGGATTTATTCCAACAACCTGACGCAACTCCGTGTGAAAGGAGATACGGCTCATGCCATACATGAAGTAGGCGGATTCGTCTATTACGAACATTCCGATGGGGATACGGAACCTCGCCTGTTGTTGCTTCGCGACATCATGTTAGTGCGTATCCATCCCCTGTCGATGGCGGCCGACACGACGGTCGTTCCTGTCGCTACGGACAGCGCGAGCGTGGCACCAAACGATACGACATTGCATATGATACCAGTTGACAAAAATGTGCACCGGCTTTCTCCGACAGAATTGAGGGACAGCCGTCAGGTGGAACGCTCCATTCACGTGGTGAAGGAGAAGCCTTATCGCGTGGTGCGTAGGCGGGGTACATCAAGGGGTGGGCGCGGAAGACGCTAAGACGACGAAGAAGAGAAGATTGAAGCAAGTAGCTTTTCATAGGGTGTATTGGCCTTCGGGACGCTTTGCGGATATGCCGGTGATAGTTGTGGATGAGAATGGCTTTTATCAATCCCATTATACCTTGGATGGCGAATGCCCTGGCGTGATGTGGCAGGGCGGGATAGGGGTCTTGTTGCCCGTCAGTGCAGTCCCGCAGCCGGAAGACAATGTAGTTTCCTTGTTGCGGAAAGCGAAAGAGGAAGCATGTCAGGAACATTTGCGCCTATGGGTTGCCGAAGGATTGCCGACCTATGCCGACATCGTTAGTTCCGTTCGACGTTGGTTGTCCTTCTCCTGAACTCTGCGCATACGACGGCGGCGGCGACAGCCACGTTCAAACTTTCCGAAGTGTCCCGCCCAGGGGGGTAGTTGGGGACATAAAGTCTGCGGTTAATGTGGAGGGCAATGTCACGCCGGATGCCGTTTCCTTCGTTTCCCATAACGATTAACCCATTGGGTGTCAGTTCTGTGCCGTAGATGTCATCACCGTCCAAGAACGTTCCGTATATAGAAATGTCTACACCGTTCGTCCGAAGCAAATCGGCCAGCGGGAGGTAGTGCACACGGACGCGAGCCATAGCTCCCATGGTGGCCTGCACTGTTTTAGGGTTGTACAGGTCAACCGTGTCAGGGGAGCAGAATATATGCTCTATGCCGAACCAGTCGGCTACACGGACGATTGCCCCCAAGTTGCCCGGATCTTGCACGCCGTCGAGGCCGAGGCAGAGTTGTTTTTGCAGGACGCGACGCGGCAACATTCCAGACGGGCGTTGATGGAAAATGGCCAGCACGTTCTGCGGGCTCTTCTGCAGGCTAACCCTCTGTAGTTCTTCCGCCGATACCTCTTGAATTTCGCACCCTGTGCGGGCGAGTTCTCTCACCATTTCCCATCGCGCCTCCATCCATTCCCTCTGCGCCGCAAGGAACATACAACCGAAAACCGGCAACAAGTCGTCCACCAACTTATGTCCCTCGGCCACGAAAAGTTGCAGTTCCTTACGGATTTTCTTCTGTTCGAGGGAACGGACGAGTCTGATTTTGTTCCTGTCTATCATCGCAATCCCATTACGTTGCAAATCTAAAAACTTATTTCCGAACCTGCAAGGCAAATCGCGAAACTCCGTTGCCATTTTGTCTGTCTTCACTTCGTGCGCAGATTAATTGGCAAATGCAAAATTACGGGAAATGTTTGAAGAACTCGTGTTTCGGTGTTGAGTATTTCAGTTTCTTCCTTTGCCTTACGTTCATTCTGGCCTATACCTTTTTCAAGAAAGCATTGCCAAATCGTTGCAGTCCGTGCCGAAAGGCATGGATTGTCTTATGAGTTTGTCGGTTTTTATAGTGACACCTTTCTGCTGGGAGTGGCAGGAGTCGGTGAAACAGACGGCGGTTTCTTCCAGATCCTTCGTCATGTTCCCGTGCGCGGGAAGCCCGTCGCCGTTGTTCGTCGTCATGGTCTTCACCACGTCCCCCCTGTACGACAACAACGGCTCAGTAGCTCGGTAGCTTTTTAGTGTGGGTAAGCAAAAAGTTTGGCGATTCTGAAGTGAAAAATTTCTTGTCAACAACACCTCTAAAGTTGTCTTGAACTTTTATTTTTTTGTATTGCCAGTTGCTATTGGCGGCGGGAAGGGTTTGGATTTTTGCACTTCGATTTTGAATCTAAGCCGGGAGGCAAGAAAGAAGGGAAAAAACGGAGTGTTTTCTATTTGCGGATGCTTGCGATTTCTGGTTTCTTGCTCCTACAGTGCACGGCGAAGACGTGGCAGACTCTCGACGGGGAAACGAGAAGATGCCTTCCGTATGGAAAGCATCCTCCTTCCGTCCGGTCTCCTTTTTATTCCGGGGGAAGTGCACGGCGATTTTCCGTCGTCAACCTTGATTTGCGATTTCCTTTTCCCTAATCTCGGAAACTAAGGCCGCAAGGCTTCCCGCCATGTTCGCTGGCGCACCCCCGGAGAGTATCCGCACCGATGTGCAAACCCCTACCCTCTTATTCATGGTTGCAAAATGACCGGTCGCAAGTCCGTAACCCCTCTGCATTCCGGTTCTCTGCGTCATGTTCGTTCTTCTTCGTGCAAGGGGCAGGAAAAGCAGTGCGGACATACCTGTCCCGTAAGGTTCATGGAACATTGGCGGCATCTTCCGAATCTGACCTTCGTTGCTCCTCAATCCGTGGAGTCGCGGATTCTGAGAGAGTCTGTTTCTTCGCGTGGGCAAACGTTCTGTCAGTGTTCGCGACGGCCTTGCCCGTTTCCTGCGTGGAGATAGAGTAATAATATCGGGGGCATATTACCGAATAAGACAGCATCGCGGTTTTCGCGGCGGTCTTTCGGAAAGGTTTCCTTGCTTTTTCCCTCTTGTTTACCGCGTTGAAAATTTTTCTCGTCGCGTCGTCAATGTCGCGGTAATCCATGGAGGCGAGGTAAATGGAAGTGGTTTTCTCGTTGGTATGCCCCATGGATTTGCTGATGACGCGGACGGGAACGTGGAGCCGTAAGGCTTCCGAAGCCCATGAATGCCGCGGAACGTAGGAAGAAAGGGATACATTCCCTCCCAACATATCGGACAGAGTTTTCAAATGGTAGTTGTACAGCCGTAAGGCGGAGTTGTAGGTAGCCTGTCTGAATTCCTCGGTTTTCATTACGGGAAAAAGGAAATCCGATAGTGGAGAGGCATATTTGTCGATGATGTCCTCCATGATAGGGTTAATCTTGATGGAGATAGGGTAATCGGTTTTGCTTCTGGTATAAGAGAGACGTCCGTTTAGTAGGTTTTCCTTTTTCAGTTTGGCAAAGTCTATGAAAGGCATTCCCTGTGCGAGAAAGCAGAACACGAACGTGTCGCGGCTGAACTCCACACTTCGAGTAAGTCCCTCACATTCCATAAGTTTGACGACGACATTGACATCTACGGCTCGCTTCCGGGTCTTGTCAACGCCAGTATAGGCGTTCTCGAAAGGGTCGCGCAACTCCATGTTGAACGAGGAAACTCCCTTCTTATAGGCGGCATGCAACGTGCGGATATAAAGGGAACTGCTGTTTTTGGAGATGCCGAGTTCTTTCCGCAGGTAGTTTTCGTAAGACGTAATTAAATCGTCGGTGACGGCTTCGAATCCCATAGGCTGACACTTGCCTTTGACACTGAGGAACTGCGTGAAAGAATGCAGGGTCGTCAGGTAGTTTTCCGACGTTTTGATTTTGTTGCGAGCCTTTTTCTCTCGTACTTGCTTCTGCATGAAAGACAAGAAGTCGATATTCTTGCTCTCCTTACAAGTGGTGATTTTCTTCATTTGTTGGTTTTTTTGAGTCTGACAATACTTGTTTGTTTGTTTTATCTCACAGAAAAAAGACTGCCAACAGATAGCAGTCAAATGGAGACCGGACGACATGAAAAAATTATGATTATCCGCATAACTGTCCGTTTATAAGTTCTTGACCTAAAATCGGTTGTGTGGGTAACTGCCGCCAGAAGGACTCTGTCGAATGATCTTTCCCAGAAATAATGTCTGTTGAAATTGTAACAGGCCTCATTGGGGTATAATCGCAAGTATCGGCTTTTGATTTTATGATGAACATCCGACAGCATCCTCTTGGCGTTTCCTATGGCAATGTGCACCCACGGCAGGAAGGATTTGACAGCCTTTTTGCCGGAAATGACGGCCTTTTGTGGCAACGGCGTGTTTGCCGAAATTGACATAAGACGTGGTATCGTCCGTGGCCAGTTCCACAGATGGTTTCAATTGCCCACCCGTAATGCCGGTGATTATCTCCGACTTCAAGTCGGGTATGACCTGCATCTTGAGACATCCCACCGTTTTGGCAGATTTTACTTTCTTGAAATCCTCCTCGGATGATGCACTTTCGGCCATGACAATGACATTGTCTTTCCTTTGACTGTCATGTCCCCGTTCCAGCGGCTCGTCCCTCTCGTCTTCCGAAAATCCAATGGCAAGGAAGCCCTCGTCCAGTTCCATTTGGTCGGCGAGCAGGCAGTGTTCGGCACACTCGCCCATATCCCGAAGTTTGTAGCCCGTCTCCCGAATGAGCCGGTAGCGTCTGTGACCCGACTGGCGGCGGAGTTCCTCCGTGGAAAGGGACTTCTTCGTGCCCGTGGGCAGGAACATGGCCGCAATCCAATAGCGGAAATGCGGCTTGCCATGCTCCATGACCGTCCCCGCGTTCGAAAGAAAGCTTCTTGGTGTCCCCGCGGTGTTCCGCACAACCGCAATGCTTGCAGACAACGCCGCATTGTTCCCCTTGTTCCTTCAGGTGAGCGATACGAGACGCTTCATCGGGGAACCTTTGCATGAAATTCAGCATATTCATAACGGTATTTCGGCTGACGACATTATAAATATACTGAGATTCAGAAAAATACACAAATATTTTTGTTTCGTATAACGATTTACCATTAAATAGTCCGTATGATGTCAAATATATTGACGGACATTGTGCAGACAGTCATAAAAAACCTTCTTGCACGAAGTTCATCTGCCAAGAAGGATACCTTTTTCGGGTAAGGGAACAAGGGTACTTTTTTCAGAACAGTTTTTCCGGATATTCTCCTGTCGCTACCAACGAGGCGATTTTCTCCACCGTGGCCGCGCGGTCGGCGGCATACGTCACACCGAACCATTTGCTGCTGGTGTCAAGCACTTCCACCGTGGCCGTTCCCTCGTTGATGAGCTTGTTCACCATCAGCGGGATGAAGAACTCGGCTTTCGGGTTCGCCATATTCTTCGGGTCGCTCAGGAAGCCCTTGAAATACTCCTCGCTGTACGCGAAGTAGTCGGGCGTGAAGCCCCACATATTCATGCTGACCGGCACGTTCTCTTCCACGGGAATCCATTTGCTCTCTTCGTCCTTGTAGCAGATGAGGCCGTTCACACGCATGATTTCCGTGCGTTCCACCACGTCCGTCAGGTGGTGGCGGTCGTCATAGACGCAGATGCCGCGCGCCACGGATCCATTTTCGCTAAGTGTGTTGCAACAGCGGAAGCCCACCATGGCGTAGGTGTTCCGGCTGCCGTCGGGCAGGGCACTCAGGAACTTGCCGATGGTGTCGAAGGCGTCACGCCCGTAGAAGTCGTCGCAGTTGATGACGCAGAACGGTTCTTTGATGACGTCCTTGCCCATCAGCACGGCGTGGTTCGTCCCCCACGGCTTCACGCGGTTTTCGGGGCAGGTGAAGCCTTCGGGCAGTGCGTCGAGGCTCTGGAACACCAGCTCCGCCGGGATTTTCCCTTCGTATTTGGAGAGGATTTGCGTGCGGAACTGCTCCTCGAAGTCCTTGCGGATGACGAAGACGATTTTGCCGAAGCCGGTGCGGATGGCATCGTAGATAGAATAGTCCATGATGGTTTCGCCGTTCGGCCCCAGTCCGTCCAGTTGCTTCAGACCACCATAACGGCTACCCATGCCAGCAGCTAATAAAAAGAGCGTAGGTTTCATGTTCTTTTTCCAAGTTGGATATTTGCGTATCGTTCTGCAAAGATAGTTCTTTTATTTGAGAAAGCCTCGTTTCTGTTTCTTTTTTTAGGAACGTGCAAGAGGGAAGTTTCCAATAAGAAGTGCAACGGTCTTTTCCTCACTCCTCCGCAGGTGAAGCCCCCGTTGAACTCCACTTCAGTAGAAGGTAACTTTGTACCAAGATTCAATCTGCGACACAAAAAAGGAGACCGGAGTCTC
>CAZGBV010000063.1:0-11404 GCA_964523985.1 uncultured Paraprevotella sp.
AGAGCACGACCTTGCCAAGGTCGGGGTCGCGAGTTCGAGTCTCGTTTTCCGCTCACGAAAAGCCGCTCGGGGGGTGGGTTTTGTTCGTGTTCGCCTTTTCCAGATTAGTCGAAATTTAAAAGGGGATAAATCGGGTCGGTAGATTTTTAGTGGGGAAAAAGATATTGTTCCTTCACGGGTTCTACGCCAGCGGCCAATGCGTCCCGGCACGGGCTTTGCGGGATGCTTTCGCTGGCAGGGCGCGAGTGATTGCGCCCGACCTGCCTTTTCATCCGAAAGAGGCGCTGTCCCTCATCCGCGACATCTGCGACCGGGAGCGGCCCGATGCCCTCGTGGGCAACAGTTGCGGCTCGTTCTACGCCCAAATGGTGGCTCCCGTTGCCGGCATCCCTGCCTTGTTGGGCAACCCGCACTTCCGGATGGCCGACTTCCTGAAGCTCCGCACAGGCGAGCAGACCTACAAATCGCCCCGTCGCGACGGAATGCAGCAGTTCGTCGTCGACGAAACACTGGTTGCCGAGTTTGCCGAGTTGGAGCAAATCCAGTTCGACCATTGCAATCCGTACTACAAGGACAAGGTCTGGGGGCTGTTCGGCGAACAAGACACTTTGGCTCGTTTTGAGCCGGTCTTTTTGGAGCATTACGACCGGGCGTACCGCTTTCCGGGCGGCCATACCCCGACGGCAACGGAAGTCCGCGCCTGGTACGCGCCTTTGGTCGGGAAACTGATGGCGGAATACCCGAAGCCCGAAGACGGCATCCGGTACTTCCGGCACTTCCGGCACTTCGAAGGCGGCATGTACCGCTACGTCCGCACGGACTTCGACCCGGAGACCAAGGAGCGCATGGTGGTCTGCCAGGCTCTTCGCGGCGAGCGTCAATATTCGGTATTCCCCGAAAGGATGTTCTTCGGGACTGTGGAGCGCGACGGCAGGAAATCTGCAAGATTCACGGAGACGGACAAAGGACGACGATATGGAACATAAGACATTGAACAACGGCGTGCAGATGCCGGCGATAGGACTGGGCGTGTACAACGTTCCGAGGCGGGAGACGCAGCGTGTGGTCGAAGAAGCGATAGGCGCGGGCTACCGCCACATCGACACGGCAGCCATGTACCATAATGAGAGAGGCGTGGGCGATGCCGTCCGCCATTCGGACGTGCCTCGCGAGCAATTGTTCGTGACCACGAAAATCTGCGAACCCTGCCATACCGTGAGGGAGACCGTCCGCGCGGCGGAACAGTCGATGGAAGAACTGGGGCTGGACTACGCCGACCTGATGCTCCTCCACTGGCCGGTAGGCCGTCCCAAGGTGATGTGGCAGGCACTCGAGGGGCTCTATAAGAGCGGGCTCTTCCGGGCCATCGGCGTGTCGAACTTCTATCCCGGCACTTTCCGCGAAATCGTCGAGGATGCCGAAGTCACGCCGGCAGTGAACCAATGCGAGACGAGCGTGTTCTACCAACAACGGCGGATGCGGGAGTTCCTGCGCCCCTTCGGTTGCGCATTGGAAGCGTGGAGCCCCTTGGCGGAAGGAAGGCACGGCATCTTCGAAAACCCTGCGCTGACCGCCATCGGCGGGAAATACGGGAAAACGGCGGCTCAAGTCGCCTTGAAATTCCTCCTCCAGCAGGGCATCGTCATCATCCCCAAGACCACTCACGCCGACCGGATGCGCAAGAACATCGACCTCTTCGACTTCACCCTGTCCGACGACGACATGAAGGAAATCAAGCATCTCGACACCGGTCACAACGTGACCGGCTGGCCGAGCGACGCACTGACGTACAAACCATCCGACTATGAAACATAAAGTGAGACTGACGGTGATAGACAAGAAATGCTATCCCGAACTGCAGGAGAAGTATTGCATGGACCCGCAGGCCGGCCCGTGCCCGTGTTACCACGTGGGCGACGAGTTCATCTTCTGCCGCGACGAGTCGAACGACCACTTCTGGCACGGCGGCCTGAACACGCTCGTAAGGACTGCCGCCGACCCCGACACCGTGGCCGGCGGGCCGAAGATGCCCCATTGCTCGGAAGCATGGGATGCCATTTCCCGCTACGTCTATGCCGGACTCCAAGGGGGACACATCATGAACGGCTGGATGAAGCGGGAGAACGAGATGGTTTGCTGTTGCTCCGACGGCACGCGCCCCGTGATTTTCAAGATAGAGAGGATTGACGAAGAGTGAATGAACGGCGACGAAGCAATCAAGACCGGAACGGACGGGCTTCCCGATGGAAGCCTGTGCCGGCTCGGCACGGCATCGTGCGGAGCCGGGGGAATCAACGGCAGGAACCTTGCCGTGCGCATCGTTTGCGCCGTGTTCTCATGCCCGTCTTGGCGCTTCGCCCGCCGCTTTCCTTTCCGCCGCGCACATCCTCCAAGGCCCGCTTTTTCAAAAAACGGGCGGCTTCCCGGCAAAATAATCAAGCAAGCGTAGGGTTTTGCGTCATTTTTGCGTTATTTTTGCGAGCATGAACATCCGTGGACTTTTCCTCATCGCGTTTTTTTGGACGGGTTGTTGCCTGACATCGGCCTTGTACGCCCAGGAACGCGCCAAGCCTAAGAAAGGAGAAGGCGTGTCGGCTTTCCTCCAACGCATGGGCTACACTTCCCGCGCCGCCCGAAAGGAGTTCTTGGAAACCAACAAGGGGAAACTGACTCGCGACGGGGGGCTGGTGCTGGGGCGCAGTTACCGGCTTCCCGCCGGTAAGGAGTCCGGGAAGAGGGGACGGGGCGGCCGCCGCAAGACCAGCCTCGAAGAGCCGCTCTTCGGCCCGTCATACCGGACTGTACCCGTCCGTTCGCAAGAGCTCGACGGTGTCTGCCTGTACCTGGTCAGCGGACACGGAGGCCCCGACCCCGGTGCCATCGGGGAAGCGGGCAACCGCGAATTGCATGAGGACGAGTACGCCTACGACATCATCCTGCGGCTGGGACGCGCGTTGATGGAAAGAGGCGCCAAGGTGCACTTCATCATCCAGGACGAAAAAGACGGCATCCGCGACGACCGTTACCTGTCGAACAGCGACCGCGAGACTTGTCTCGGACAAACGATTCCGCTCGACCAGACCGCCCGCCTACGGCAACGGTGCGATGCCATCAACCGCCTGGCCCGAAAGGACAAGGAAAGATACAAGCGCGCCATCTTCATACACGTGGACAGCCGGGGGCGCAAAGACCAAGTGGACGTGTTCTTCTACCACTCTCCCGGAAGCAAACTGGGGAAGAGGCTGACGGGAAACATCCACGAAACCTTCGAGCGGAAATACGACAAGCACCAACCGAACCGGGGGTTCCGGGGCACGGTGAGCGAACGCCCGCTCTACGTCCTGAGAAACTCCAACCCGGCGGCAGCCTTTCTGGAACTGGGCAACTTGCAAAACGAACGCGACCGGAAACGCCTCATCCTCTCGTCCAACCGTCAGGCCTTGGCAGACTGGATTTGCCAAGGCATCATGAAAGACTTCAAGGGCAAATAAGGAAAAGCCGCCGTTTCCGCCCAATCCAAGCCCGACGTAAAAAACTCTTCTTCGGAACTTGACGCGCACGCCGCGGTTCGGCCGTTCGGCGTCCAATGGAGGCACACTCCGGAAGCGCGTTCCGCAGTGCCCGCAAGAGCCGGAGCAGTCCCCGCGCACGCGGTGCCCGTGGCGGAAAACCGCGACGATGCAGACAGGAAACATCCCCCGGAGGCGCTATCGGGGCACGCCTGCGTCCGAACTCGTCGACAGCACCGATGGAACCCTCCGCGGCCACAAGCCGAAACCGCCCTGCGGGAACAGGGTCAAGCCTCCACGTCCGCCGTACCCGAGAAAACACGCTACGACACCGTGTGTACCGCATCACGGAGAGAAGGACTTCCGCCGCCCGCCCGATTCGGGAAAGCCCCCTACGAACCGCATGACGAAAGCGTCTGACTTTCGGGGATGCGGTGCGTAGGGGGCTTTCCTTTTATGCCGCCACGGCAAGCTCGCCGTTATGCTTCGGCCTTGACTTCCACGGAAACCACGCTCCTTCCGTGGCGCCCCTTGTAAACGCCTTTCTTGAAAGTTACGAAGCCGTCTTCCAATGCGTATAGGGTATGATCCTTGCCCATGCCCACGTTCGTGCCGGGGTAGTGAACCGTGCCGCGCTGGCGGACGATGATGTTGCCCGCCACACATTTCTGGCCGCCGAAAATCTTCACGCCCAATCTTTTGGATTCCGATTCACGGCCGTTCTTGGAACTGCCCACACCTTTTTTATGTGCCATTTTCGTCTATCTTTTTAAAGGATTAAGCAATAACTTGTCTGACTGCTATTTCCGTGAACTGCTGGCGGTGGCCTTTCAGCTTACGGTAGCCTTTCCTTCTCTTCTTGTGGAATACCAACACCTTGTCGCCCTTTACTAACGGAGACAAGACCTCGCACACCACCTTTGCGCCTTCCACGGCGGGGATGCCCACGGTTATGTTCCCATCGTTGTCTGTCAACAACACTTTCTCAAATTCAACAGTCTGGTTGGCTTCGACGCCCCGGATGTGGTGTACGAACAGTTTCTTTCCCTCTTCAACTTTGAACTGCTGACCGTTAATTTCTACAATTGCGTACATTTTAATCGATTAAACGGGTTTTCCCACGAGGCGGATGCCATTGCGGCCTCGCTTTTTCGAGCCTCCTTGAGCTAAATCGTCCGCAAAATTACGGATAACGGCGCGTTTCGCCAAACTTTTCCGCGTTTTTTCTCCGGACAAAAATCGACAGTCCCCTTCAACCGCCGACCCTTATCGGGTTTCCTTGCCCGGAATCTGCCGTCCCGCTTTGGCCGGATTGTCGCCCGGATCCGCGCCTCCTTTCCGCGAGGTTCCTAGCAGATTCGAACTGCTGTGGACGGTTTTGCAGACCGCTACCTAACCACTCGGCCAAGGAACCGTTTCAACGTCACGGAAGAGGTTCCCAGCAGATTCGAACTGCTGTGGACGGTTTTGCAGACCGCTACCTAACCACTCGGCCAGGGAACCGTTCCCGTTTTTGCGTTGCAAAGATACGATTCTTTTTCGGAAACGGCAATCATTCACTTGCAAAATCTCTGCAATGTCCGCCTCAAAGTAAAGCGGGAGGGGGGAAGTTCCCGTCACCCGCCCGATTCGGGACAGACCCTCTCCTGGCCGAAAAAAGAACGCCGCGATGCCCGCGTGCGGAGGCCGGTTGACGACGCGGCGAAGCCAAGTCGCGACGGAGTGCGGACGTGTCCGGTGCGGTATTCCGGCTGCCTTCCGGCAGGGCGAATCCCCTGCCGGGACGTTTCTCGCCACTTCCGCCCGAAATGTCATTTTGTCGTTGAAACACGGGGATTGCTATCTTTTTTCCGGAAATAAGCCGTTTCCGCTAACCGGCACTTGATGAAAAAATCTCCGGACAGAGAGAAATCCGGGCTGTTCCGGACACATATTTTTGCAATTCGGCCTCGTTTTTCACTTCCCTTAACCAAAACGGTGCGATTTTGTGCCGCGAAAAATTTTCGGATGACGTGACAAAACACTTTTTTCGTCGTGTCGCCGCGATTCGAATCTCGGGTCATTGCCGGAAAAACCGGCTGAAAGAGGGGAGAGGTACTGCCCCGAATGCCCTTTTGACATCTCTTTGACGCGCCGCGTTTGTAAAAGTCCGGATGACGGATTGTCAGGCGAAACATCGTTCCGCTTGCGTGCCTGCACACATTTCCGGCATATTTGTGCGACATGAAACAGGGAAAAACCGCGTTCCGGCTTACAAACAGATTTCCGAACGACGCACGAAAATCGATTTTTTCCGTGCTTCTCTGCGGACGGTGGAAACGGACGAGTTTTGAGGGGGCTGAAATGACATTCTGACAACCGGGAAACTTCCGGGAACCGCCCTCGAACCCCCTTCGTGTCTTTTTGAAAGCAGACCTTCCGGCGCGAAAGACGAAAGGCAGCCGTCCGGGCGGCTTTCATTCCCGAGCCGGCGCAGGAGTCAAGGTCCGGCTCGCCGTCCCCCTTTCGCCGCCCTGGAGTCAATCCTCCCCGGATTCCGGCCGGGGCTGTTCCGCGCGGACGAAGTCCACGGCTTCTTCCAGCCCGGCCATGAAATGGTCGAAATCCTCCTGGTAGAGGAAAATCTTGTGTTTCTCGAAGTTCATGGAGGGAGCTTCCGCATCGCCCGCCACGACCCTCTTGCTTTCCGTGAGGGCAATGTAAAGTTCGCCCTTCCGGTTTTTCTTCACGTCCACGTAATAAATGCGCTTCCCCGCCCTCACGGCCTTGGAGAACACAATGTCCCTGTCCCCCTCGCGGTTCTTCCTGAAATCTTCCATGTCTCGCGGTTTTTGAATGACTGCCTCAAAATTGGGGATATTTTTTTTAACTTCCAAAAAAACGAAGGAAAGATGGGAGCATTTACCGGCAAAATACTTACTTTTGCACCGCGATATATGACACTATATGATAAACAGAGAGATTATACGCCTGAAAACAGTCCAGACAACATACGCTTATTACCAAAACGACGGGAAAGACATCGAGTCGGTGGAAAAAGACTTCTTTTCCAGTCTTTCCTATGCATACGACATGTATCTTTACCTGCTGTCGCTGATAGTGGAAATCAATCGGATGGCCGTGAGGGCAGTGGAGACGGCGCGGAGCAGGTACGAGCGCATTAAGGAGGGTGTCCCGCCAAGCACGAAGTTCGTCGAGAACCGCTTCGGGCGGCAACTGGAAGCGAACAGGCGGCTGGCGAGACTCCGCAAGGAGCGCGGAATCAGCTGGACGGACGACGAGAATTTCGTGCGCTCGCTATACAAGCAAATCACGACCACCGACTATTACGAGGAATACATGGCATCGCCGGAGTCTTCTTACGCCGAGGACAGGGAACTGTGGCGCAAAATATACAAGGACATCATCTGCGAAAACGAGGGACTCGACTCCGTGCTCGAGGACATGAACCTGTATTGGAACGACGACAAGTACATAGTGGACACTTTCGTGCTGAAGACCATCAAGCGTTTCGACGAGGCCAACGGGGCGGATCAGGAACTTCTGCCGGAATTCAAGGACGACGAGGACAGGGCATTCGCCGAAGGCCTGCTCCGCAACACGCTGCTGAACGCCGACTATTACCGCAAGCTGATAAGCGAAAACACGAAGAACTGGGAATTCAACCGGATTGCCCTCATGGACTTGGTAATCATGCAAATCGCGCTGGCGGAAATCCTCACCTTCCCCCAAATCCCGCTGAACGTCTCGCTGAACGAATACGTGGACATCGCCAAGGCTTACAGCACGCCGCGCAGCGGGGCATACGTGAACGGGCTGCTCGACGCCATCGCCAAGAAACTTATGGCGGAGAAGAAGCTGACAAAGACGAACAATTAAAATAAAAGCCATGAATCTATCTACAATCTTATTGGAACAGCAAGCGGGACAGCAAGGTGGCGGCGGGATGTCGATGATTATCATGATGGTGGCCATCTTCGCCATCATGTATTTCTTCATGATTCGTCCGCAGAACAAGAAGCAGAAGGAAATCCGGAAGTTCAGGGACGGCATCGTACCGGGAACGGAGGTGGTGACGGCCGGCGGAATCTACGGGAAAGTGAAGGAAGTGAACGAGCTTGACAACACGCTGATGGTGGAAATCGCCCCCGGCGTGAAAATCAAGGTCGGCAAGAATTCGGTGTTCGCCAACGCGCCGACCGAGACGGGTGCCGGCAAGTAACCGCTATGAACCCCGCACGGTTGAAGAAATGCTACGTTGCGGTCAAGAACTTCTTGTTGGGGCATAAGAACAAGGAGTTCTTGATTTTTTTGCTGTTCTTCTTCGTCTCCGCGGCTTTCTGGATGTTGCAGTCCCTGAACGAGACTTTCGACGTGGAGCTGAAAGTGCCGCTGAAGTTGGAGAACGTGCCGCCCGACGTGGTCATCACGTCCGACCTGCCCCCCGAACTGAACGTCGTGGTGAGGGACAAGGGCACGGTGCTGGCGCGTTACATCTACGGGGCAGAACAGGTTCCCGTGGGGGTGGACTACGGGGATTACGACGCGGAGGATGTCGCCGGGCGCATGTCCGTGTCACTTCCCGACATCCAGAAGAAAATCCAGGCCCAGTTGCTTTCTTCCACCCACATCGTTTCCATAAAGCCGGACACGCTGGAATGCTTCTTCAACAAAGGCGCGCACAAGAAAGTGCCGGTCAGGCTGGCGGGAATCGTGGAGACTTCCCCGGAATATTACCTGCGGGGGGTGGAGTTCACGCCCGACTCGGTGGACGTGCTGGCGCCTCCGGCCATCCTGGATACCATCACCGAGGCGTCCATCGCCCCCGTCTATTTGTCCGACCTGTCCGCCAGCGAGAAGACGACAGTCGCGTTGCACCACATGAAGGGGGCGAAGTTCATCCCGGACCAGGTGGAGATGGAAGCCCTGGTGGACTTGTACACGGAGAAGACGGTGGAAGTACCCGTATTCTCCGTCAATTTCCCCGGCAGCAAGGACTTGCAGACGTTCCCGTCGAAAGTGAAGGTGACTTTCCGCGTGGGAATGAGCCGGTTCAATGAAATCACGGCGGACGATTTCGTGCTGGCCGTCACATACGAGGAGCTGTTGGAGAACCACAGCCCGAAGATACGGCTTCGCCTGAAGTCGATGCCGTCCGGCGTGTCGAACGTGCGCATAGACCCCGCGGAGGTGGATTACCTGATAGAGCAGGTGCAGGAAGAAAGCGAATGAATGATTAAAGTAGGCCTTACGGGAGGCATCGGCAGCGGGAAGAGCTATGTGGCGGACTTGCTTCGCCGCCGTCGCGTCCCCGTGTATGACACCGACAAGGAGGCGAAGCGCTTGATGACGGAAAGCACGGCGATTCGCCGGGAGCTGACGGCCTGCGTGGGCGAGCGGGCTTATATGCCGGACGGGACATTGAACCGTGAAAGGGTGGCTTCGTATTTGTTCGCCTCCCCGCTTCACGCGGAGCGCGTCAACCGGATTGTGCATCCCGCGGTGCGCGACGACTTCCAAAGGTGGGCGGACGGGCGCGACGAGCCGCTGGTATTCATGGAATGCGCCATCCTTTACGAGTCCGGCTTCGACAGGCTGGTGGACGAAGTCGTGCTGGTGCGTGCCCCGGAAAGGGTGTGCCTGGAACGCGTCATGGAGCGCGAGGGAATCCCCGAAAGCCGGGTGAGGGAGCGCATGGCAGTCCAGATGCCGGACGAGGAACGCCGCAGGCTGGCGCGCTACGTCATAAACAACGACGGGCGCACCGACGTGGAACGCGCCTTGACCGAAATCCTGCTGAGGATAAGCGGGGATTAAGCTTTTTTAGGAAGAAGTCCTTGAAAAAACGTAAGCGGGGGGTTATCTTTGCATCCGCTTTGGACGGATTTGTTTTTGAAGAAGATAAATATAACAGCTGAATATGTTAGAAACGATTTTGGCCATTTCCGGCAAGCCCGGCCTGTATAGGCTGGTGTCGCGCGGGAGCCGCAGGTTGATTGTGGAAACGCTGGACGACGCGAAGAAACGCATGCCGACCTTCCCCACCGAAAAGGTGATTTCCCTGGCAGACATAGCCATATACACGGACGAGGGCGAACTACCCCTGAGGGAAGTCTTCGACAGGCTGAAGAAAAAAGAGGAAGGACAGGCTTCCGGTTTCGATTACAAGAAGGCCTCGCGCCAGGAACTGACTTCCTTCTTCGCGGAGATAGTGCCGGACTACGACCGCGAGCGCGTTCATTCCGCCGACATCAGGAAAATGGTGGGCTGGTATAACCTGCTGGTCAAGGCCGGCATGACGGACTTCGACGAGGCACTGGCTCCCACGGAGGGCGACCACATATCCGACCGCGCGGCGACGGGAAAGAGCGAATCCTGACTGCACGGGCGAGGCACGACCGGGGAACGGGGGAGGCGCGAGTGCGTCCTCTCCCGTTTCCCGGTGGGCTCCGATGCCGGCGGTTCCTCGACGGGAGAACGGATTAAAGGTCATCTTATACCAGCCGCGCCGCCCGGGAACCGGCACGTGACCGCACGTCGCCACACCGCTCTCCATGCGACCAAGGCTGCCTCCCGTGACTTTTCGCGTCACGAAGGCGGCTTGTCCCGGACGGTTGCGGGGCATCCCCGAGAAAAAAAAGGGAAAGATGCGCACGTTTCGGAATTTATTCATTATCTTTGCACCGGTGAATTGCAGGACGGCTGTCGCCGCACAGTCTCCTTTCTTTTGTCACGACGAGTAAAATCCAATCAAAAACATCTTTCTTTCATCCCGCGGATGAATTCCGCAAGAACAAGAAAAATACGACACATACTTACAATATGCACAAGAAAAGCGAATTAGAAGCCTTGTCCCAGGAAGAGCTGACAGGCATAGCAAAGAATTTGGGCATCCTTTCCCCGAACGAGGGAGACCGCATGGGACTGATTTACCAAATCATAGACGAGGAGTCCGTGTTGTCCGCCGCGCAAAAGGACGTTGCGGTAAAGACCACGCGCAAACGCGTCAGGATAAGCAAGAAAGAGGCAGACCGCGTGTACAGCGCCGTGCAGGGCAACGGCGAGGATACCGGCTCGAAGGAAAAGGAGGCCGCCCGCAGAGGCAGGAACGAAGGCGGGGAAACGGCGGCGGGAAACGAAAAGACGGTTGTCGCCTCCGAGCCGGCAGACACCGCGGCGGCGGCAGTCGCTGGAAACGAAACGCCTGGACAGGCTGCGGGAAACGGCACGGAAGTTTCCGCCGTCCGGATTCCCAAAAAGAGAGGACGGAAATCGAAAGCTGAGAAAGCGGCACTGGAAGCCGCCGCGAAATTAGCGGAGGAACAAGCCGCCCGGCAGGCCGACGCGGAACAGCCCGCGGCCACGGCCGGCGACCCGGCGGAAATCTTGCAGGCCGACCCGGCGCAACCCGCCGGAACGACCGGCGACCCGGCTTCGGAGGCCGAAACTCCCGAAGCCGGGGAACAGGCGGAGAGGAAAGCCCCTTCTGCGGAAGATTTCTTTTCCGCAGACGAGGACGACTTCATAGTGGTGGAAGACATTCCCGTCATCCCGGCGGGGGCTGCCATGGACGACACGTACATGACCTACCCCGTCCAGCAACCGGACATCACGCCGCACGGACTCCCAGATTCTTATCCATACGAGGCGGCGGGAAACGTCGCGGGAAAGGAAACGGCACCGTCCAAGGCCGTCGAGACGGCATACGACTTCGGTGACATCCTCACGGGCGAGGGAGTCCTGGAAATCATGCAGGACGGCTACGGCTTCCTGCGCTCCAGCGACTACAACTACCTCTCTTCTCCCGACGACATTTACGTGAGCACCTCGCAAATCAAGCTGTTCGGCCTCAAGACCGGCGACGTGGTGGAAGGCCCCGTGCGCCCCCCGAAGCC
>CAZGBV010000064.1:0-11302 GCA_964523985.1 uncultured Paraprevotella sp.
ACGTGAAAAACGAGGCCGGACTGCAAAAATATGTATCCGGAACGGCTCCGTTTCCGCTCTGTCCCGAACTTTTTGAATCAAGTGCCGGTTAGCGGAAACGGCATATTCCCGGCAGGAAGAAAGCGGAACGCACGTTCCGGCGACAAAATGACATTCCGCGGAAAGCGCGTCCGCCGGGTCTGTTCCTCCGTTCCGCCATGCCGGGCGCAACCGATGGATACCGGCGGCGGGCAGGATGAAACAATAAAGGACGGAATTACTTGTTTAATCTTACAGAATAAAAAACAATGCTTATCTTTGCATCATAATCAAAAAACGACGCAAGATAATGACGTATCAGTCAAGTATATGCAGAAGTATGTGAACGAGTTCTGCTACCGCCTTGACCACGGGGATAAACAGAAGCGTTCGCCGCGTATGGCAACTTGTCAAATCTGCGGCAGTAAAGATGGCGTTATGGTTAACAAAAATGCAGGGGCAATGTCAAGGACTTCATTCGCGGAATTATTGAATATTGTTATTGTCGTAGAAAGCGTGAGGACATTATGGAACATGACATTCAAAAGTTTATTAACAAAGTTATTGAGGATGACTGTTTGAATGTCCTGCCCGACATCCCGGACAAGTCGATAGACATGATACTGTGCGATTTGCCTTACGGGACGACTCAGAACAAATGGGACTCTGTCATAGACTTGAAAAGGCTATGGCAACAATATATGCGCATCATCAAGGATAGCGGAGCTGTCGTCCTGACAGCGCAGGGGCTTTTCACGGCGAAACTTATTCTTAGTAATGAAAGCTGGTTCAAGTATAAGATAGTATGGATAAAGTCCAAACCGACGAACTTCCTAAACGCGAAAAAACAACCTTTGCGGAAACACGAGGATATATGCGTGTTCTACAAGCGACAGTGTACGTATAACCCTCAAATGACAAAGGGGGAATGCTATGACAAGGGCTTTCGCAAAAATCAATATACCGGGAGTTACGGGGACTTCAACCCTCGGCATATACAAAGTGACGGTATGCGCTATCCTAACGACGTTCTTTTTATGGAAGAAAAGGGAACTCCATTGGAGGACTTCTTGTATTTTAAAACAGCGGAGTCGGAGGGGCCTGTCTATCATCCTACTCAGAAACCCATAGGATTGGGGCGATACTTGGTCAGGACATATTCCAACCCCGGAGATATCATTCTTGACAATGCTTGTGGAAGCGGCAGTTTCTTGGTTGCCGCGGCCATGGAAAACCGGAAATACATCGGCATTGAAAAAAATCAAAATGCAATGTTACATAAGGTCAAGGCCATGGATTATATACAGGTGTGCGTGGATAGGCTCACGAAAGCTTCTTGTAACCGGGACGAAAGAAGGGCCATGCCGTTGGCTGAGTAAAAGCCATGTCGATATACACTATAAAGAGAAACGAGCGGACCGGGCGGGACAGCTGGTTAGTTGGATAAAATCTTTCATTGATCGGAAAATAAACGTTTTCCAAGACGCCACCAACGACACGGGAATAAGACTGGGGTCTGGAAAGACGGAATTTCCCGATATCCTGCTTTTGTCGACAAGACTTCCGGCATTGCCTTTAATGGTCGGGAACTGAAATTCCCGGACACAAAAGTAGATGATGCCATTATGTTAGAGAATGCTCTTGAGAAAGCCAAGAGGTTACATTCGGATTCTTTCGTTGCGTGGAATGGGGCGGAAGCCGTCATTTGGCATATTGATGATGGGAAATACACAATCGGACGTTTGTCGAAAATAAAAAGCCTATCCCAAAGTCCCGACGATAAATACTCGTGAAGATTTGGCAGACCCTGTAAAGTTTGCACGTCATGAACCTTTGTTAAAGGGAACGTGCGGGGGAACTCCTGCACGATTTGGGCTTGTCGTGTCGCGAGGGAACATTGAAGGCCGCACTTGATATTTCCAAGAATATAATAGCGGCAATACGTCAGGCCGCCACAGTCGTTATTCCGCAATTCTGTGAATCCATCATCAAGGAAAAGGGTGGAAAATCGCATATTTGGAAGCGAATTTTACAGGTGGAAGATTTACGAAAGTTCCACGTTGAGGATACTACGGTCATCATCAGGGAAAAAAAGAAAATGTCCTCCCCGAGCAAGTCTTGGCAAAGTCTGCTTTCTTACAATCTAATAGGGAAAATAACATTTTACCTGACACTTTGCGAAAATCTTGGCGGAGAGCTGAATCCCATTGGTCTTGATGAAACCAAAAATGCGAAACGTCTGTTTTCTTTCCACGGACTTATTTGGTAGCTTCGAAGGATGCCCGACCCGATACTGTCCCGATATAGTCAGGGTATTTAGAGGAGAACGTACAGGATGGAATCATATTGTTCGTGATTAAAGACGAAGACACGAGGGCGTCTATGGTTGATGCAAGGGCTTGTTACGGAGGAAACGTCCCGTTGTCTGGAAGGTGGAACGGAAAGCGGGGAAACCGCGTGCCGGTTTAATGCCGACAAGCCCCCTGCATAATGGCAGGGCGATTTGCTCTACTTGCCTCCTTGTCCCCGCAACCCCGACTCCTAAAAATGCCATGCAGATTATTTAGCCTTGCTTACCTCCGTTCAAGCCCAGATTGAATATTCCCGTTTTCCAAGGGTGTCCGTAATTGTTCTCTTTTTCCACGTTTTTCTCCTTGTGCGAGATTAAAACGGAAATGGCCGGAAGAGATGGATTCCTCCGGCTCTGTTTCCTTTCCATGAGACTATTTCACGTCGGCGTAACCTTCCGCGCGGAGCAGTTCCGTTATGCGCTCCTTCCGCTCCCCCTGTATGATGATTTCACCGTCCTTCACGCCGCCGCCTGCGCCGCACTTCGTTTTCAGCGTCCGCCCCAGTCCTTTCAGGTCGGCTTCCGTGCCGATGAAGCCTTTCACCACGGTGACCGTCTTTCCGCCGCGTCCCTTGCGTTCGACGCTTACCCTCAGCCTCTGCCCGTCCTTGGGGAGCGTGGCGGGTTCTTCCTCCTCGCCGTAGTCGAACGCGAAGCCGGGGTCGGTGGAATACACCACCCCCCGTCTCGACTTCCACCCGTTGTCCTTCGCCCGCATGGCTCAGTCCTCCGTCAGTTTCCGGTAACGGACGCGTTTCGGTTCTTCCAGACCGAGGCGCCTCATCTTGTTGCTCTCGTATTCCGAGTAGCTGCCCTCGAAGAAGAACACGTTGCCGTCGCCCTCGAAGGCAAGGATGTGCGTGCAGATGCGGTCAAGGAACCAACGGTCGTGGCTGATGACCACGGCGCAGCCGGCAAATTCCTCCAAGCCTTCCTCCAGAGCCCGGAGCGTGTTCACGTCGATGTCGTTCGTCGGCTCGTCGAGCAGCAGCACGTTGCCCTCCTCTTTCAGGGCCATGGCCAGGTGCAGGCGGTTGCGCTCTCCGCCGGAGAGCACGCCGCACTTCTTCTCCTGGTCGGCTCCGGAGAAGTTGAAGCGGCTCAGGTAGGCGCGGACGTTGACGTCGCGGTTTCCCAGCCGCATCAGCTCGTTGCCCTTGCTTATGACCTCATACACGCTCTTGTCCGGGGCGATGTCCTTGTGCGTCTGGTCCACGTAGGCCGGTTTGACGGTCTCGCCTACTTCGAACGTGCCGCCGTCGGCATGTTCCAGCCCCATGATGAGGCGGAAGAGCGTGGTCTTGCCCGCGCCGTTGGGGCCGATTACGCCCACGATGCCGTTGGGCGGAAGCATGAAGTTCAAGTCGCCGAACAGCACCTTGTCGCCGAAGGCTTTCCGCACGTGCCGTGCCTCGATTACCTTGTTGCCCAAGCGCGGCCCGTTCGGGATGAAGATTTCCAGCTTTTCCTCTTTCTCTTTCTGATCCTCGTTGAGCAGCCGGTCGTAGGAGTTCAGGCGGGCCTTTCCCTTTGCCTGCCGCGCCTTGGGTGCCATGCGCACCCATTCCAGTTCGCGTTCCAGCGTCTTCCGCCGCTTGCTTGCGGTCTTTTCCTCCTGCTCCAGTCGCCTGGCCTTCTGTTCCAGCCACGAAGAGTAGTTGCCTTTCCAGGGGATGCCCTCGCCGCGGTCGAGTTCCAGTATCCATCCCGCCACGTCGTCGAGGAAGTAGCGGTCGTGCGTCACGGCGATGACCGTGCCCTCGTAGCGGTTCAGGTGTTGTTCCAGCCAGTCGATGCTCTCCGCGTCCAGGTGGTTGGTCGGCTCGTCGAGCAGCAGCACGTCCGGCTTCTGCAGCAACAGGCGGCACAGGGCCACGCGGCGGCGTTCCCCTTCCGAGAGGTTGTCCACCGTCCGCTCCGCCGGCGGGCAGCGCAAGGCGTCCATGGCGCGTTCCAGCTTGCTGTCCAGGTTCCATGCGTCCGCCGCGTCCAGGATGTCTTGCAGTTCTCCCTGACGGGCGAACAGGGCGTTCATCTTGTCCTCGTCCTCGTAGTATTCCGGAAGGCCGAACTTGCGGCTTATCTCCTCGTATTCTTCCAAGGCATCCGCGACGGGGCGCACCCCCTCCATGACCGCCTCCTTCACGGTTGCCGACGGGGCGAAGCGCGGCTCCTGCGGCAGATACCCCACGCTGTACCCCGGCGAGAACACCACTTCGCCTTGGAAATCCTTGTCCAGCCCCGCGATAATCTTCATCAGGGTGGATTTTCCCGAGCCGTTCAGGCCGATGATGCCGATTTTAGCCCCGTAGAAGAAGCTCAGGTAGATGTCCTTCAGCACTTGCTTGTTGGTCTGGCGGACGGTCTTGCCCACGCCCACCATGGAGAAGATGATTTTCTTGTCGTCTGTTGTCGCCATAGGTCGTTTTTGTCTTTATGAGTCAAATAATCAGTCCGACGGAGAGCAATGCCCCGAACAGGAAGATGTCGCGTGCCGTCTCGCCCAGCACCCCGTTCAGTTCCCTGCCGCGCTTGAGGCTCGTCATGTGCCGCCACGCGGCGGCGTGCGGCACGAGGTAACACGCCGGGAGGAGGGCCGCCGCGGGCTTTCCGGCGAGCCACATCGTCTGGCAAAGCACCACGGCCGCGATGCCGAGCCAAAGATAAAGATTTTCCGCGGCTTTTTCGCCTATCCGCACCACCAATGTGATTTTTCCGCAGGCTTTGTCGTTGTCGCGGTCGCGATAGTTGTTCACCACGAGCAGGCAGTCCGTGACCATGCCGCATGCCAAGGACAGCACCCACACTTCGGGAACGACCGTGCCGCGTTGCAGATAGTACGTGGCAACCACCGGCACGAGGCCGAAGAACACCAGCACGAGCAGGTCGCCCAATCCGAGGCGGGCCATGCAGGTGGTATAAAGGAAACAGAACGCCACGCAGCACGCGCCGACAATCACCATCGCCCACCCGCCGTAAAGCACCAGCGGCAGGCCGGCGAGGCAGGAGAGCGACGTGACGAGGGCGATGCCCCGGCGCATGGCGGCGGTCGTAATCCAGCCCTCGGCGCAGGCGCGTTTCGGGCCGAGGCGTTTCTCGTCGTCCAGCCCTTTCCGGAAATCGTAATAGTCGTTGACGAAGTTGGCGTCGATTTGCATGAGGAACGCGAAAAGGAGGCACAGCAAGGCGGCGACGGGGCGGAAGAAACCGTCCGACCATGCGGCCGACACCCCGGCCATGACCGGCACTGCCGCCCCCGCCAAGGTCTTGGGTCGCGCGGCCAGCGTCCATGCGCGCGCGGAGTTCGTGGCAATAAGGGACATTTTTTCCATTTGTTCGTCATGTATCGTCATGAAGCCTGACACGTAAAAAGGCGCGGTCGTCGAAGGACACGTTGCCCGGCGCGACGCCCTTGGTGGACGGGTACTGCCCGATGCGCAGCGGGTCTTCGGCCAAGGAACGCGCCAACAGCCGTTCGGTCTCCTCCAGCGTGTCGGCCAGCACCGGATAACCGTCCGAGGCCAGGACGAGTTCCCGCGTCTCCGGCGGGACGGGCACGACGCGCACCCGGGAGAGGTCGGGCGGGAAGCCGTCGAGGACGGCGCACCCCAGCACGCCGGCATCCGCGGCGTTCTGGAACGCGCACTGGTCCTTCAGGTAAGGGAGTATCCATTCGCGCCCCACGTCGCGGGCGCGCAGCTCCGCCACGGAACGGCCCTTCCGCAGGAAGTACCGCAGTATGTCGGCGCGCGCCCCCGCGAGGATGCCGTCCGCGGGTTTGGGGTTCGCGTAAGTCTTCCCGTCGAAGCGGCACAGGCAGTCTCCCGCCATCCACACCTCGCGCCGGCGCACGGAGAAAATCACCGCGCTCGCCGTCATGCGGTTTTCCGCGTGGAGCGCGGCCTCCCCGCACAGTCCGTGCGCCTCGTAGCGGCGGCGTATGGCGGAAGTGAGGAGAGCCATGGCCTCCGCCGCGTCGGCGTCTTCCGGCAGGCGCGGTATGGCCGCGCGGAGCGCCTCCATGGCCATCCTGCCGGGACTTTTCCCGTCCACGCGGAGCGTGCCCTTTCCGGTGGAGCCGTCGATGACGGCGAGGAAGCCGGGGCATTCCGCTATCCCGTCTTCGCACAGTCCCGTGCCGTCCGCCCTCCCCTCGGGCGTCTTCCCCTTACGGAAGCGTTCCACGACGGTGGCCGTGCCTTTGCCATCTGTCCTCCGCGTCGTCATCTGTGCGCCTTTTCCGTTTTGTCCCCTTCCCCGCGCCGCCCGTCCCCGAAGAGCCTGCGGGCCAGGTCCGCCCGTCCGATGCGCCGCAGTTCCGCCGTTATCCCCCTCCGCTCCTCCGGCTTGTACCAGAAGAAGAACATCCGTTGCGCCAGCTTCTCGCGGGGCGACTTCGCGCTGTACACCGGCTCGAGCGTGTAAGGGTGGTAGCCCGTGGCCCACGTCTCGGTGCTCACGGTCATGGGCGTGGGGGTGAAGTCCTGCACCTGCTCCAGCCTGAAGTCCATCCTCTTCGTCAGCACGGCCAGTTCCGCCATGTCCTCCTCCGTGCACCCCGGGTGCCCGCTGATGAAGTAAGGCACGATTTGCTGGCGGAGCCCGGCTTCCCTCCCGATGCGGTCGAACAGCTCCTTGAACTCCGCGAACAGCCGGAAGGGAGGCTTGCGCATCAGGCGGAGCACGCGGCCCGACGTGTGTTCCGGCGCCACTTTCAGCCGCCCGCTCACGTGGCGCGTTATCAGCTCGCGGGCGTAGGCGGCGTTCGCCCTGTTCACGCGCCCGTCCTTCGCGTCGTGCAGGACGAGGTCGTAGCGCACCCCGCTCCCGACGTAGCTCCGCCTGATGCCCGGCAAGGCGTCCACGGCCCGGTAGACGTCCAGCAGGGCCGTGTGGTCGGTGTCCAGGTTCGGGCATATTTCCGGGTGGATGCACGACGGCCGTCCGCACGCCGCGCACGCCTTCGGGTTCTTTCCCCCCATGCCGTACATGTTGGCCGAGGGGCCGCCCAGGTCGGACAGGCAGCCTTTGAAGCCGGGCATCTCCGCCACGCGCCTCGCTTCCCGGAGGATGCTTTCCTTGCTGCGGCTGGAGACGAACCTGCCTTGGTGGGCGGATATGGTGCAGAACGCGCATCCCCCGAAGCACCCGCGGTGCAGGGTCACCGAGAACTTCACCGTCTCGTATGCCGGGATGCGTTTCCCCTTGTATTTGGGGTGGGGCAGGCGGGTGTAGGGCAGGTCGAAAGAGCGGTCTATCTCGTCGCGCGTCATCGGCGGGTAGGGCGGGTTCACCACCACGTAGCGCCCCCCCGCGGGCTGTATGACGCGCCGGGCGTGCATCCTGTTGCTTTCCTCCTCTATGCGGCGGAAGTTGCCGGCCTGCGCCTTCATGTCCTTCACGCAGGCCTCGTGGGATTGCAGCACCACGTCGTCGGCGCGGATTCCGCCGGGTATGTCGTCCTCGTCGTCGTATAGCAGTGCCGTCTGGGGGACGCCTCCTTCCCGTGCCACCGCGTCGCGGAACGCCTCCATGCCGGCATACCCTCCCCCCGCCGCCGCTTGCAGGCGGCGCGACATTTCCGCCGCCGCCCTTTCCCCCATCCCGTAGATGATGGCGTCCGCGCCGCTGTCGCACAAGACGGACGGGCGGAACCGCTCCTGCCAGTAGTCGTAATGCGTCAGGCGGCGCAGGGAGGCTTCTATCCCCCCCAGTATGACCGGCACGTCGGGGTAGAGCCGTTTCAGGATGCGGCTGTACACTATCGTGGGGTATTCCGGGCGCAGGCCGTGCCGCCCGTCCGGCGAATAAGCGTCCTCGCTCCGCAGGCGGCGGTTGGCCGTGTATTTGTTCACCATCGAGTCCATGCAGCCGGGAGCCACGCCGAACCACAGGCGCGGGCGGCCCAGCCTTTTGAAGTCGCGGAAGTCGCCGTGCCAGTCGGGCTGGGGCACCACGGCCACCCGGTAGCCCCCGGCCTCCAGTACGCGCCCGATGACGGCGACGCCGAACGACGGATGGTCCACGTAGGCGTCGCCGGAGAACAGGATGACGTCGGCGCAGTCCCATCCCCGCAGTTCCATTTCCTTCCTGGTCGTGGGAAGCCAGTCGGTCGGGCGGAAGTCTTTCATCAAGGTTCCCCCGTTCGTCCCTCCCGCCCCGCCTCCGCGGGCGTCCCCCTGCGGCCCGTGTACAGTTCCGTCAGCCGCCTCAGCCCGAATGCCTTCATGTCGTCGTGGAAGAGCACGTCGCGGCACAGGTCGACGAGATCCGCCTTGTCCGGGTGCGCCTCTATCAGGGCGCGGACGTTCAGGCGCAGCTTCTCTAATACCGTCTCGTCGACGATGCCGTTGCTGTCCACCAGTTGCCGGAAAAGCCCGTACTTCCCGATTGTCGCGAGATGCCCGTCGGTGACGGTTATCTGCCGCGAACCTTTGGCGTTGGCCTGTATCTCGTACATGTCTTGTGCTTTTAGGGGGTTAGTGCTTGCAAAGTTAAGAAAAAGATGGAAACGCTTGCGCCTTTTTGGCAAAGTTAAGATAAGATTGGATGAAGGGCGGAACCCTGCCGCGCGGGTTAATTTTATGAAAAAAGTTGGCGCGTCCCCGTTTTTTCCTTAACTTCGCCCCGTTTTCAAGGCTCCGTAGCTCAGTTGTATAGAGCGTCAGATTCCGGTTCTGAAGGTCGAGGGTTAGAGCCCCTCCGGGGTCACTGACGTGAAAGGCCTGACGGCGGCGGGTTGTTCCGGAGTGTCAGGGCCTTGTTTCCACCCCGTATATTATAAGAAAGATGTGTACGTGAAAGGCCGTGTGCCTTTCGTGGCGTTTGCGAGGCGTTCCGCCGTGCGCCCGTCCTTCCGCACCGGCACAGGCCGCCGCCCTCGGGAATGCGCGGCGGCGGCGTTCTCGGAAGATAATAAAAATATACGGAAAAATCGTCCGCGCTTTCTGGAATTTGCCTTTCTCTCTCCGACGGATTTCTTCTGCAGAGCCGTGTGACACAACAAGTTGCGGGAGATTTCTTTTTCCACTTCTTCCATAGAGGTGGAAAAAAGGGTGGAAAAATCTCTTTTTTCAGCGCGGAAACGCCTTATATATAATAAGGTGTGGCAAAATGCTGAAACTGGAAAAAAAACGGGGAATCCGCATTTTTTTCATCAAAAAAAGGCGAATTTGTTTTGCGCATATCCGTATAAAACTTATCTTTGCACCTTGAATTTCCACCTCTATGGAAGAGGTGGAAAAGATTGCGAGCGGAAAGAGAGAGTAAAGAATCATACGTTTTAACTAATTTTTATTTGTATTATGAGGAAAAAGTTTGTGAATGTGGCTCTGTTCGGTGCGCTTTTGGTGGCATCGCTGAGCTTGACGACTTCCTGCAAGGACTACGACGACGACGTGGACAACTTGCAGAGTCAGATTGACGGGATGGCCGCGTGGGGGACGCAGCTGCAGACTTTGCAGACTGCCCTGAACCAGGCCAACTCGGATATTGCGGCTGCCAAGGCGGCCGGCGACGCTGCCGCACAGGCCGCCGCGCAGGCCAAGGCGGATGCCATCACCGAGGCGCAGGCTCTCGTGGAGCAACTGCGCGGGGAGCTTGGCGACTACGTGAAGGCCGGCGACCTGGAGACCTATGCCAAGGTTGAGTATGTGGATGCCCAAATCAGGGCCATCGAGGAAGGCTTGGACGCACAAATCCAAGGAGTGCTGACGGGCATGGGGCTTACTCCCGAGGTAATCGAGACCTTGAAAGGGGTGGGCGACTTGCAGAGCATCCTGGCCCAGCTGGAGACGCAACAGGCGGCCATTGAAAACTTCACCAAGTTGCTGGGCGAGAACGGTGAAGTCCTGGACGAGAAGCTGCAGGCGAACCTCGACGCCGCCAACGCGGCCATCGACGCGAAGATTGCCGAGTACGCCACGGCGTTGCAGAACTGCGTGACGAAGTCGGATCTGGCCACCGAGCTGGGCAAGTACTACACTTCCGAGCAGGTGGACGGCCTGCTTACCACCGTCAACGGGCAGATTACCGACCTGAGCGACAAGATTGGAACTGTCGAGACGGAGCTCGGGAAGAAAATCGACGACCTGAACAAGACACTGTCGGATAAAATCGCCGCCGACATCGCCGGGCTTTCCGCCACGGTGGACAAGGTGAGCGGCGACCTGGTGACCTTGCTGGGCAAGGCTCTGCGCGGGCTGGTATTCTCGCCCGAAGTTTACTACCAAGGCATAGAGGCCGTCGGCGTGTATTCGTTCAACTACAACGCAAAGGAAGTGAAATACAAAAACCCCAATACGGCGGATAAAAACGACCAGAGCGACGACGTGGCGACTGAGAAAAAGCCCTTAACGAATACGAGCGTCGTTCCTATCGTGGAGGCTTCCTACTACCTGAACCCCTCGAGCGCTTCCGTGAGCATGGACGAGAAACGCTACTCCTACGTGGTGAACAACGCGGAATATGTCCGTGCAGTGGAGAAGAACAACATCACCGTGGACAGCGTCGCCCTTGATGCCGGGACGACCGGACTGCTCAACGTGTACTTCCACATTAAGGATGCAGGCGACATCGATCAACTCGACCCCGGGACGGGCGAGGGCAAGGTGGACGTGATAGCCCTGCAATACAACTGCGCGGAAGCGGGCGAGGACACGGTGATTACCTCCGACTTCGCCGCCCTGAAGCATTATAATATTACCGAATTCGACATCAACAAGGTGAACGCAAGCGGCAAGGTGGACGACGCCGATGACTTCGAGCAAGGGCACAATCATCTGGCCGAAACGGCCCAGGATGCCGTGACGGACGATACCAAGCCGCGCCTGAAAATCACGTATCAGAACAACGACGCGACGGGCACCGAGACGGCGACTGGCGGAAACGGCCTCGACCTCGACGAATGGATTAACGTGCATTACAATTACGTTG
>CAZGBV010000065.1:0-11198 GCA_964523985.1 uncultured Paraprevotella sp.
ATAGTCATCCTGCAGAGTCAACCGGTAAGTGCAAATTTAGAGAAAATGTTTTGAAGAACTCGCGTTTCGGTGTTAAGAAATTGAGTTTCTCCCTTGACCTTGCGTTTATTCTGGCCTGTACTTTTTTGGGGAAGGATTTGCCCAGGTTGTGAAGTCCGTGCCTTCCGGCACGTATCGTCTTATGAGCTTGTCGGTGTTCCCGATGGTGCCTTTCCACCGGGAATGTTCCACAAGGCTCGCGCCGTCCGAGTCGAAACCGGGGCGACCCCTGCCCGCCCGCGAACCCGGCATCCGGAAAATCCGGCAGGGGCTCACGGCACGAAATTAGAAATTTTTCACGTTTCCGCCTTGCCGCATTCACCGCGTAATGGCTATATTTGCCCTTGCGAAACAACCATTAAAAACCTTAACTTATGAAGAACTGGAGAATAGAGGCCGTAATCCTGGCCGCAGGACTGACATTGGCGGGCGCATTGGTGCGCTACGGCCTCAACGAGTTTTCAGAGCGCAACCGCGTGGTCACCGTCAAGGGACTGGCCGAAATGGAAGTGAAAGCCGACAAGGTGACGTGGCCGTTGCCCTACAAGGTGTTGGGGAACGACATGGCGGCCCTTTACAACGAGATAGAGAAATCCAACGAGAAAATCACCGCGTTCCTCAAAAGCAAGGGTGTCAAGGAAAACGAAATCAGCGTGAACGCACCGGAAATCGTCGACATCCAAGCCGAAAGGTACAACACGACCCCGCAGCAGCCCTACCGCTACATCGTGACCACGGTAATCACCGTCACCACCAGACAGGTGGACTTGGTGAGGAACCTCATCAACGAACAGAGCGAACTGCTCAAACAAGGGGTGGCCATCATCTCGGGGGACTACCGCTACAACGTGGCATACGACTACACGAGCCTCAACGACATCAAGCCGAAGATGATAGAGGAAGCCACCAAGAACGCGCGCAAGGCCGCCGAAAAGTTCGCCAAGGACTCGGAAAGCGAACTGGGAAGCATACAACACGCCTACCAAGGACAGTTCTCCATCGAGAACCGCGACCCGAACACGCCTTATATCAAGCAGGTGCGCGTGGTGACCACCATCGACTACTCGCTTGAAGACTGACCCCGGTGCCTCGCGCGGAAGAGGGGACGGCATGTCCGCCGGACACGATTCTCCGCCAAACGTCCCGCGCGGAAGATTCACGCACGGGGAAGGGATTCCAGCAGAGGAAGCACGTCGGCGGGGCTGTCCGCAAGGCGGACGGCTCCGCTCCGTTTCAGGAAGTCCCGGTCGCGGAAGCCCCACGACACGGAAATGCACGGAAGCCCCGCACGGGCGGCCGTGGCCAAATCTACATCCGAGTCCCCCACGTAAACGGCCTCTTCCCTGCCCGCCCCCAGCTCGCGCAGGGCGATTTCCACCATGTCGGGAGCGGGCTTTCGGCGCACTCCGGCACGTTCCCCCACGGCGACTTGCACCGTGTCGCGGAAAAAACGGCGGCAGAGCTCGTCCACCCCGCCTTGCAGCTTGTTCGACACGATGGCGACCTTGTACCCCGCCGCTTTCAGTCCGCGCAACATGTCCCCGACGCCCGGATACAAATCGGTCTTCACCGTGCAATGGTCCACGTAATGACGCTTGAAGCAGTCGAACACCGCCTCTATCCTTTCCCCGCCCGCACCACCGGCAGGCACGGCGCGTTCCACCAGCGTGCGCACCCCGTTTCCCACGAAGCGGCGCACCTCCTCCTCGCCGCGCGGGGGAAACCCGTTCTGCGCCAGAGCGTAATTCACGCTGTCCGTCAAGTCGTCCAACGTGTCGAGCAACGTGCCGTCCAAGTCAAAGACGACCGTGGTAATTCCCGCCATCTTCCCATTCGCCATGCCGTAACAAACTTTCCGCAAAGATACGAAGAACCGGACCGCGCCGCAAGCGCAAGCCGCGGAAAGTGTCGGAACTTTCTCCTTGATTCCGAAAGGTTAAGCTAACCCATGGACGAACGCCGGACAATCCCGGCGTAACCCAGCCTCGACCCGCGGGTTCCGTCTTTGGCATCGACGGCGACAGACCGATTTTTGACCGCCATCGCCGCCCTGCAGGAAGAATCGGACAACCTGCCCGTCCGACAAGCCGTTTGCAGAATAGCAATTATCCTTTCTCGGACCGCTCTTCCCCGTGGCCGACTTGAGACTTTCAAACCCGCATCCACGGCATCTTTCCGCCTTTTCCTGTCGGGCACTTCCTTCACCGTCTTCAAATCCGTGTCGTGTCCGCACCCATGGCAGGGGGCGTATGCCGCGTCCCTTGCTTTGTCCGAACCTTTAGGCTCACTTTCATGGTTTCGACGGAAAGCGATTTTCCCCGGCTTTGAAGTCGGAGCGACACGGGGACGTGACATCAACCCGTCGGCGGCATGACGGACACGAGGAATGGAGACGGCCTCTTTCCGGCGTTTTGGACAAATGACGCCCCTACACCCCTTTATCCCGACAAAGTGTAAGCACTGCGGTGGTTCCGGCACAGAAAAAACGGGCGGAAAGACGCGGAAAAACGATTTTTCCGTAAACACTTGAACACACTTGTTCACATTTCAGCGGGCTTTTTCACATGACAAAAGCATTTTTAAGAATTAACTGCACGCGAAAAATTTTCCGTTGTGCCGACAAAACACTTTTTTTGTCGCGTTGTCGAGATTCCAATCTCGGCAAATCGCCGAGAAAACGTGCCTTGAACGGTATCCGGACGTCGGCAGAAGCCGTTTTTTCTTCTATTTGGGAGCCGGGGATTGTAAAAACCCGCGTGACAATTTGCAAGGCAGAATCCGGTTTTGCTTACCGCCGACCCGCCTGTTACGCGCATGAAACACGGCGCGGGGAGGCAGGATGAAGACGAGAGGGGGGAACATGCTGACAAGTTGATTTCAGGAAGCGGCGCAAAAATCGTTTTTTCCGACCGGAGCCGCACCCGTGCCCAAACGACGCGGATTTTGCAGGGGCGGATTTGACAATTTGACAATCTGACAAAATGTAAGGCGGGGCAGGAAAAGGAAAGGAAGGGAAGTCGGGGGAGCGCGGAGTTTCACTTTCCCCGGTTCGCACGCAAGGCTTTCAGGTTGCGGACAAGGCCTTCGAACCCTGCCCGTTTCACGGCGGAACCCTTGAAGAGCGTCCGGTAGCGTTCCACGTCCAGCCGCATCCAATCGTCCCATTCCATTTGCAGCAGTCCGCGGCTGGGGGCGAGGGCCGGTTCGGCGGCGGGACGGGCGGAACGCAGGTGAGGACAGGCTCGCAGGCAACGGTCGCAACCGTAGAAACAAGGATACATCCGTGCGGCCGCCTCTTCGGGGATTTCGCCCTTGCCCTCTATGGTCAGGCAACTCAGGCAACGGCGGGCATCCAGGCCGCGCCCCTCTTCCAAGGCGTGCATGGGACAGGCTTCCACGCAACTGCGGCAGTCCCCGCAAAGGCCGTCGGGCAGGGGCGTGTCGTAGGCATCCGCCGGCAGGTCGAGCATCAGTTCGCCGAGGAAAAACGCGCTGCCCGCCCCGGGGACGACGAGCTGGGTGTGCCGGCCTATCCACCCCAAGCCGCACCGCCACGCCCAATAGCGTTCCAACACCGGCGCCGTGTCGCAAAAGGCACGGCCTTGCAAGGTTCCTTCCGGCATGGTGCGCCGAAGGGTGGAAAGCAGGGCGGAGAGCTTCCGGCGCATGACATCGTGGTAGTCCTGCCCGTAGGCATACCATGCGATTTGCGGCTTGTCCGCCGGGATGGGCGTGGACGGGAAATAGTTCAAGGCCACGCTGACCACCGTGAGGCATCCCTCCACGAGGAGGCGCGGGTCAAGCCGTTTCGCCTCGTTCCTTTCCATGTAAGCCATGCCGGCCTGCCTTCCCCCGGAGAGCCAGTGCCGGAAGAAGCCGGAGTGCGAAGGAGACACCCGCGCCGCCGGAGCCAGTCCGCAGGCGTGGAAGCCGAGGCTTGCGGCTTCGGCCTTCACGCTTGCGGAGGAAAGGACGTTGCCCGTCATCCTATCACCTTGAAGGCATATCCCTGGCCTTTCAGCCATCCCAGGGCTTCGGGCAAAGCCGTCCGGAGCTTTCCGATGCTTCTCACGGAGTCGTGGAAGGTGATGATGGATCCGTTCCGCGCGTAACGTTTCACGTTGTCCACCACGTCCGCCGCCGTCACCCTTTTGCTATAGTCGCGCGTCACCACGTCCCACAAGACGACGCGGTAGCACTTGCCCACCATCCTGAATTGCCGGAGCCGCATCCAGCCGTGGGGCGGCCTGAAGAGGTCGGTATGCAACAGCGCGCCGGCCTTGTCGGCGTTCCGCAGGTATTCCTCGCCCGAATGGCGGAAGCCCCCGATGTGGTTGAACGTATGGTTGCCCACACGATGCCCGTTCCCGACGACCATGCGGTAGATGTCGGGATGCTTGCGCACGTTGTCGCCCACCATGAAGAAAGTGGCCTTGGCGCCGAACCGGTCCAACGCGTCCAGCACGAAAGGGGTGGCTTCGGGTATCGGCCCGTCGTCGAACGTCAGGAACACGGCCTTCTCCCTCTCGTCCATCCTCCACACGGCGGACGGGTACAGCCAGCGCAGGAAAACGGCGGGTCGCTCTATGAACATGCCTTTCTCTTCGCGTTTCGGGCGGGGGTCAGAAGTCCATGCCCCTCTTGTGGCATCGCGCGGCGTAGGCGGCCACCTCCGCCTTGCAGGTCTCCGCCTTCTTCTTGTCGACGGCTTCCCACGCATCGGCGACGTTGTTCAGCACGTATATCTCCATCAGGCAGTCCTTGGACGCTTGCTGCAGGTGTCTGTCGTCCAGGCACAGGTACCATTCCATGTATTCCTTCGCCCTCCTCTCCACGGTGCCGAGCAACTTGCCGGCTTCCGCCTTGCGGCCCACGGCCACCCAGCCTTTCGCCAGTTCGAGCGAGTGCCCCCACAAGGCATCGTGCGGGACGACGCTTCCGGGGATTTCCTCTTCCGCGCGTTGCAACACTTTCAGGGCCAAGTCTTTCCGCCCTTCCTTCAACAGTTGCCCGGTCAGTTGGGCGAAGAGGCGGCGGTGCGTGTAGCACATGCGCATCACGGTCTCGTCGAGGTAGATGCCGGGGTTCTCTTTCAGTCCGCCGAACTTAAACTTGTTCATCATGTTGTCGTACATCCTGCCGCTGTCCACGGTGCGTCCGCTCTGCTTGGTGTCGAAGGGCGTGATGCGGCAGGCGAGGCCTTCCTGCACGAAGTTGTCGCCCAGGTTTCCGTATTCGCCGGGGCCGACGGTGGTGGACATATAGAGCGGGCGCACCCAGTTGGCTTGCGAAATCATTTCGAGCATCATCATCTCGTTCTTATATACGGCGCGCTTGCCTTTGAGCGAGATGTGCATCACGTCGGGGATGGAGTCGGCGGCAATCATCATGCCGGAGCGGCGCACCGCCTCCTTGTCCACCGTCACCACGAGGCTGTCGGTGGGGAAAATCTGCAAGTCCGTATTGTCGTTGAGCACCCAGTAACGGATGACGTTCTTCAACTCGTAAGGGTTGTCGCCCACCATTCGCTTCAAGTGTTCCGGATCGTCCTTGTAATAGTCGATGACTTGCTTCAAGGCATCGGACTCCACGGGAATGGCCTCGCGCGTGCCCGTGACGTATTGCAGGCGCGTCCAGCTGATGGGCAGCGACGGGGAGTCGTAGGCCGGGCGGCGCATCTGGTCGATGTACCAGTCGGTCTGCAGGTAGCTCAGGTTGCACACCCGCGCGTCCGTGCGCACGCCTTCCGCTTCCTGGTTGTACCACAGCGGGAAAGTGTCGTTGTCGCCGTTGGTGAAGATTACCGGGTTGCCCCCCACGTCCATGGAGTTCAGGTAGTTCTGCCCGAAGTCGCGGCAGGTGTACCGTCCGCTGCGGTCGTGGTCGTCCCACGTCTGCCCCGCCATTTGCACGGGGACGAGCAAGGCGGCCAGGCCAATCAGGGAAGCGGCGGCCTCCGGCACCTTGAAGCGTTTCAGCCCGTCCACGATGGCCGCCGCGCCCATGCCTATCCAGATGGCGAAGGCGTAGAACGAGCCGGCGTAGGCGTAGTCGCGCTCGCGCGGCTGCAACGGCGTCTGGTTGAGATAGACCACGATGGCCACGCCGGTCATGAAGAACAGGAAGAACACCACCCAGAACTGGCGCACGCCCTCCCGGTTCTTGTAAGCCTGCCAGAAGAGCCCGATGAGGCCCAGCAGGAGGGGCAGGCAGTAGAACACGTTATGCCCCTTGTTCTCTTTCAGCTCGGTGGGCAGTTTGCTTTGGTCGCCCAGGCGGGCGTTGTCGAAGAACGGGATGCCGGTAATCCAGTTGCCGTGTTCCGGCTCCCCGTTGCCCTGCATGTCGTTCTGCCGCCCGGCGAAGTTCCACAGGAAGTAACGCCAGTACATGAAGTTCAGCTGGTAGCTCAAGAAGAAGCGCAGGTTGGCGGCTTGCGTCGGCACCTTGACCGTAATCATCTGCCCGCACTGGTCGAATGGCACTTCCGTTCCGCTCACGCCGCCCAGCCAGTCTTCGTAGGCCCTGGCGTGTTCGGGGAGGGCGGAGTACATGCGCGGGAACACCATGTTCTGCGCGTATATGGGTTCCTTGTCGTAGTACACGATGCGGTAAGCGTCTTTCTCGTCGGTGCTGTGCTTCTCCACGCGCTGGTAAATCGGCGCCCCCTCGGCGTACTGCGGGTAGCAGTAGCCGTTCTCGCTCTCCAGCTTCACCTTCGAAGTGTAGGCCTGCCCGTAGAACAGCGGACGGCTCCCGTACTGCTCCCGGTTGAGGTATTGCCCGAGCGTGAAGATGTCCTCCGGCGAGTTCTGGTCCATCGGCGGGTTCGCGGTGGAACGGATGACGATGACGGCGTATGAGGAGTAGCCTATCATGATCATCAGCATACAAAGCAGCGAGGTGTTCATGACGCGGGGGCTGACGAGCGGTTCACCCCGCACCTTGCGGCTGAGGACGAAAGCCAGAAAGCCCAAGACGGCGATGCCGATGAGGAAACTGACCCATCCGTACCCGTAGAAGGGGATACCCAGCATGCCCACGGCCGTCAGGTAGGCGATGTTCATGAGGCGGCGATTTTTGGGGACGAACGTCTCGCGGATGGCCCAAAGCACGGTGACAATCAGGCAGACGATGTAGAAGATGAGGCCGCTGTTGAACGGCATACCCAGCGTGTTGACGAAGAACAGCTCGAACCATCCGCCCACCTTCACGATGCCCGGCACGATGCCGTACAGCACGGCGGCCACGAGGACGAAGGAGGCCGCCAACGCCCAGAGCGAGCCTTTCAGGTCGGCGTCGGGGTTTTTCTTGTAGTACCAGATGAGCACGATGGCCGGCAGGCACAGCAGGTTCAGCAGGTGCACGCCGATGGAAAGTCCGGTAAGGTAGGCGATGAGGACGAGCCAGCGGTCGCTGTGCGGCTCGTCGGCGTGCTCTTCCCATTTCAGGATGAGCCAGAACACCAAGGCCGTGAACAGGGACGAATAGGCGTACACCTCCCCTTCCACGGCGCTGAACCAGAACGTGTCGCTGAAAGTGTAGGCCAGCGCGCCCGTCAGGCCGCTCCCTTCGATGGCGATCATCTTGGCGGTCGTCATCTGGCTGTAGTCAGGGCATACCAGCTTGCGCGTCAGGTGTGTGACAGTCCAAAAGAGGAACAGGATACAGCCCGCGCTCATCAGCGCCGACATCGTGTTGACCGCCAACGCCACTCGCGAGGGGTCGTCGGTGAACAGCGAGAACAGGTTGGCCGTGAGCATGAAGAACGGCGCGCCGGGCGGGTGCCCCACTTCCAGTTTATATCCGGTGATGATGAACTCCGGGCAGTCCCAGAAACTTGCGGTCGGTTCGATGGTGGAACAGTAAACCCACGCGGCAATGGCAAATGTAATCCAACCCAGGATGGCGTTTACAAGTTTGAACTGTTTCATTGTTTCGCTGTCGTTTTGGATTTCTTTTCAGACGGGCTTCAAAATTAGCAACTTTTTCTTTCTTCCGCGCGTCCCTTTTCCGGGCATTCGACGTTTTGCCGCCCGTTTTAACTATGTTTGTGATATTTTAGTATGCGGTGGGGGTAGTTCCCGTGCCCTATCAGGTCGATGGGGCAGCCGAGCTTGTCCTCGAGCCAGTCCTCCGGCGGTTCCGTCTCGGAGTGATAGTCGAGGGTCTTGTCCACGCAGGCTATGGAGCGCACGTTGCGCAGCACCGCCCCCATGTCGTGGCTGACGAGGATTACGGCGCTTTCGCGGTTGATTTCCTCCAGCAGTCGGTAGAGCGCCGTCTCGGACGGATTGTCCATGTAGGTGTCCGGCTCGTCCAGTATCACCACTTCCGGCCGGGACACGACGGCCCGGGCGAGCAAGGTGCGTTGCAGCTGTCCGCCGCTGAGGCGGCCTATCGGGGTGTCGGCCTCCGCCTCCAATCCCATGCGGCGCAAAATGTCGCGCACGGCTTGGTGTTGCGCCTTGCCGTAACGCTTCAAGAAGCCTTTCCGCAGTCCGGACAGCACGACCTCATAGACCGAGACGGGGAAGTCCCTGTCCGTCTTGTTGCATTGGGGCAGGTAGCCCATACGGAGGGAGGGGACGGGTCTGCCGTCGCGGAAACAGGTGATTGTCCCGGACATCGGCCTCGTCAATCCGAGTATCGTTTTAATCAAAGTGGTCTTCCCGCCGCCGTTGGGGCCGACGATGCCCAGGAAGTCGCGGTCATACACCGTCAGGTTGATGTCGCGAAGCACTTGCTTCCCGTCGTATCCCGCTTGGACGTTTTCCAGCCGTATGAGAGGTTCTTTCATTGCGCGTGCAGTGTGCGGGCTATTTTCAGCATTTCTTCTTCCCAGTCGTACGAGAGCGGGTTGATTTCCACGAGGCGCGTGCCGGTTTCCTTGGCGACGAGTTCCGCGTTCCTTCGGTCGAACTCCCGCTGGACGAACACGGTGCGGACTTTCTTTTCCCGGCAAAGGCGCACTATCCGGGCGAGCCGTGCCGGTGACGGCTCTTTTCCTTCGGCCTCCATGGCGATTTGCGTGAATCCGTAATCCCGCGCGAAATAGGTGAGCGCGGGGTGGTAGATGAGGAACGCCTTCGTGCGCGTGCCGTCCACGAGGGCGCGGATGCTGTCGTCCGCGGCTTGCAGGACGGCCAGCGTCCGCCGCAGGTTCCGCCGGAAAAGGCGGGCATGGGCGGTGTCGGCCTTGCAGAGCGCGGCACAGACGTTCCGCGCGATGGCCTTCATGCAGGTCGGCGACGTCCACACGTGCGGGTCGGCTTCGTCCTCCGTCCCGTCCGCCGTGGCGGATCCGATGCCTTCCGAGACCCGAACGAAAGGCACTCCGGGCGACATTTTTCGGAGCCTGTCCTCCCACGCCCTTTCAAAGCCCAAGCCGCCCACCACGAAGCAGGTCATGCTCTGCCCGAGGCTCGCCATCTGCCCGGGCGTCGGCTCGTAAATTTCCGGGTTGCCGCCTTTCGGCACGAGCGTTTCCACGCGGAAGCCGTCGCCCGCGACACGTTCCGCCACGTAGCGCAACGGTTCCACGGACACGGTGATGACAGGCCGCTGCCCGTCGCCGCCCGCATGGCCGGAAGGCCCGCATCCGGAAAGGAAGCAGAGCCATGCGAACAGGCAAGGCGGGAAGAGGCGTGTAGGTTTCGCTTTCATCAGAATAAGGAAACTGTATAAATCAGGACGGCATAGCGCACCAACTTCCCGACGGTGATGGAAACCAAACTTATCAGCCAGTTGGCGCGCATGAAGCCCAGCGCGACGGATATGGCATCGCCGACGACGGGAATCACGCACAGAACGCCGCCCACCCATGCGCCTTTCCGTTCCATCCAAAGGCGGGCCTTCTCCACTCTTTCGCGCTTCACGTGCAGGTATCTCTCTATCCATTCCACGCGCCCGAGCCGCCCCACGCAGTAATTGAACATACTGCCGCCTACGTTGCCCACGGTGCCATACGCCAGCAACAGGAGCGGGTCGAGCCCGGCTACCTGCAAGCCTACCATGACGGCTTCGGAACTGAACGGGAATACGCTGGCGGCCAGAAACGCGGCCAGGAACATACCCCCGTAGCCGTACCGCATCAGAAAATCAACCACCGCGTCCATGCGTTCAGTACGTTCAAGAGGGACAAAGCCGCGGACAAGGACAGGAACAGCGCGAATGCCACGTCGGCGAACCTTCCGCCGGCCAAGGCGAAGTAATGCGACAGGATGGGAGCGGAGTTCATGGCCAACAAGCAGAGCAATACTTGGAAATGAACGGGTTGCAGGGCCATGAACGCCACGATGAGCAGTTCCTGAGCGAGGATGAGGTTCATGAACATCCGCGTGCGCATCTTGTCGTCGAATCCGGTAAACGCACAGTGCAAGGCCGCGACAACGGAAAAGGCCGTCACCAGCCCCGCCGCGCCGATTTGCAGGAGACCGGGAAGCAGGTAGTCTCCGCGGTGCACGGGGCGGACGAGGGCAAGGTCGCGGAAATGTGCGGCGAACCAGTCGAAGTCCCCCGCACAAAGGCAATACCCGGCGGCGAACCAATAGGGCAGGGCCAGTCCCACCGCGGCCGCCCAGAACGTGCGCCATGCCAGCGAACGGAGGTAAGCCGCCGCGTACCAGAGGTAGAACGGGGCGAAGAAAAGCAACTGCGGGAAAAGCAGGCTGCCTATGCCGAGGCAGAGGAACGAATGGAAGAGGGGGCTTGCGGCTTCCGTGCGTTGGTAGGACATGAACAGCAGGTAATAGGAAGCCGCCATGAGGCAGGACGCAACCAGACCGTCCTGCAAGGGGTGCAGGCTGAATATGCACCCGGCCGTCAGCAGATAGACGGACGGTGTCAGCAGACTACGGATGCGAATGAGCGAATGGACGTTGTCGGTCTCCGTCCAGACGTAGGCCGTCAAGCCGCACGCCGCCCATCCCCACAGGCGGTTCGGCGTGAAAATCCCTTCCGCGCACCACAGCAACGTGGCGAGGACAGCCGCCGCGGGTAGCGTGAAGCCGCTCGCGGCCACCTTGTCGCGGAACTTGCCCGTCATAGGTCTTGCCCGATGTCGGAGCGGAAATACGCCTTCTCGAACCGGATTTTCCGCGCCCCGCTGAAGGAGCGCTTCAAGGCTTCCTCCCTGTCCCGCCCGTAGGAGCAGACGG